>NZ_VRKW01000001.1:0-309756 GCF_009746715.1 Ketobacter sp. MCCC 1A13808
TCACGGGCGTAATGACTGCCCTGGTTCTGCCTTTTGTGGTGCTTTTTTTCACCTGATAAATCGATCTTCACCAGCCCGCCCCCCCGGTATCATCAATAACCCGTACCCGGTGTATATAGGCCAATTACGCGGGTTTCCATTACTCAGCAATCTCAAAAGCAGCCGAATTCAGACCAAGGCGCCCAGTCTTACGGCCACATCGTGTATACGTGTTTGAGCGTTTCCTATTTGCCGTGCTATCCATAGACCCGATTCCCCCAGTACACCCAATTAAAAGCACTGCGGTTGGATCGCCGACAAGCTTGCCATAACCTCGATATATTTTAGGCCAGATATATATCAAGCCCGGTATTTCGAGCGTCGGACTGCGTTGCAACCTCCCCGGCAACGATGTTCGGCAAGCTGCAATCACTTAATAAAAATTATACTTTTGAAAAGGTAAAAATAATGAAACCAACCAATACACAAAATAGACTTACCGTCGGAGCGGCTCTGATTTCTGGGTTATTACTGTCCACAGCAGCCACCGCAATAGAAACCGGAGGCGGGAATGGCGGCAGCGGCTCAGGGCAAGGTTTTGCAGCGCTATATGATCGCGCTTCAGGTGAAGGCCGGTGTAGCGTGGACGTCGTTCGCGGCTCCGACTCAACCTATTACATCCCCAGCGATTCAAGCAACCGTACAGCACAGTTCAATGTTTTGGTGTGGGGAAACGGTACCGGAGGTAATGCAACGACTTATCGCTCCATGCTTGAGTCAGTTGCCTCTCATTGCATCATCGTTGCTGCAGCTAACACCGATAACTCTGGCACCGGCCGCGAAATGAAAGACGCGCTGGACAGTGCACGTAGCCGTTATAGCAGCATCATTGCTGCGGACGCCAGGGTATGCACAGCCGGACATTCACAAGGAGGCGGTGGTTCTTTCAACGCGGCAAACCGTATTGATGCCGACTGCGTGATACCCGTGCAACCGGATACCCGGTGGACCACTCAAATCGACGACGACCTGGCTGATGATGTCGAGGTGATCACCATTTGGGGCAGTTCCGATACGCTGGCACCTGCAAGCGGCAACAGCCGTAACGTAGAAGGCGCTTCTTCCATTCTCACTCAGGTAGAAACGAATGGTGAAGGCCATTTTGCACCGACCAGCGGCACCGGTGGTATTGTCGGTATAATCTTCCGTATGGCCAATATCGCTCAGCTGAGTCCCGATGCAAGCCTGCGCACCGAGTTCCGTGGCGCATTCTTCGGACCGACCACGAGTAATACCGTGACTGAGAATAATCGCAATATTAGTAACGTAGAAAGAGACAATGGCGCGGTGTCAACAGCACCCTAAGCTGGAACAGCGTAGCGACATTCTAAAGGCTAGCGTGTCCGCCAGTGCTAAATCAGCCTGGCGGACGTTTCATTTCTATTCCTTATTACTCACCCATTCGCTTGCGGCTTTACTGCCATCCGAGTATGCCGACGTCGAGGCTGAGGCTTCAAAACGCCCGTCAAAAATACGGTAATGCTGCTCGTGCTCCCCTGGAGACTCTCCGGCTAACAACGGAATGTTAAATACCCCATCGATCTGATTGGCTTTGTCGGAAGTGATTTCCAGGCTCGCAACTATATCGTCCGCAAGTTCTATTGCATCGCCATTGAGTGAAGAAGCCAGAATATCGCCTTTTTGCAAATGATAAATCCCCGGGCCGGTATAGCGGTTCACCACAAGATATAGAAACTGGTCTTTATCTTCACTGCGAATTCTGAGTTGGGTCTCCAGCAAGGCTACCGTCTTTTCCCACCAGACATTGCGCGTCGTAATATAGTATCTGGCTTTGGTGTACTCGTCCTGCAAGTGGTAGGCTATTCCACCTTCAAACTCGTACACAGGTTGATTCTTTTCATAATAGGCTTTGGCCAACTCAAGTTTGCGAGAATCTTTAATCTGGCGACCCTTGTTGTATAAGCACACCCGCATTTTCCCGCCATCACGATTACATTCACCAACACCGTGCGGGACCCCCTTTGAAAAAGTGCCCCGGTAACTTTGTCCAGTTGAAGTCGTTTTAACCCCGTTGCCGTGAGGCTTATTGTTTTTGTAATCGCCAATGTATCGTTCACCATTGCGATACGACATCAACCCTTTACCTTCTTTCTTGTCAGCTACCCAATGTCCCTCGTATACAGAGCCGCTGCGGTAGCGAAGCACACCCTCTCCCTCCCGCTTTCCTTGTCGCCAACCACCCGCGTAGTGGTTCCCGTTTTGATAGAAAAGCTCTCCGTAGCCAGTGGCGAAACCGTTATCCCATTCACCTTTATAAAGATCGCCATTGGCAAATTGGTAGTCACCCATGCCGTGCAGTAAGCCATTGCGGAATTCACCATGATAGACGTCTCCGTTCATACGCTCATAGACACCCGTTCCATGGGGTTTGTTGTGAAGCCATTGCCCGACATAGCTGTCGCCATTCTTATATCGCCAACTTTCACCCGACAACATCAACTCGGGAATGGTTTCTTTGAACACGATTTCAGTTGCCTGCACAGAATCCGACGCGTGCGCAGGTAACGAATAACACAACAGGAAGAGAAAGAAGATTCTGGCAGCACCGCGTAAAAACACAAAAACACCCCGAGATAAAATAGTAGTTATTCAACTGTTCTAATTTTTATTGGTTTAACGGTAATCTTACTGATCTGACCGAGCATGCTCAATTCGAAATTGTAGACGCTGTGTAATCAAACTTATCCGGACAACCAACCTAAAAATCCGTTAACTATCAAGCAGCTATTAACGAAGGGTCGAATTCAAAACCCACATCGTGCTGATTCATAAAGCCACCAATGGTGATAATGACCCGCGCCATTGCAACAAAGGAGTCCGGGATATTCACCTTACTTTTGCGTAATTTATAAAGGGAGTCACTAAGCCGCTCACTCACGCTGAGGCCAGCCGGGTTGTCCCCAATAATGTGGTCTGTAATCTGCAACAATGTCGAGGGGTTTTCGCTGTGAAATCCGGCTTTGATAAAAAGCGCTCCCAGGTTGGCATCCTCTCCCACCGCAGTGCTCAGTAGTGCCATCAGCAAGTTGCTGTAATGCACCCGCTGCTCCGCAGTAAGCGTCGCGATTGCTCCATAATCCAATATAGCAATCTGTTCGTCCTCGGTTATCAGAAAATTACCGGGGTGCGGGTCTGCGTGATAAACCCCTAGTTGCGTAATCTGGTGAATATAGCTTGCCATCAAACGCTTTAATATCACTTTCCCGCGTATCGGGTTTCGCGCCAGGTAATCGCTCAAAGGTTGCCCATCTATCCAGCGGGTGACCAGTATTTTTTCTGAACTCAGCTCCTCTACCAGTTCCGGTATCAAAATACCCGGCAGGTGTTCGTGGCTTCGAAATTGCGACAGATTACGCGCTTCTGTGTGAAAATCGAGCTCTTCGAGGGTCATATTAATGAGCTGTGTCGTGACCTGGCGGATATCGATTTCACGAACCAGGGGGGCAATGGATCTAGCCAGAGAGGAAAAAACCAGCGAATCCTGATCGAAAAGCGCTTTGGCGGTTGGCAATTGAAATTTCACCGCAACTTTGCGTCCGTCTTTTAAGGTGGCGCGATGTACCTGAGCGACGGACGCGGTTGCAGTCGGCACGACATCGAAGGCTATAAACCGGGTATCCCAATCTACGCCCCAACTTTCGATAATCTGGCCGTGTATTTCTTCGAAGTTCGCAGGTACAGCGTCATTCTGCAGGCGCTGCAAAGCGACAATGTATTCGAACGGCAACAAGTCCGCACGACAACTCAAAAACTGAGCGAACTTAACCCAAATAGCACCGTTTTCAAGGCAGAGGGAACAAATAAGGTCTGCGCTGTCACGATGTGCGTGATGCAACATTGCTGCACTTTCATTTGCTGAAAGCACCCTGCTGCGGGTACGGTATTGACGATAAATTTTTTCAACCGCCAGAGCCGTCTTGGTGGCGCCCAGGTACCGATCTTTACCATGAATAATCAGCGCCTTGGCCAAACGAAAGTTCACTTGCAGGGAATCCAGTACGCTCATCTTCCACCTAAACAACAAACCATCTCGTTAAAAGGGCAATAGCGTGCACTACTCCTTAAATAAGCAATCCTCTACCAACCGGTCCACCGCATCCAGAAACTCATTGGTCGGATCGATTAACTCCAGACCGGTATCATAAAAATCGGAATTGGCATCGCTACGGCACCAGCGGGTTTCAGCATCGAACTCTACTTCTTTGCTGCCTTCAACTGTATCCGGCAGAACCATTCGCAAGCGAAAAAGCAACCCTGATTCCAGCTTCCTATCGGATACCACCATGATACCTTTGGTACTGATATCCACCAAATTACCTATTAACCCGCCGCTTTCCGCGTTGAATACCCGCAGGTAATAGATAAGATGCCTGCGCGGAACACTGCGTTGGTTGTCGTCTACTACTTCACTATTCGCTGCCATCTCGAGCACCTCTGGCCAGGTTATATCAGCCTATCTGCACCCTCTAAGGTTAGTCGACGAAGCTATTTTCGTCCGCTTTTACGCGTTATTGAGCCCAGCGACCCAAAACATCCACCTGGAACAATAGTCCCCCCTGACTCATCACCACACCGGATTCAGTGATCTCACGTACCACGATATCGTTGTTATAGCGCTGTCCTTCTTTTAGCCGTTTGCCATTAATTATGACCGAACGGTATTTGGATACACTCGAAAACATGTGAGATGAAAAGGTCATATCGGGGATATTTTGCCGATCAATTGACGACAACTCTTCTATTTGAGGCACGTATGCCATCTGTGGCACAGAACCCGTTTCCACCGTATCTTCTGATTCCCCGGTGGCCGACTGTGCCGGCCTTATTGTTTCGAACTGCGGTTCATTTTGCTGCTGTGCAGGGCTCACCGGCTGCCCCACCGATGCCTCTGTGGCAGAGCTGTCCTCAGCCACCACCGAAGGCGGTATTGCTGGAGCGGGTATAGAAGCAGGTTCAGCGGGTTGCTGCTGCACCGGTTCAGGTACGCTGTCCGAAGCCGGGCGTTCGGCCACTGCCGTAGGCTGTTCGGCAGAATCCGGCATCAATCTATTCCAGAACACCGCGACCAGCGTTAAATTTATCAATACCACAGCAATAGCGATGACCGCCCATATATTCAGTCGTTTTCCGGATTCGGAGCTAACCGGAGATGGATTACTGTGGAAATCCGGAACTTTTCCGCGCTGACGATCCTGCTCGGACTTTCTTAAGGCATCCAGAATGTAGGACATCAGCTCCCCCTTTGTGAATCCAGCAATTGCGGAACAGAATCATCCACCCGCCGGGTGAGCTGGATCAGGGTGCCGGAGCCCACCACACCATCATCAGACTCCCCTACATGGCGCTGAAAGGACTTCACGCGTTCTACCAAAGCATCATCGTAACTTGATCGCCCCATCATGGGCTCAGGCTTGTTTTCCCATAGATCGAGCTGATACGACAACCACTTGCTT
The DNA here is from genome assembly GCF_009746715.1 of Ketobacter sp. MCCC 1A13808. Taxonomy (NCBI): domain Bacteria; kingdom Pseudomonadati; phylum Pseudomonadota; class Gammaproteobacteria; order Pseudomonadales; family Ketobacteraceae; genus Ketobacter; species Ketobacter nezhaii. The sequence goes on from NZ_VRKW01000001.1 coordinate 5,514, forward strand.
AAGGGTGCAATCGTACCCGGACTCATGGGGCCAAAATAATCTTCCGGTTTTCTCCATAACAAGGAGAAATGCCCGCGCCAGAATGCGTCCAGTTGAGCCAGACTCACTCTCCTGACTTCACCTGCCACGTATATATCCGCATATTGATCACCCAAATGTCTCATCACAACGTAACGTTCGTCGCCTTTATCGTTGTAAAGGCGCAGGATAACCGGTAACCCATAGTGCTTAATGGACCCCAGGCTACCCAGTTTGCTCAGGCAGGAAAGCCCGCTGGCTTCGGCGAAACTGCAGGCTGAGCCGTCTTTTTTTGGATCGTAATTCCTATTCCAACTGGAAAACAAATCCGTGTAGGCGTCGGCTTCCTCCCAATGGGAAGTCTTTGCGTAAACGTCCGCCATTTCCAACGCATCAACCGGTTTTTCTTCGCCGCTGGCGGCTTTGTCCCGCAGAGCCTGCTCAACCGGGCTCAGAATGGCGGTTGGCGGTGGCGCTTCCTCCTGTTCGAAGGCCAGCCCGGTTTTGTTCTGCTCCGGCGACTCAATCAGGTCCTGGCCCTGCTCGGTGATTCCAGAGTTAGCCGGCGACACCTTGTCCAATTGATGATTGCCGTCGCTGATAAACCAGAAGGACATTGCGAACATCAGCAAGCCACCCGCCATACCCCCGGCTACCGCAGGCAGCCATTTATATTTAAGCTTCGGGACGGGTGAATACACCTCGTAACCCAATACTTCCTTCGCAGCGTTGTTAATGATAGCGGGTTCTATAACACGGGATTCCTTGGCATAGGCACCCAACATTGCGCGATCACAGATCAGATTAATAATACGTGGAATGCCTTTGGAGATCTGATAGATGCGCTTGATTACCGGGGGAGGAAAAATGGCTCTGGGGTCGATAGAGCCGGCCACACTCAAGCGGTGATATATATACGGCGCCACCTCTTCTTCTTTCAGCGCACTGAGATGGAAACGGGCGGTCACTCTTTGCGATAACTGCCTCAGCTCCGTTCGCCTGAACATATCCTGTAATTCGGGCTGCCCCAGCAAGATGATCTGCAACAATTTTTTTTCGTGGGTTTCAAGGTTGGTCAGCAGGCGGATCTGCTCCAACACCGCAGGGCTCAGGTTTTGTGCCTCATCAATTATCAGCACCGTGTGCCGGCCTTCCCCATGCTGTCTTAACAGAAACGTATTAATACAATCCACGTAATCTTTTATGGTGATGCTATCACCAATATAGGGAACGGAAAGCTCATCACAGATGGTGGCTAACAACTCCTCTACATCGACTTTCGGGTTCAATACAAAGGCAACGTCTGTATCGGCCGGTACCTGTTCCAGAAAACACCGACAGACGGTGGTTTTTCCGGTGCCGACTTCTCCCGTGAGCAGCACAAAACCGCCATCACGTCCCACCCCATAAACTAAATGAGCCAGCGCTTCATTATGCTGCTGACTCATATAAAGGTAATGGGGGTTCGGCGCGATAGAGAAAGGCGTTTCGCTTAAATTGAAAAAGCGTTCATACATCTACTTGTTCAATACCAGCTTCGCGTTGATTAAACCCTGCTCCCGCTCGGCATCGACCGAGATATTAACAATTCGGACACCGTAGCGGTTCTCTAGCTGATGCAGCCAACGCGCGGTCTTATCGAAGGACACGTTTTCGAGCCAAACCCGCAATTTGTCATCGGATTCAGGCTCAAAACGTTTCACCGTCACCCCCATGCTTGGCGCAGTGGAAGTAACGATGGATTGCAGGGGTTGATCCGTGCCCACGGTACTGCTTCCACCCCTGGCGGCCAAGCGGGCGGCCGGTTCATTTTGCTGCATCCACTGCATTAAATTTTGCTGGGCTGCCAGCTTCATCTCAGCTTCTGATAGCGAATTTTTTGCAGGCACTATAAGCACTAGGCAAACCAGCACCAGCACCAGCAGCACAACAATACCGTTGACTACCCAACGTTCCATTTCTTCTAAACTGTCGTATCGCCGCCGAATCGGATCAATATAATTCTGAACCGTTTGCAATGCATCGTTCATGATCGTTCATTCCTGATTTTCAGACGGGCTTTTACGCCCTCTTTATCCTGAGTTGCAGACGCGGTTTCAACTGCCAGGGACGCCTGCTGCAGGCGGGTTTTAAATTGCTCAAGTTGAGTAAAATCCTCCACTACCAGGTCCAGTCTCAAATCACCCTGCCCTTCATCGTAAGCGACACGCTTTGGTTTTAATGTCGCTTTACTGCGATTGGTGGTGTGAATCTGCTCGCCCGCAAGGGCTAACAATGTCATAAATGAATCGCCATTAGAACCATTCTGGAATGTTTTAATATGCTGTTCCATCTGACGTCGAACATTAACTACACGCTTGTCACGAGGGAATAATCGCTTATAAAGCGTCTTGGTTTCAGCGTCGAGCCTGGCAACCTCTTTATTCACCTGCCAGCTTTGGGTGTACAAAAACGCAGTGTACATCACGACAAACACCCCCACTAACGCGGCAATCGGTTGCCACTTAAAAGAGGTCGGCCGGCGGCGTCCGGAACTGGCAAAGCGGCCTTGTAATAAGTCATACGCGGGCTTTTTAGCACCCAAGGTTTGGTGTAGATGATCGCAAATCACCATGAAATCGCCGGAATTTACTTCCTCATACTGCACTTCAACTTCTTCACCCACAACGTGCGCCGCAATTTGGGTTTTAATCCAGTTTTTGACGTTCTCATTCAGGTTCTGCATACAAAACAAAATGCGCAGAATCTCGGGCTTGTTCCCCCAATTCTCGATGATAGAACCCAACACGACCGGTGCCGCATCCATTTCAATGGTCAGCCCGGCATGACTACCTCGCTTTATCATCAGATGGCGGCCTTCAAACAGCACCGTCCACTCGCCCTCCCGGTGAGGTAAACACAGCATATCCGGAAGCACTGAATCCAGCGGTAGATCAAACTGCTCAAACAATTGCCGCAGACACTCCAGCAAAGAGACAGGTACTGCCACTACCGGTAGCATACCCTCCGCATCACGCGGCCCTGTTACCAGGTGGCTCTCGCTGACATCGTGTGCCAACTGATCTTCAATCATGTAAGGAAGCGCTTGCGCGATCTGGCGCATTTGCCTGGACGGAATGTTCACCTCGGTTGTGATGACATTCGCCCCAGAAATAATCAGATCTATGCCGTATTGGTAGGAATGAGGCCACTCAGAATGTAGGTGCGTGACGAAATCGGCAAACGGGAGCACCTGCGGTTCAGATACACTGGCGTCCAGATCTGCGCTGGTCCACTCCACAAACAGATCAACCGGGACCTCCATCGGCTCGCCGGGCAAAATCTCTTTGAGAAAGGTAACCCACTGACTTTCGTTAACTAATCGAACAAATACTTTACTTGTCACAGGACATTCCTATGGTTCTTTTATTCTCATTATACCCGTTTTAACGGGTCTTCAAGTTTTCTAAATATGGTTTTGATGACTATTTCTTCTTTTTTCTGGCCATCTTCCAGTTTCAGCGTTGGCCGGTAAAGGACTGAACGCATTAACACCGGCTTCGCGTTAATGACCGCTTCAGCCTCCAACAGGTAATATTCGCTAAACACGGAATAGTTACCCTGCAGGTTATTCGCGGTCGGAGCCCGCGTGTCATTGCCACCGGTAACCTCGGTAATCGAGCCCTCTTCGTCCGGCTGTTCCGTCTCAACCTGCGTCGCCTGACTGCTATTACCGACCCCGGCCCTGGTTAAAACATCCATTATATCCTGCTCGTTACTGAAACCGGGTTTACCGTCTATTTTGTTCTTTAACTCCCGTTCTTTAATAAACTGCACAGAAGTAAGCGCCACATTTTCTGTCTGGAATATAGCATCCAGCAATTTGGGTTCCGCTGTATTCAGATTTATAGGTGTGTCCGGCGGCAGAAAACAGACTACATCAGCCAGTTTTGACACATCTTCAGGGGTAAACCCTTCTATTAAGACTAGCTCACTCAGATCATACATGATCTGGTTACCTGCGCGGTACGGCGGGTCCTGAGTCAGGTAATCCAAATCTTCCTTGCCGTCAAAGCCAGTCGGTTCCTGGTCACCATCCATCCAGTCCAACATTCTATCGATTAAAATCTGAGCAGTAACGGTGCTTTCAGGGTCTCCTGGGATTTTCTCGTTAATAAAAATGGTTCTCAGTATTGCTTTTTGCTTGTTCGCAGTCTGGGCGTCAGTGGAGACGATGGAATTTATATTAAAGCGTGACTGCAAATCCACCAACTTCCCTTTGATCATACCCCCTGCAACCGGGAATGGATTCGACTCTTTGGCCCAATTTTCGGCAAGTGTGTCCTTTAGAACAGGTGCGCCACCCTGCACCACTTTACGATCCTCTTTAAGATCTTCAACCAATGTCAGGTTAGCAATGGCTTCTGCACCCAACAAATACTGGAAAGCCTGATCACGTGACAACAGCGCAGCTGTACGATTTATATCCATTTTCTGCCGATAACTGATGTCGGTCACAATAAGTGCCGCCAATGCGACCATCATAACCACCGTGATCAATACGGTCCCGCTTTGTTTATTAGGAGCCACAACCACCCCCCAACGGTTCTTCGCCCTCCGCAATGGGATAGAAGACATCGACCAGGCAGTTGGCAATAAGAAATTTTCGCGAAATATCACCAAAATCTGGGGTACTTAATTTAATTTCAAGGACTCTTGGCAGTAACAGGAACTCTCTTTCCGGTATGTTGGTACGTGGCTCTCCGCTGCCGCCGGTTACATAGGTTTCCGGCGGCCATAATTCCACCGTCTTCCACGCTTTTTGCTTATCCTGGTAGGTGAAAACGAACGACGCAGTGTCCACATCTTCCAGCAATTCCGTTCTAACTGGCTGAGTATCCTCAGCTCGGTCTAGCACACGCCAGGTAGCCCGCATGAGCTTGTTCTCTTCCAAGTAATAGGAGACTCTCTGCAGCTCAGACCGCTTGTTTTTGGAAAACGGCGAACGATTCCACCCGGCGCGGGTGAACTCGATCTCAGCACCATTTTCTGAGCGCATAGAGTAAAGGGGGACTTCGGTTCCGAACTCATCGGTGATCGGACGCGGCAATATCTGTTGTACATCCCTTGAAATTATATTGAAGGCGAGCTGATATTCTTTCAGCCGTTTTGAGCTTCTGTCGGTAATGTCTTTACCTTTCTGAAAGCTATCGAAAGTGATCATGATACTGGCCGTCATCACCGCAAAAATTGCCATGGCAATCATCAATTCGATCAGCGTCATGCCCGCTTCCGGCTTATTTAATATCATTTTGCTTCCGAAAATAACGCGGTCAGGGTGGCATAATAGTTAGCATCACCCTCTTTCTCCATACCGACACTGACTTCACCGATGCGTATCGCCATTTTAGTCTGGGCTTTCTGTATTTTGGTATTAACCACCCACTCCTGACCGGCATATTCTATTTTATCTGTGCGGTCTGCGATCGCCGGATAATCACCCGCGGCAGCCAGTTCGACCATTTTGTTGCTGGCAATCCAATGGGCAATCGTTTTATCTTTCAGGTAATTAGCATTCTTAACATTGTTTTGCATTGCAGCACTGAGCGAAGCCACTGCTACTGCAAAAATGGCAAGAGCAACCAGCACTTCAATTAACGTGAACCCGCTAGAGTTCTTCATCTTCTTCATCGCCGATCCAGATTTTCCCTGCCTCGTTACCCGATATTTTCACTATAATATCGCTATCGTCCGCCAGAAATATCTCCATCGTAAACGGAGAAATTTCACCACTGGAAAGAATGAAGATCGAAGGCTTCAGTTCTTCCTCGTCGTCTTCCAGGATTTTACTCGCCAGCTTTGCTTCCTGACGTTTCTTCTCGGCTTCCATACCTCCGGTCAGATCGATTTGTTCATGATCGACTTCGAGCAGAATTTCATAATCTTCATCTAATTCCCTGCTCCGAAAGGTATGCTCGCCATCAATGAGGCTCCAGCTGGGCATCGGCAAATCGTCAATTGAGGCGGACACGGCCGTAAGAGAGGAAATGGTTTCTTTTGAAGTAGAAAGATCGTTGGTGTCTTCATTTTCGGTCATCGTTCCGGCAATGTCATCTGTAACCGGCTCCTGTATTCCCCAGCGTGCAAACTGGTAGCCATGCTCACCGACAATGACACCTATTTCCTGTTGACTGAAAAGCGCATCTTCCTGCGCCATCTCAAGTAGCGTTTTAAATCGCAACGCTTCCCGATTTAGATCTTTTTGCGGATCAATCGTAATCACGTTAATGGCAATCAAGCCGGTCATAATCCCGATGATGGTGATCACCACCATGATCTCGATCAAGGTGAAACCCTGGTGGTGACCGATTTGCCTGCGCATAGAGTTAAATATCTTTTTCGAAGATGTCCGCGCCAGAGCCCTCTCCGCCCTCTACACCGTCGGCACCCAACGAGTACAAATCGAATGGACCTTCACTGCCGGGACTGATGTATACAAATGGGGATTGCCAAGGATCCAAAGGTACTTTTTTGATATAACCACCGTCGGGCCAATTACGCGCACTATCGGGCTTCTCGACCAGTGCCTCAAGTCCCTCATCCGTCGTCGGATACCGGAAATTATCTAGCTTATAAAGATCAAGTGCCTTGGATAAAGTAGACATATTACTTTTTGCCGCTGTGATATTGGCTTTGTCCGTCTGGCCGCCCACACTTACCACTACCAACGTGGCAAGAACACCCAGTATCGCAACCACGATCATTACTTCGATCAAAGTAAAACCCTGTTGAGAGGATGTACGCAACGTTCTGTTTAGTTGTTTCATAATTCAGTTCTAACCCTATTCCATTAAATTGATTATTTCTGTGTATCCGATCCGACTGTAAATTTAATCCATTAAATTAAATGAATTTTATCCAACCAATGAATTCATGCTCAAAATAGGCATCATTATTGAAAGCACGATAATCATGACCACTCCCCCCATAACGACCAACATCAAAGGCTCGAACAGTGCAACAATGGTATCGATCAAATCTTCCAGTTCACGCTCCTGGTTAGTCGCTGCCCGAGCCAGCATGGATTCCAACTCCCCGCTGTTTTCGCCACTGGCAATCATCTGCATCATCATGGGTGGAAAATACCCGGATCCGTCCAACGCAGCGAACAACGTACTACCCTCTTTGAGCTTGTCTGCTCCCAGCACGACAGATTCACGGATACACACGTTACCCGCGACCTGTCCGGATATTTTCATGGCTTCCACCAGTGGGACACCACTGCGCGACAATATACTGAGCGTGCTGGCGACACGGGACGCATCAAGTCCCCGGTTGATCTTTCCCAACAGAGGCATTCTTAGCATCCAGGCATGAAAACGGTATTTAAACGCCTCGTTTTTCAGCGCACGCTTGAAGCCATAGAAAGCGCCCGTAGCCATGATTGCCATTAGCCACCACCAATTTTGCAATAGTTCACTGCTGGCAATTAGGACTTTGGTTAATGTAGGAAGTTCCTGGCCGGAATCAGCGAAAACCGAAACGATTTTGGGGACCACAAAGGTGAGCATACCGGCAACTATCAGAAACGCAAAAGCCGTTAATACCAGCGGGTATATCATTGCCCCCTGCACCTTCTTCTTCGTGCGATAGCGCGCTTCCGTATATTCTGCTAATTGCTCCAACACCAAATCCAAGTGACCCGAATGCTCCCCTGCATCAACAGTAGCGCGATAAAGCTCGGGAAAGGATTGCGGGAACTCAGACAGGCTCGAAGCCAGCGTATGGCCTTCCACCACTTTTGAACGAATAGCGGACATCACGCTGGTAATTTTGGCTTTTTCCTGCTGCTTCGCAACCGCTTTCAGGGCCTCTTCCAAAGGCAATCCGGCCTGTAACAACGTCGCCAGTTGGCGGGTAACCACAGCCAGATCCCCCGCACTGATCGAAGCACGGGAAAAGCTGACTTTACCGTTATCGTCTTTATCCTGCTTTTGACTGGTGGTATCCACAGAGAGCGGCACCAGACCTTTTTCTTTTAACTGCTGCCTTACCTGGCGCGCACTGTCCCCTTCGAGAACCCCTTTTTTCTGTTTGCCCCGGGCGTCTAAAACTACGTATTCGAATGCCGGCACCGGGTTAGCCCTCCCTGGTCACACGCAGCACTTCGTCAATCGTGGTCGACCCTTCCAGAATTTTACGCAGCCCATCAGCGCGAATGTCGGTCCCGGATTTTCGTGCGGTCGCTGTCATTTGCTGTTCGCTCGCATTGTTGTGGATTTGGGTTCTGAGCTCCTCGTCTATAATAATCAGCTCGTAAATACCCGTCCGGCCAACATAACCGTTTTGGTTACAGTGATCGCACCCGGTAGCGCGAAAAATTCGGGGCGGATTGTTCTTATCCAACCCGAACAACTCGCACTCGCCCTCATCTGCCGTATAGGCTTCCTTGCATTCCGGACACAGTACCCTAACCAGACGCTGAGCCAGCACCCCCAGCAGGGCCGACGATATCAGGAAGGGCTCAATGCCCATGTCCTGTAGACGCGTCACCGCACCGATAGCCGTGTTCGTGTGCAGAGTGGATAACACCAGGTGACCGGTCAAACTGGCCTGGACCGCAATCTCCGCGGTCACCAAATCCCGGATTTCCCCGACCATCACCACATCCGGATCTTGACGCAACATCGCCCGCAATCCCCGCGCGAACGTCATTTCAACCTTGGTATTGACCTGGGTCTGACCGATGCCTTCCAACTGATATTCAATCGGGTCCTCAACTGTGAGTATGTTGCGCGAGCTGTCGTTGAGCTGCGTTAGCCCGGCATACAGCGTGGTGGTCTTACCGGAACCGGTGGGGCCGGTCACCAGAATTATGCCGTGGGGCTTGGTGATGATGGAAGTCATGCGCTTGAGGTCGTCACCCGCCATACCGAGGTGCGTCAGATCAAGACGGCCAGCCTGCTTATCCAGCAAGCGAAGCACAACCCGCTCACCGGCATTACTCGGCATAGTGGAAACCCGGACATCTATTTCACGGCCACCCACTCTGAGTGAAATACGACCATCCTGGGGTACCCTTTTCTCGGCAATGTCCAATTTTGCCATTACCTTTATACGGGATACCAGCAAAGGGGCTAACTGCCGTTTGGGTTGTACGATTTCGCGTAGAACGCCGTCCACCCGGAAACGCACAACCAGCCGCTTTTCGAAGGTTTCGATATGGATATCAGAGGCATTCACTTTGACTGCTTCGGTCAATAGTGCGTTGATCAAACGAATAATAGGAGCATCGTCTTCCTGCTCCATTAGATCTTCCGTTTCCGGGAGGGAATCCGCCAGGCTGGCGAGATCCATTTCGTCACCCAGCCCCTCTACCATTTGCATGGCTTCACTCGAGTTGTTCTCGTAGGCTTTTGACAGGCGACGCTCGAACTCAGCATCGTTCACTTCATTGAACTGGATCGGCATACCCAGGAAGCGTCGGATCTCAACAATGGTGGTTGGTGTTATACCGGCTTTAAAGGCGACCATCGCATCCACTTCACCAATCTGCTCGATTACGACCCCATAACGTTTAGCAAACGTAAAGGGTAATCGTCTGCGGCTGATGGCCTCACCGGCCTGCTCATCTGTCATAGGAAGTGGTTCTGCCATGATATTCTTCTCCTGAAAGCCAAAGGCACTCTCACTACAATCACTTTAATAGAGCGCCAAGTTCCATCAAATTGAGGAAATTGAGAGCCTAAGCGCCTACCCTGAATTCTTACCCGGGAAATAATTGCTTTAATTGTTATCGTTTAGCGGATTATGATGCCTTCACACCAAAAATATATCAATCCGCAGTAAATATCTCTTTTTACAAAGATTTTGTGCTTTCTAACCGAAGCGGTTCAACACCAAATAAGCGCTGGTCAGACTCCGCTACCCTACTCTTTGCACGCTTCAATTTCACCTCAATTTCCTGCGCCGGACACGAATCCGGTAGCTTCGCGGCCAATTGCGGTCGGTTTTTCGCCCGACTTCGCGTGTAATTTTGCTCAACGATACCAGAACACTCAAGTAAATCGCGATATTCCTGATACTCCAGACGATACCGCTGATAGAGCGATTCTAATTCGATGAGATCATGAATACACCGACTGTCCTCACAGATTAATACCTGTGCAGCCGCGTCACGTAACAGTCCTGCATGGACATAATCTGGGATATTGACTACAAGGTAACCTTTCCCTCCGCTATTCGCCGCATAACACCGCTCAGCAACCTCTCGCTCCATCGCATAAAATTTAACCGAACCAATCTCCCCGGTCTCCTCCCAGGAGGCTTGCAAGGAGAATCTCTCCAATGCTACCACCCGGGCGAGTGCCCACCGGTTATTAGCCCCTTCGAAGCTGTTAGGACATTTTACCCCGCCGAAATGTTCCTGAAGGTCGCCCTGTGCGTGACTCAGGTCCGGAAATAAGTGATTAAAGGCTTCAAAATTAGGCGCGACCGATTGGGCAAGCTGCAAACGCTTGCGGCGCTGACTCAGGTAGGGGCTTTGACCCACGTCGCCTTTGACACGCTGTGACCCTTCCTGTTCGGCGCCCAGAATGGCCTGATCGGTGAACATAGCTGCTTTGCATTCAGCTATACGGGATTGCAAATCAATTTGCTGCTGCTTGCATTCGTCGGCCAGGGACTGACTAAGCTGACACGCCTTCACCCGGCTAGCGGCATCAGCAACCCGCGCCAGGCAAACGTCCACCGGATGCGATAAAAGCAAGGGACTGAATATCAGCAGACCAAATGCACTAAAAATTCTTAACATATCAACCGCTAAACGCATCTATTGTTATGGGTGGAAGCACTGTTAACTATAGTCGGCTCGCGGGTTGATTGCTAAAGCCGTAATGTTAATCGTGATATAATGGCTAAATTGTTATTTTAAAATGATATTTTAATCGGGAGTGATGTTAATGACCCAAGGTACAATTCTGGTAACCGGTGGCGCAGGTTATATTGGTAGTCATGTCGTGAGGCAGCTCGGTGAGCAAGGCGAATCTGTCGTCGTACTTGACAACCTTTCAACGGGATTTGCAAATGCCGTTTTGAACGGCAAATTAATCGAGGGCGATACCGGCGATGCCCGACTGGTGAGCCAGATCCTGCAAGAGCATGACATTAGCACCGTACTCCACTTTGCTGCCCACACCATCGTGCCCGAGTCCGTAGCAGACCCTCTTAAGTACTACCGTAATAACACAGCCAACACCCGCAACTTGCTTGAATGCTGTCAACAGCATGGTGTAAAACATTTTGTTTTCTCCTCCACTGCGGCTGTATACGGTGAGCCGAAAGAAGCCATCATTTCCGAAAATACCCCAACCCAACCTATTAACCCCTACGGCATGTCAAAGCTGATGAGCGAAGTCATGCTCAGGGATCTGTGTGTGGCCGATGCCGGAATGGAGCATGTCGTACTCCGTTATTTCAATGTCGCAGGCTGCGATCCAAAAGGACGGATTGGCCAAAGCACGAAAAAAGCCACCCTGCTGACCAAAGTGGCTGTTGAAGCCGCTGTCGGCAAGCGCCCCCATGTTTCAATTTTCGGCACAGACTATGACACTGCGGACGGCACCGGGGTACGTGACTACATCCACGTGGAAGATCTGGCATCCGCTCATTTGAAAGCGCTTGATTACTTGCGCAAAGGTGGCAAATCAGTGACCTTGAATGCCGGATACGGGCACGGATACAGCGTGCGAGAAGTACTGGACATGGTGGGCAAAGTAGACGGGAAACCGCTGACAATCAAGGAAGAAGGTCGTCGCGCCGGTGATCCTCCGACCCTGATCGCTGGGGCCGACAAAATCCGCAGCACACTGGATTGGCAACCTCAGTTCGACGACCTCGAAGCCATCGTACAATCCTCGCTGAATTGGGAAAAAAAACTGCTTAACAATGCCGAATAACGATCTGCTGGAACGCATAATACCCCGCGATGTATTCTGGAAAATTGCCGAGCCCTGGATGTGGCAAACTCCGCTGAATACAGAGGAAGAGGCGTTAATTGAAAAAGCCGTCGACAAACGAAAAAGCGAGTTCCGCGCAGGCAGGCACTGCGCGCATGCGCTCTTTAATGCCCAGGGCATTGCCTGCAACGCACTATTAAAGGGCGTGCAGAGAGAGCCTGCCTGGCCGCAAGGCTGGGTCGGCAGTATCAGTCATACTAAGGGGCTTTGCGTCGTCGCCATTGCGCCAAAAAGCCGCTATCAGAGTATCGGCCTGGACGTTGAGCAAGCCACTCCTCTTTCAGCGGACGTGCTGGATTTAATTTGCAATCCACAAGAACAGGATCGGCTTAACGCGATTAAGTTCAGGCATGGCAACGAATTTGCTTCTGCCCCACTGGATAAAGTGATCTTCAGTGCCAAAGAGTCAATACACAAAACCTACTTTCCATTGAATCACCATACTTTGGATTTTCTGGACGCACAGATTGCGCTGGAAGCATCCAACGGCACCTTTGAAGCTATAATAGTGAATCCGGAACCCCGGCCCAGGACCTGCATCGATAGGCTTAGCGGACGGTTTAGTATAAATCGCGACTTTGTCGCCTCTTGTATTGTCCTGGAACAACAGGGATAGAAAAAATTAAGTCGGAATAAAAGGAATCGTTACGTGAGTAATACTGCGTTTATCAAACCTGCGCTAGCCGAACATAAAGCTCGCTTGTTAGAGGAAGGCTTACAAACACTTTTTGCAAAAGATACAAACCGCTTCGAACAGTTCAGCGCGCAATGCAACGGGCTCTTGCTTGATTACTCAAAAAACCTGATTGATGAAGACAGCTTTGCACAGTTGCTTGACCTTGCAGAGAAAGCCGATTTGCGCAAAAAAGTGGAAGCCATGTTCAAAGGGGAACCCATCAACAACACCGAAAAACGTCAAGTGTTGCATACTGCATTGCGGGCAAACCCAAACGACATAAGCAATGCTATAGCGGAAGATATTACGACCGCGAAAAACCGTATATACGAATTATCGGACAAGCTCTCCAGCGGTAAATTAAAAGGCCACACCGGCAAGCAAATCGATACTGTCGTCAATATTGGCGTGGGGGGTTCAGATCTGGGCCCTTACATGGCGGTTGAAGCGCTTACTGCATACCACGCCCAGGACACTCGATTTGTTTTTGTTTCAAATATCGATCCGGTACATATAAGCCGTACACTCAAGTCCTGTGACCCGGAAACCACCCTTTTTATAATTTGCTCCAAGACATTCACCACATTGGAAACACTGGCCAACGCCAATGCAGCACGGGACTGGTTTCTGACTCACCAACCCGATGAAGCGGCGATTGGTGCGCACTTTCTTGCTGTGTCCACCAACCTGGAAGCAGCTGCAAAATTCGGGATCCCGGAGCAAAACCTTTATCCTATGTGGGACTGGGTTGGCGGACGCTATTCATTATGGTCCGCCATTGGCATCACTATCGCGCTGGCGATTGGCAAACAACAATTTGAAAGTTTTCTGAGCGGTGCCCGGGAAATGGATCAACATTTCAGGCAGGCCGATTTCAAAGCTAATCTTCCCGTCATAATGGCGTTACTGGGTATATGGTATAGCGATTATTTCGGGGCCCAAACTCAAGCATTGATTTGTTATGACCAAAACCTCTCTCAATTTCCCGCCTATTTGCAACAACTGGATATGGAGAGTAACGGAAAATCCGTGAAGAAGAACGGCCAAGCAGTAGATTACGCTACCGGTGCCATTTTATGGGGGGGCGTTGGCACCAACACCCAACACTCATTTCATCAATTGATCCACCAGGGAACCCATCTAATTCCAGTGGATTTTATTGTAGGCACACGGTCAACTGACCCTATCTCCGATCAGCAAGCCGCTTTGTTCTCTAACTGTCTGGCTCAAAGCCAGGCAATGATGCAGGGACGAAGTAAGTCAAGCTTGATTGAAGAACTGAACGATCAGGGAGTTGAAGGTGTAGACGCGACTTTTTTAGCTGATCACCGCTACGTAGAAGGAAATAAGCCAAGCAACACTCTGGTTTATGAAAAATTAACACCTTATGTGCTTGGACAATTAATCGCGCTTTATGAACACAAAATATTTGCTCAATCGGTGCTGTGGGATATCAATGCGTTTGATCAATGGGGAGTAGAACTGGGCAAGCAGCTAAGTAAACAAATAACCTCAGTGCTTCACGATCCGGGCAAAGCCGATCAACAGGATTCCTCGACCCGGGGACTGATCGAGTTTTTTAGCCGACATCAAAAGTAAGCGTTAAAGCGTACATTCAATGTCGGGCTAAACACCTGCTACAGCCTATCAGAACGGCTTACTTACCGTTCTGATAGAAATGCTCGTACATGTAATTAGTAGCTTCGACGAAACCGTCTACGCTACCACAATCGAAACGGTTACCGCGGTATTTATAGGCCATTACTGCGCCTTCTTTAGCCTGAGTCAGCAACGCATCCGTTATCTGTACTTCGCCGTTAGCACCGGGCGGGGTTCGTTCTATAATTTCAAAAATATCCGGGGTTAAAATATAACGACCGATAATGGCAAGATTGGTGGGCGCATCCGCCGCATCCGGCTTTTCGACCATATCCGTTACGCGATATAAACCTTCTTTGATATTTTCGCCGGCAATCACACCGTACTTGTGAATCTCTTCCATAGGCACTTCTTCAATGGCAATGATACTACAACGGAACTGCTTGTAGAGTTTTACCATTTGCGCCATAACACCTTCTTCTTGCTCCACACAAAGGTCATCAGCAAGAATAACACCGAACGCCTCCTCGCCAACCATGCGGCGCGCCGTCAGGATCGCGTGGCCCAAACCCTTCATTTCGTTTTGGCGGGTATAGGCAAACGTGCAGGAGTCTATGACTTTGCGGATGGAATCCAGATAAGCTTCTTTACCCGTACCCTTGATTTGATGTTCGAGTTCGTAGCTAATATCGAAGTGATCTGCTATCGCTCGCTTGCCACGTCCTGTTACAAAACCGATATCCACGAGACCTGCATTCATGGCCTCTTCAACACCGTATTGAACCAAAGGCTTGTTAACGATCGGCAACATCTCTTTTGGCTGTGATTTTGTAGCGGGAAGGAAACGTGTTCCATAACCGGCCACAGGGAATATACATTTACTAATCATGACCCAACCTTGTGCAAATTTATCGTAATAACCAAAGCGAATTGGCCTTTCAACGACCTTAAATGGAGCCTGAATTCTACCCATAACCAAGGGGTAAAATCCAGTATAGCTACTAAGTATTCAAAAACTTGCAACATCTTACATTAAGGGGTATTGATAGATCACAGACTGTTTCGAATTGAAATCGTACACCTTTACAATTGTGTACCCATCATCATTGGCGTAGGAGGCAGGAAGTGAAAGAGTCGAACAAAGTACTTTTCGACCTGGTGTTGTTCGGCGGAACGGGCGATCTGTCCATGCGCAAGCTGCTACCAGCACTGTATCAGTTATACCGCTCTGCCCCTTTCAAGTCAGGCACCAAAATCATCGCTGTCGGTCGTACCAGCATGAGTAAAGACGCCTTCCTGGCTAAAGTTGAGGAAAAGCTAAAACAACATCTCCCGCCGGATAGCTGGGACCTGGTTTCCTGGCAACAATTTGCCAAGCATCTCACGTTTATCTCTATTGTCGCGGACAAAACCGAATCGTATCGCGAGCTCGCCCCCCTCCTCAGCGAGGATGACCGGCCCCGGGTTTTTTACTTCTCAACTCACTCATCGCTCTACTCATCAATCGCGACCAGCCTGGGAGCCCAGGACCTGATCACCGAGAACTCCAGAGTAGTGCTGGAAAAACCGATCGGACGCGACCTGAAAACCGCGCAATCCATTTCTGATCAGATGTCGAATTATTTTACGGAGACCCAGATATACCGGATCGACCACTACCTGGGTAAAGAGACGGTGCAAAACTTACTGGTTCTCCGCTTTGCTAACCCGTTATTTGAGTCGTTGTGGAATTATAACTATATCGACCATTTCCAGATCACGGTATCGGAATCCATCGGTGTGGAAGGGCGCGGTGAATTCTACGAAGAGACCGGAGCTCTAAGGGATATTGTACAAAATCACCTGTTGCAAATGCTGTGCATTCTGGCAATGGAACCACCACCCAATATGGAAGCTGACCGCATCCGCGATGAAAAGCTCAAAGTACTTTATGCATTAGAGCATCTGGACACCGACGCCATTAATAAAAATGTCGTTCGCGGCCAGTATTCCGAAGGATTGGTTAACGGAGAAGCCTGTGGTAGTTATCACAACGAAGAAGGCGTATCTGACCAGAGCAATATTGAAACCTTCGTCGCAATGAAAGTTCAGATTAATAATATGCGCTGGTCCGGCGTTCCGTTTTACATGAGAACCGGTAAACGGCTACCGAAACGCAGTTGCGAAATAGTGGTTCAGTTTAAAGAAGTTCCCCATTGGATTTTTGACACTCCCCGCGGCCAACTGATGAGCAACCAGCTGGTAATCACACTACAACCGGATGAATCCATTACCCTGCGGGTTTGCGGAAAGCGTCTTGGGCCAGGCATGGATGTGCGCACTATTGATCTCAATCTGAATCCGGAGTCCCGTGGCAATAAACGCTCCGCAGATGCCTATGAACGGCTATTACTGGATGTAATCAAGGGTGACCAAACACTGTTCTTGCGGCAGGACGAACTAGAACAGGCATGGCAGTGGATCGACCCCGTACTGCTCGACTGGGAGTCAAGCTCAAGTCCTCCAGAGCCCTATATTGCGGGTAGCTGGGGACCTGCCGGTTCGACTTTATTGCTGGCAAAAGACGGCAGACTTTGGTTTGAAGGAATCAAGTAACATGGTTTCAATTAAAAAGAATCTTTGCGCCAAAGACCAGTTGCCGACGCAAGCCGCAAAATCCCTGGCCAGCATAATTGTAGCCAGCGTGAAGAACAGAGGCCATTGTTACTGCGCTCTATCCGGTGGCAGCTCACCGAAACCGATGCTGTCTGCACTCGCTCAGGAAAATCTTCCATGGAACGACGTGTCTTTCTTGCTGGTCGATGAGCGCTGGAGCAACGAGGCTTCGCAACAAAATATATCGATGATAACGGAATTCGTGACCCAAACTGGCAAACAGAACATCGACGTATTTTCATTATTGCTGGAGACTGAATTTGAAAGCAACCTGGCGGCCTGCGAACAGCTCGCGCAATCGCTGCCACAACAACTCGATTTGGTTGTTTTGGGCATGGGCCTGGACGGGCACACCGCCTCTTTATTCCCCGACGCCGAGGAATACCAATCCGCAATGACCAGCTCGCAGCGATACGTAAGCGTAACGCCGCCTGAAGCACCGCATCGCAGAATCTCTATGAGTTTCGACTGGATAAGCAGGGCCCGCCATGTCGCACTGTATATTCCCGGCAAAGACAAATTAAGTTGCTTTGAAACCATTCTAAATCAAAGCGAATCAATCTCACCGATCAAAGAGTTAGTGCTGCAGGCTCCAGAAAAACTGACCGTCTTTAGCTCTGAGGATTAGGCTATGGTGCACCCAACGATCCAATCAACTCTGGATACATTAAGAGAAAGAAGTCGAACAAGTCGGGCCGAATATCTTGATCAATGCAAACAAGCGGATGCCCTTCTACCGTCACGCAGCCGGGTCAGCAAAACCAATTTAGCACACAGTTATGCTGCCGCATCCGAGCAGGAAAAGTCCATACTCAGGCAAACCCAGTCGAGCCCGAACATCGCAATCGTGACCGCCTATAACGATATGCTTTCTGCCCACCAACCTTATTACCGCTATCCAGAAAAGCTCAAGGCATTTGCACTTCAACACGGTGCTACCGCCCAGGTTGCCGGTGGCACCCCCGCTATGTGTGACGGTGTCACACAAGGACAGCCAGGCATGGAACTGTCTTTATTCAGCCGGGATGTTATCGCGCTTTCAACCGCGGTTGCACTTTCACATAACACCTTCGACGCCGGAGTCTACCTCGGCATCTGCGATAAAATCGTACCGGGATTATTAATCGGGGCGCTCTCATTCGGGCACCTGCCTGGCATCTTTATTCCCTCCGGCCCCATGCATAGCGGGATTAGCAATGAAGAAAAAGGAAAAGTCCGGGTGGCCTACGCGGAAGGTAAGGTGGACGAGGCAGCGTTGTTGGAATCTGAGGAAAAATCCTATCACTCTCAGGGAACCTGTACTTTCTACGGTACAGCGAACTCCAATCAAATGTTGCTGGAAATGATGGGGCTGCAGCTTCCGGGCAGCGCATTCGTCTCAACAACTGGCGCACTGCGCGACAAGCTGACCGAAACTGCAATGCAACACTGTATCCAAAGCAGTCTCCACGCTGAAACCGGTATCGGTTATATTCTGGATGCGGAAAACATTTTGAATGGTGTGATCGGGCTGCTGGCTACCGGCGGCTCAACTAATCATACTTTGCACCTTGTGGCCATTGCCCGTGCTGCAGGGTGGGATTTAAGATGGGAAGACATAGCCTTACTTTCAGAGGTTATTCCATTAGTATGCAAGCTCTATCCGAACGGCTCTGCAGACGTAAATGAATTCCACCAAAACGGAGGCACTCCTGCGGTCATACAGACCCTACTGGATTCCGATCTGGCTTTCGGACAAATCCGCACTGCGTACCAACTGCCTTTTGCGCAAACAGCAAAATTGCCCGTCGCGGTGGACAATGGCAACATCACCTGGTTACCGACTCAAGACATTACGAAAAATGAATCCGTCTTTCGCAGCGCTGGAACCCCGTTCTCCAAAACCGGCGGGCTGAAGTTATTAACCGGCAACATAGGAAAGGCCATTATCAAAGTTTCTTCACTGTCCGCAAACGATCTCAGCCACATCACCGCTCCTGCGGTGGTGTTTGAATCACAACAGGATATTATCCTGCAATTCAAACAAGGCAAGCTCAACAAGGATTTCGTTGCCGTCCTGCCAGGTCAGGGGCCAGCCGCAATCGGCATGCCCGAGCTTCACAAACTAACACCACCGCTTACTTCGTTACAGAACAACGGTTATAAAGTTGCACTGATAACCGATGGCCGCATGTCAGGGGCTTCAGGCAAGTTTCCGGCTGCCATTCACCTGACACCGGAAGCCATCAAAGGTGGCACGATTGGCAAAATAAGAAACGGAGACATGATCACCGTGGACTGGATAAAAGACACCATTCATATCGAAGTGGACCCTCAAACACTGGAAGCGCGCCCGCCTTTTATCTTGCCGCCCACACCACAAACACTGGGCAGAAATTTATTCAAATCTGCGCGTAACCACGTCTCGGCTGCCGATCAGGGCGCGAGCTTTATTATTTAAAAGTGAGTTTATACCGTGGCCAGAACCGTTAAAGAGTTCGTCAAGCACAACAAACGCATCGTACCGGTAATTACACTGCCCGACCTGGCTTCCGCTATCCCGCTGGCAGACACGTTAAGTTCCTGTGGCTTTCAGGTATTGGAGATTACACTCCGCACTGAATGGGCGTTGGCAGCCATCGCACAGTTAAAACAGGAACGACCTGGATTGTTGATTGGGGCTGGCACTGTTAAAAATGAAACACAATTATTGCAAAGCATTGATGCCGGTGCAGAATTTATTGTCAGTCCTGGATTGGATGCCAAGCTGGTGCAGCAAGCGCAGTCCAACAACGTGCAAATGATACCCGGGGTGATGACGCCCACCGAAATTATGGAAGCAGAGAACCAAGGCCTGGAAACCGTGAAACTGTTTCCGGCTTCACTTGCAGGCGGCGCCGATTTTATCCGCTCAATGGCATCGGTCTTTCCGGGCATGAGCTTTTTCCCAACCGGCGGGATTACTGAAGACAATATTAACGATTATTTAAACATGCCAAATGTGCTCTGTGCCGGCGGCACCTGGCTTTCCCCGATACCGCTCCTGCAAAAAGGAGACTGGAATCGAATTCACGAGATCGCTCTGCGCTGCTAGCCCGCCCTGCGTGTCAACCTGATTTACATTCGCCCAATAAGCGGGATCGCCTCCCGGCAAAAACCCGGTACGAAAGCGGACAAACTTGACTTAAGTGATTGATTTTTTCAGGTTAATGGTAACGAAACTTCTTTTTGGGGTGAATTTTTTCCCGCTTTTGGGTAGTCTACTCCGCATTAAGATGGCCTCAGCCACATTCAAATACGATTATCTTTTTAGTTTTCCCCCGAACATCGATATTATCAATGAAACAAACCGGGCCGAAAAACGTAGAAGAAATGACCCGTTGGTCAATGCTGTAATAAATGAGAGGTAGCTATGACGACCGAAAACAATAAGCCTTCACTTGAGCAGTGGGAAGAACTCGCTACCAAAGAAAGTAAAGGAAAATCGCCGGATAAACTGGTATGGGAGACACCCGAAGGCATCGCCGTAAAACCTCTCTACACAGCACAAGATACTGCAGCACTTGAAAACGCTGACACCCTACCCGGCTTCGCTCCCTATGTGCGGGGGCCGAAAGCCACCATGTATGCAGGCCGGCCTTGGACTATTCGTCAGTATGCGGGATTTTCCACTGCAGAAGAGTCGAACGCGTTCTACCGCAAGAATCTGGCGGCCGGTCAGCAAGGCGCATCGGTTGCTTTCGATTTAGCGACCCACCGAGGCTACGATTCCGACCATCCCCGGGTAACCGGTGATGTGGGCAAAGCCGGTGTTGCGATCGATTCTGTCGAAGACATGAAAATCCTGTTCGATAGCATTCCTCTGGACCAAGTGTCTGTGTCCATGACGATGAACGGCGCTGTACTGCCGGTGCTGGCGATGTACATCGTTGCGGCTGAAGAACAAGGCGTAGCGCAAAATCAACTCTCCGGCACGATTCAAAACGATGTACTGAAAGAATTTATGGTGCGCAATACCTATATCTATCCACCGGAAGGATCTATGCGCATCATCGGGGATATCATCAGTTACACATCGCAGCACATGCCCCGATACAATTCGATTTCCATATCCGGCTATCATATCCAGGAAGCTGGCGCAGACGCCGCGCTGGAGCTGGCCTACACGCTGGCGGATGGTAAAGAATATATAGAGACTGCACTGAAAACCGGTTTGCACATTGACCAGTTCGCACCACGCCTGTCTTTCTTCTTCGGCATCGGTATGAATTTCTATATGGAAATTGCCAAATTGCGTGCAGCGCGATTACTTTGGGACCGGATTGTTGCCCAATACGACCCACAAAAACCGACCTCCAGAATGCTGCGAACCCATTGCCAGACTTCAGGCTGGTCCCTTACCGAACAAGACCCGTACAACAACATCGTACGCACAACCGTGGAAGCCATGGCCGCTGTATTTGGCGGCACCCAGTCACTGCATACCAATGCATTTGATGAGGCCATTGCCCTTCCCACGGAATTCTCAGCGCGCATTGCCCGAAACACGCAGATCATTATCCAGGAAGAAACCGGAATAACCAAAGTGATCGACCCCTGGGGCGGCTCCTATATGATGGAATCCCTAACTCAGGAAATCGCAGATAAAGCCTGGGCTATCATCGAAGATATCCAGGAAAAAGGCGGCATGGCGAAAGCCATAGAGAAAGGTGAACCCAAACTGCGGATTGAAGAAGCGGCAGCCCGTAAACAAGCCCGCATTGACCGCAACGAAGATGTCATCGTGGGAGTCAATAAATACGTTTTGGATAAAGAAGACTCTGTTGATGTTCTTGATATTGACAACAGTGCCGTACGCGAAAAGCAAGTAGCACGCCTGCAAAAAATTCGTGATAGCCGTGACACTGCTGCCTGCGAATCCGCTTTGGCTGCACTGACACAATGGGCAGAGTCTGGCGAAGGGAATGGCCTCGACCTGGCGGTCAAAGCCGCACGTGCCCGCGCCTCAGTGGGCGAAATAAGTGATGCGATAGAAAAAATATGGGGCCGTTTTAACGCCAGCTCCAGAACCGTCTCCGGTGTCTATGGCAGCTCCTACGAAAGCGACAGCGATTGGCAACAAATGCGACAGGATATTGAATCTTTCGAACAGCAATACGGCCGTCGCCCCCGCATGCTGGTCGCTAAGATGGGACAGGACGGCCACGATCGCGGCGCGAAAGTCATTGCCACCGCGTTCGCTGACGTCGGTTTCGATATTGACCTTTCCCCGCTTTTTTCCACTCCGGATGAGGTGGCTAAACAGGCCGTCGAAAACGACGTTCATGTTATCGGGGTTTCCTCCCAGGCAGCGGGTCACAAAACCTTGGTTCCTGATCTGATTGCCGCGCTTGAAAAGCAAAACGCGAAGGACATTATTGTGGTGGTAGGCGGCGTTATTCCGCGCCAGGATTACGATGCTTTATATGCCGCTGGTGTAAAAGGTATCTTCGGACCCGGAACCAAAATTCCTGTATCCGCACGCAAAGTGCTGGACGAAATCAATAAGGTAGCTTAATTCGCACATGAGTTTTGATATTGAGACGCTTTTGCAGGGTGACCGCCGCGGCCTTGCAAAAGCCATCACAATGGCCGAAAGCAAGCTCGATAGTCATCGCGAGCAAGCGCAGAGCCTATTGGAGCAAATTCTTCCTCATACAGGCAACAGTATCCGCATCGGTATCACCGGCATTCCCGGAGTTGGCAAATCAACGTTTATAGAAGCCTTCGGGTTGCACCTGATTGAAAACGGTTTGAAGGTGGCTGTGCTGGCGGTTGATCCCAGCTCACCGATCACCGGTGGCAGCATAATGGGGGACAAAACCCGCATGGAGGTGTTATCCCGCCATCCCTCTGCATTTATCCGTCCTTCCCCAACCGGCGGTGCTCTGGGTGGCGTAGCCCAAAAAACCCGTGAAACCATGCTGCTGTGCGAAGCCTCGGGATACGACGTTATCCTGGTGGAAACCGTGGGTGTGGGTCAGTCTGAATACGAAGTTGCCGGCATGGTGGATTTCTTCCTGTTACTCATGCTACCGAATGCGGGAGATGAATTACAGGGCATTAAGAAAGGCATCCTGGAGCTTGCAGACGCCATTGCCGTCAATAAAGCCGATGGCGATAACCAAAACATGGCAAAGCAGTCCCAGCGCCATTACCAAAACGCGTTAGCCCTGCTGCAGCACGGCCCTTTCTGGAAGCCTGAGGTTGTGCTCTGCTCCGGTCTCAATGGAGGAAACATCGACCAAATCTGGAAGATGATACAGAATTACAGCGACAAATCCCGGCAAGCGGGTTATTTTGAACATAAACGGGCACAGCAAAACAAAGAGTGGATGTGGCGCTTAGTTCACGAGTTGATTGACCGTCGGCTGAAGCAAAACCAGAGCTCCAGACAGCTCTGCAACGAAATGCAGCAGAGAGTTACGGCCGGACAAACAACACCTTACATTGCTGCGCACAGGATTGTAGAATCGCTATAATACGACCCGAAAGCATGATCGAGTCGAAAATTTGGCGAAACAGGATACAATTAGGCTACCATTCGCCCATTAATATCACAAAAGTCTGCCTTATTTACATTGTGGCTGTGGAATGGATCGTACAAAATGCAATCTACTGGTTATAGATTGGGTTTTGTTATAGATGGAAAAGTTTAAAGATGAGCGACTCTGACAAAAGAAACAGACGCACTTCCAGTGTTTCTGCAGCCGTTCCCACCTTGATTAAACAGGTGAAGGATAACTCGTTCGCCATCTTAACTAATAATTTCAGCAAGTTTTTCAGTAGTTGCGACGATCTGTTTTTCGACTTGGCGTCTAAAGCCAGCAGCAACAACGAACAAAATCTTTACTTCGACTCCATGCGCGAAGTAAGAATGAAGAAGCAAAAAGTCTGGAAGGCGTTCAAAATTCGCTATGAGATTAATTTTCGCGAGCTTACCAAGAACCGCACACAGTCCAACTCTCCTTTCTCGGCAGCACCTGGCGGCCTCAACAGCCTGAGCTCAATGCAATTGGTGGAAAAAGACGACATGGAGCAGGATGTCGCGATTACCGGCATTGTCAATCGTGCGAGGATCGACAATCAGGAATTAATTTATCAGCTGAATTGTCGTTTCGATTACCTTATGCCGGACGTTAAAGTTAGCGAAGCCAACAACCCTCTCGATCCCGCTCAGATCTGTGCTGCAATCAGCGATTCTTTGAAAGAACTTGAGCTGGATATCAAGTGCAAGGTAATTCTGCTAAAGCACCTTGACCGGACTGTTATTGTTGAACTGCGGAATATTTATTCACTCGCTAATGAACTCCTGGTTAAAGCCGGCATACTGCCGCAAATAGGCTATACCGTCCAAAAGCATCCATCCGCTGCACAAAGCCCAGCGGCGGTTCCTCAGGTCACAGAGCAATCAGACCACTACGGCGTCGATGGCCAGGAACACATGCCCACCCAAAACGTTGCACCTGCAACTGCCGGCTCCGGAACCACGCTGACCCTGGGTCAGGTACTGAATATGTTCGGCCAGTTGCGCCAGAACGGCGTTACCGACAACACCTTGATTTCACGCCCGGTAAGTGCCCGATCAGCGCCGATTCCCCAGCAAATCCTCATCGATTCTCTTACAAACATGCAGCTGTCCTCGCAATACCTGCAAGCACCCCAGGAATATAATATTCGCGCGGTGGTGGAGCGGATACTGGATGAAAACAGAAAATCCGGCAGAGAAGATGCTTTAAACGAATCCGACGAGGACATAATCAACCTGGTTGCGATGTTTTTTGACTTCGTACTGGACGACCGCAACTTACCGGTACCTTTTCAGGCGTTAATCAGCCGTCTGCAAATACCCATATTGAAGGTAGCGCTCAAGGACAAACAATTTTTTACCAATAATGACCACCCGGCTCGACGCCTGATAAACGAGATAGCAGCATCCGCCGTCGGTTGGGATGAAAGCACAGAATCCTCTCAGGATAAGCTTTACAAAGAAGTCAATCGGGTGGTGCACGACATCATCGAAAACTTCACCGGCGACGTAGCCATTTTTGTCCAGGCTCTTGACACCTACCAGACGGTGACAAAACTCGACCGTAATAAAGCTTCCGTTTTGGAAAAGCGCACACAGGAAGCAGCACGAGGCAAAGCGAAAGCCGAACACGCCAGAACACAGTCCAATGAGTTGTTGTTCGATAGACTAAAAAACGCCCAACTCCCCGAAAACATCATGACTTTTCTTGTCAAAGAGTGGCAGAAAGTACTGCTGTATATCCACCTCAAGCACGGCACAGATAGCACCGAATTACTGGAAGCCAAACAGGTTATAGACCAATTGATCTGGGCGATACGACCCCACAATGACGAGCGTTCCCTGAACCGGCTGGAACGCATAAAATCCGACATTTTACGTAAGGTAACGTCCGGCTTGGAGGCGGTTTCCGTGTCCGGCGAAGCGATCATGAACACAATCAGCCTGGTGGAGCAAACTTTCGAGTTAGTGTTGGCGCAACGACTACCGGAAAGTTCACTGATTTCGATTCAGCCTGTGCATCTAATGGCTCTTGGTCAGGGCCCCGACAATTCCGGCACGGACTGGGGCCAATTGACGGCCCTGGAGCGGCAGCGATTAAAGCAGCAAGCCGCTGCCAAGGAGTTTGTAACCAAAGCATCCAAGATCCGTCCGGGAACCTGGATGAGCTACTCCCCCCCGAATAGCGTCAAGACGTTCCGCTGTAAACTCGCCATGATCACCGAACCCGGAGAATCTTATATCTTCGTCAATCGCTTCGGTTTACGGGTATTTGACAAAAATCTCAATGACTTCGCCTATGATCTGCAGAAGGGGTATGTGAAGATTCTGGAAGCTGGAGTGTTTTTTGATCGGGCAATGGACAATATTTCTGATAAACTAAAAAAATTAGCCAGCTAAACGAACCCGACGCACTCAAAATTAATGTTATTGGAAAATGTCACTTTCACCAGCTATCTCGGTGGAGCACTGCTATTAGCTGCGCTCACGCTAATCTCCTTTTACCTGCTCCTAAAGCGCTATATCACTGTCTCCCTGACGGTGGCCGCGCTCATTTCCATGATCTGGAGTGCGGTACTGGCTTTTGACTCCTTAGAGCCCAGACTAACCGTTCAACAACTGGTGTTATGCGAAACATTGCGCTTCGGGAGCTGGATCTTTGGTGTGCTACAACAGCTTAAGTACACCACCCGCAATAAAAAAGCCCATCGCGGGCCGTTCCTGATACTGCATTTGCTCTGGATCACCTGTGGTACCACGTTTGTCTTTCTCATCCCCCTGTTTATTGAGAACAAAAGTGAAGCCTATCAGCTCTATGTCTGGTCCTGTCTGTTATTGACCATTTTCTCCATTGTCGCAGTCGAACAACTATTCCGGAACTCCCCGCAGTACCGGATCAACAAAGTTTACAGCCTGGGCTTGGCTGCGATATTTCTCTATGACCTGTACATGTTTTCCTATGCCTTGCTGTTCGGGCAGCTGGACCATGAAATCTGGCGAGCCCGAGGTGCAGTAAATGGCACCGCGGCCATTTTTCTGTGTTTTTCGCTGCTGGCTGTCAGCTCGCAAAACTCCCCACAGCAAAATCGTGTGGCCATTTCACGCCCTATGGCCTTTTACACCACAAGCCTGACCACTGCTGGCTTTTTTCTCGCCCTCATGGCTGCCGGAGGGTATTACATTAAGCTGTATGGAGGAAATTGGGGGACAGTCCTGCAGGTCACACTGATATTCAGCGCCTTAGTGAGCATTGCGGTTATGTTCATGTCGCAAACTGCCCGAGCCAACTTAAGCGTCTATATCGACAAACATTTTTTCGTCCACAAATACGATTACCGTGCGCAATGGCTGAATCTGATTCACCAACTTTCCAGCGCATCGTCGGAGGAAGACCCCCATCTTAATTCGATCAAAGCCTTGGCAAACGTGGTGAAATCTACTGGGGGAATGCTGTGGATGGACAACCAGTTCGGGCGTTTCATTCCTATTTCCACGCTCAATATGAAACTTCCCAAAGGCGACATTGAGGAACCCTCGGACAGTGAGTTTTGCAAAATACTGCGTGACCACGAATGGGTGTTCTCCCCTACCGCTCCAAAAGACAATGAGCTCAACCGTTACAACGAATATTTACCTTCGTGGTGCAACGATGTTGAAGGTTTATGGTTGATCATCCCTTTGCTCGTTGACAACGAATTAATCGGTTTCATGCTCTTAAGCAGCCCACCCCAGGATTTCGCCCTTACCTGGGAAGATCTTGATTTGTTCAAAACAGTTGGCCGCGAACTTGCGAGTTATATCTCGAGGAATGAGGCGGCCGAATTACTGGCTCAATCGAAACAGTTCGACGCCTATAACAAGCTATCCGCGTTCATTATGCACGACCTGAAGAACCTGATCGCACAACAGGCCCTGGTGGTAGAGAACGCAGCTAAGCATAAGGAAAACCCGGCCTTTATCGAAGATATGATTCGCACCATCGATAACTCGGTGCAGAGGATGAGTAGCCTGCTGAAAAAACTACAACAAACACAGCCTTCATCGGGGCGTCAGCTGGATCTTAAAAATGTCGTTATTAATTCTGTGAAAAAATGCCAAGACAGGCTGCCACCGCCTACATTGAGAATAATGGAAGATTCCCTTAAAGTAATCGCGGATGAAGACAACCTGGAAATGATCATCACCCACGTTATTAAAAATGCTCAGGAAGCCACCCCCACAGATGGGTACGTGGACGTAACGCTGCGCATGGAAAATGACTGCGCCTACGTTGAAGTGGAAGATAACGGCTCCGGGATGGACAGCGAATTTGTGAAAAACCGACTGTTCAGACCTTTTGACACAACCAAATCGGGTAAGGGGATGGGCATTGGTGTCTATCAAACCCGAGAATTTATTCGCAACCTGGGTGGAGATGTACAGGTAAAAAGTGAACCGCAGATCGGCACCACTTTTACTATTTGCATTCCATTGGATAATCAACCCAACTCGCATAAAGTAGAAATTTGATGATGGACAACAAGCCAGTATTATTAATCGTGGAAGACGATTTAGGTCTGCAAAGCCAACTTCGATGGCACTTCGACAAATACGAAGTGGTTGTAGCACCAGACCGGGCACAAGCCATCGCAGCGGTTCGTATGCATGAGCCTGCAGTGGTAATACAGGACCTGGGACTGCCGCCAGACGAGGAAGGCGTGGAAGAAGGTTTTGCTACAATCCAGGAAACGATGCGAATAGCGCCTAATACCAAAATAATCGTCGTTACCGGCTATCACGATTATGAAAACGCGCTTCGGGCCGTCGCATTAGGCGCCCATGACTTCTACCAAAAACCGGTAAATACCGACACCCTGGATTTGATTGTTCAGCGCGCGTATCAGATGTGGAGCCTGGAACAAGAGAACAGGCGGTTACTGGAAAACAAACAAAACCCGCTGCCTGGCGTCATTGCCAATGATGAACGAATGGCATCGGTGTGCCGGATAATTGAGAAGCTCGCGCCGACTGACGTCACCAGCTTGGTGCTGGGTGAGTCGGGTACCGGTAAAGAAGTCATTGCCCGAGCTATACACGGTCTGAGCAAGCGCAGTGACAAACGGTTTGTTGCTATTAATTGTGCCGCGGTGCCCGAAAATCTGATGGAGAGCGAACTGTTCGGCTACGAAAAAGGGGCCTTCACCGGCGCCAGCAAACGCACCTTAGGCAAAGTGGAGGTGGCAAGTGGCGGAACGTTGTTTCTGGACGAAATAGGCGATATGCCATTAGCACTCCAGGCAAAACTATTACGGTTTCTCCAGGAGCGGGTTATAGAACGCCTCGGTGGACGCGATGAAATCCCAGTGGATGTGCGGGTTATTTGTGCCACCAATAAAAACCTTGAAGAAATGGTTAGCGAAAACACATTCCGTGAGGATCTCTTCTATCGCATCAGCGAAATGATTGTGGACCTTCCACCTTTAAGAGATCGAGGCGGAGATAAAACGTTAATAGCCCGGCATTTATTGAGCAAATTTTCAGACCAGCTCAACAAGAGTATCAAAGGGTTCAGCGCCGAAGCCATTACCGCAATCGAAGGCTACGAATGGCCCGGCAATATAAGGGAAATGGAGAACAAGCTTAAGCGAGCGGTGATCATGTGTGAGCAGAAAACCATTGGTATCAGTGATCTTGGGCTGCCATATAAAGAAGATCTCTCTCTCAACTTAAGAACGGTCCGTCAGGATGCAGAAAAAGCGGCCATAATACGAGCCATCAGCATGTCTGACGGCAATATATCGGCCGCCGCAAAGCTACTGGGTATCACACGACCGACGCTCTACGATTTAATCAAAAAATACGGTATTCACATTCAGGAATAGCACACCCGTTAGAACGTGTAGAATAAATCGACGATAAAAGCGTAAAGTTCGTACTCATCGAAATCCACGTTTGAACGACGATCCTCAGATTGCAATCGACCTATCAACTGGAAATGGCGACTGAACGTTTTATCCAATGAAATAGTATAGAGGTTTGTGTAAGTTAAGCGGCTATCGGGGGTATTACTTGCGTATAACTTACGCTCAAACTCGTAATCAATATTAAAATTCAGGCTCCTGGTCAGCCTGGATTTATAGTTAAGTCTCACACCTTTACGATCGTTGTTTCTGTCAGTATTAAAGCGCTCATCCGAATCAACATACAACGAACCACCCAATTCGGAAATCGCTGAGAAAGCATAGCCGTAATATATCTGTGTGCGGGAACGAAGGGTAATATCAACGATATCCGTGTTCTGATCGAGCGGTTCATTAGGATCCACATCAAACTGATGCTTAAACAGACCTACCGATGTATCCACCAGATCTTTTGTAGACTGGAGCTTGATTGTATTCGGCCCGGAGGCCCAATTCATCTGGATCGAATAAACCAGTTCGCTTTCAGTATCAAAAGCACCTTCCGGGTCAATAGTCTTTTTACCCAATTCCGCACTTATGAGTCCGTTACTCAAACGTCGTGCCGCGGTTACTCCGCACATAAATGCGTCGTAACTCTCACCAACTTTAAATTCAACCTTCTCTGCATCACAAAGCAATCCACCAGAAGTCAGTTTACTAATCGCGTGCTTCCACTCTAATTCAAACATCCCGCGGTCACTGCCATTCTGATTCGCCTCGCGGAACTCGAAGCGGCTTAACGTGGCCGACGCGGTCAAGGCGTCTTTTTTATTGCTTATAATCGAATAATCGAGTGCAGTTGAATAGGAATTGCGCTGGTCCCGATTGGATGGCAAATCAATTCCATCACCGGCCCGCAAAGTTACTGAAGACCCTACTTCACTATTCCAGCTTAATCTGCTCGGAATCAGCGTCATATTGAAATAGCCTAGACCGCTGTAATAATTGCGGCTATCGAACGAGTCGTCCAGGTACTCTTCATGCAAAAGCTTGTACGAAATACCGTAGTCAGTGCTCTCCCCCAGATTGGACAGGTTTAGGTCAACCAACAAACGACCTATGGTGTCGCTCTGATGGTCTGAAGCGCTCTTGTATACGTTACTATTCCATTCAGTACCGACCGCGGTGCTAACTCTGTTCTCAATATCAGCCAGTGTACTTTTGGCAAAAAAACCTAAAACAGTGAATATTAAAATTCTCTGTAGTTTGTACTGCAACATGAACATCCCCCAGCTCTGCGCTAGTGATTAAATATCAGACCAGCGAGTTTGTCTTTTCCAATGGCCTCCACCGCGGCCTCTACTTTGGCTTCGGTGGCTTTCCCATAGGGCACAATCAACACTGAGAAATCGCTGAGTTCCGCCAGAATCCTTGCTTCCGCCCAAAATTCGATAGGAGGAACATCCAGCAAAATATAGCGATCGGGATACCGCAGTTTGAGATCTTCAACAAACTGGGACATCCGGCCAGATGAAAAATATTCCGCACCAACCTCAAGCTGAGTACCCACCGGAATAACCCGTAACCGAGGTATCCCTGTAGCGTAAATAATATCGTTTATATCCAGGTTGTCTTCTGTCAGGTAGTCAGTAAGACCGTAGTCCGGCGCCACGTCCAGCAAAGAGCCCATGCCCGGATTATAGAGATTACAATCGACCAGCAGTGCAGTTTTTGTTTTATCCAGTGCCAGCACGGCCCCTAGATTCGTGGTCATCAAAGTGGCGCCTGCATTCGGCACGACAGAGGTCACCATTAACACAAAATTCCGCCCATTGGCTTTCTTTAATAGCTGTGTGCGAATTTCCCTGAATGCGTACAAGGCTTCTTTATTGGGCATACCGGAATGAACTATTTTGCGATCAGATAGCTCGTCAGCCGACATCGACCCCAATTCTGCCATATTAGCGATTTTTGAGGATGCGTCTTTCGACTTGTACATATCGATTACCTGAGGTCGCCGCACTCCTGATATGGATTTATTTTTCTTTCCCATCTAGAGCATCCCCTCTTGGTACGCGTAAGCAATGGAGAGGTAGGCGACCAGTACTATGCCTAAAAATACGCTCAGTAAAATAACATCACTGCGCATTACCCGCTTGGTTAACGGGGTAGACAAATGGGGCACTACACCCAGCACAGGAACTCCAGCACATCGTTCCAAAGTTTTTGCTGTCCGAATACGCGGATCAAACCGGATATACCCGGCCAGTAAAAGCAGCGGAATTAAGATCCCGAGCAATGGACCGGCTATAAAAAACTGTGAGAATCTCAGCCCATCCGGACCAGAAGGAAAGCGCGCTGATTCGTAAACGCGATAACTGGTACCCCCTTCACCGCCTTTCTTCAGAGACACGCGAGCCTTTTCCTTTCTTGCCAGCATCTCCTGATAAACGGACTTTGTTTCTTCATAATCCCGGGATAACTCGGCCAGGCTGACCTGCTTTTCCGCAATCCTGTCGAGACGTTTGAGGTCTTCGGCAATAAGCGTGTTGGTTCTTTCAAGCAATTTTTTCTTGGCGATGAGCTCCGCATTTTCGCTGGCAATGCGTTTTCGAAGCGTTTCATACACCGGGTTCAGGTCTTCGATGGAATGGGTTTGAGGCTCA
This sequence comes from Ketobacter sp. MCCC 1A13808, assembly GCF_009746715.1. Lineage (NCBI taxonomy): Bacteria > Pseudomonadati > Pseudomonadota > Gammaproteobacteria > Pseudomonadales > Ketobacteraceae > Ketobacter > Ketobacter nezhaii. The sequence continues at coordinate 37,550 of NZ_VRKW01000001.1, forward strand.
GGAACGTAGCCCGGAGATGTCACCCGTTGAAGCTCTTCCTTTAACGAGGCTATTTTCCGCTTCAAGCCAATGACATCAGGATAATCTTCGGTGTAAGTGGATCTTAGCGAATCCAATCGGGATTGAGTGTCCGACAATTGCGCGAGTAACGTTTCTGAAATATCCGGCTTATCGCGGTACTTCTTTTCCCTTGAAATCTGCTTTTCCAGCGAAGCGACCCGGGCCTGTTGACTGTCGATGGTCAGGGTAGCCTTTTTAACTTCCGCTCGATAATCAGCGATACGCTTTTTCACTTCAACTGGCGTACCATCTAAATCTTTCGTATTGTACTTGTGAATCTCTATTTCGGCTTCGCGTAACTGCTTTTTGTAATCGTTGGCTTGGTTTTTCGCGAATTCGTATATATCTCGGGCCTTCTGTTTCCGGCTCTTTTCAGATCCATCGACAAATAGTTCAACCAATTTCACCAGATTGTTATACGACTCGGAGCGGTCAGGACTGGAATAGGCTATCCGTATCTTATTATTCTCAGTTTCGCTCACCTCAATGGATTGAGACAACTTGCGAATACCTTGTTTAACATCCATACCCTCGGACGTTTCTTCCGGTAAGCTCAACAACAGTTCGCGCAGCAGTTGCGGTGACTTGATCGCTTCTTTCACTACCCGGAGGCGTTCACTTTTATCCACCAACGCCTCTTGGCCGGGAACCAGTTGCTCGCTCGCAGGCTTCTGCTCAACATCAAGCGTAATGACTGCGGTAAACTTTTTTGGATACAGGGTTCCCACCCCAAGCACCGTCAGGCAGATCACGGCAAAGAGCAATGCGATCCATGATTTCATGCCGATTGCTTCTTTTAAAATCACCTGCCTTATAGAAGGATTGTACGGCGCGGGGGAAGGTTTAGAACTCATTATTCAGAACCAACGGTTAGAATAAGCGCTCTGGCACAGTCACAATATCGCCGGGCTGAAGCAGGAAATTGGTCTGGATGTCACCCTTGCCCAAAATATCGTCGAGTTTTATCTCGTATATTTTGGTGCCTGCACTGCTCACACGATATAATTTGGTCGCATTTGCATTGGCAAAGTCGGTTAAACCCCCGCTCACTAACACCAAATCCATGACAGTCATACCTTTATTGTAGGGTAATGAAGCTGGCTGATTGACTGCACCCGTAACACGGACACGATGCAAAAATGCAGAGCTCACCGCATCGGTCACTACCACAGTAACCTGGGGGTTCTTGATAAAATTGGATAGCTTGCCTTTGATTTCCCCTGCCAGCTTCACCGGCTCCTGTTCCGCAGCCTGAATATCACCGATCAACGGAACGGATATCATGCCATCCGGGCGCACCGGAACTGCGACTGAAATATCCGGATTTCTCCAGACTGAGATACTGAGTTGATCGCCCACACCTATCGTGTAGCCGCCGGTTTTTACCGGTGATGTTTTCTGTGGAACCACAATCGGTTCCTCACTCGTGGTTTCGCATGCAAACAGAAATAAACATACGAAAATAACGGCCAGTGATTTCATTCTTTGTTTTCCTCTATCTGGAGTTATCTGACGCCTTTGCCCAACAATACTACTTCAACTGTTTGTATAACTATCAAAATATCTAACAAAAGACTGTGATTTTTTGTGTAATAAAGGTCATAACGGAGCTTGTTCGAAGCGTCTTCAACCGACGCCCCATAGGGAAACTTCAGTTGTGCCCAGCCAATTAATCCCGGCTTAACCCGATGTCTTTCATTATAGAAAGGGATTTGCAGAACCAGGTCTTTAACAAATTCCGGTCTTTCCGGACGCGGTCCAACGAAGCTCATGTCGCCTTTCAATACGTTATAAATTTGTGGTAACTCATCTAAACGGGTATTCCGGATAAACGCACCGACCTTGGTTGCCCTCTCATCATTTTCCTGGGCCCATACTGCCCCGTTTTTTTCCGCGTCCACTTTCATGCTTCTAAGCTTGAACAGATCGAAGGTCTTCCCGTTCAGGCCGACCCGGGTCTGCCGATACATAACCGGCGATCCATCCTCTATGAAAACGGCGATAGCCGCAAGGAACATGATCGGCCAGGACACAAAAAGCAAAGCACAACTCACGAGTATATCAAATACTCGTTTGGAAATATCTCGAAAAGCGGAATACTTAAAGCCTTCGGAGAATAACATCCAGCTAGGATCTAATTGATTTAGCTCAATCCGTCCGATTTCCCGTTCACAAAAATCCACCGCACTGACTACTTCCACCCCGGAAAGCTTGCAATCCAACAATACATCGAGGGGCAGGTTACCGCCCAGATCCCTACGTCGTTCATCCAGGGCGACGACGATCTCACTGATCCGGTTCACTTTACAATATTCGAGTAGTGGCGTGTCACTCCGAAGGATTTTCTCGGCTGGCAGATCGGGGTGTACTATTTTGCCGGAAGGTATTACACCTTTTATGAACACATTACTCAATTTATCTTCTTTATGTAGATTGGAAATGACCTGTACAGCCTTATTCCCTGCCCCCCAGATAACGATTCTGCGACGTAACTGGTTCAGGTCGACAATCAGATAAAAAAGCAGCCTCAGCATCAGACAAAAAAACAAACCGATAATAACGGATATAGAGAGAATGCCCCGCGCTAGCTGTAAATTGGGAAAAATATAATAAAGAACCGTCAGACTGCCGCATCCCAGCAGAAAAAAGGCAACAACGGACCGCACGGCCACACCGGAGAAGCCCTCCCGGATTTTGGCTTCGTATACGCCCAGAGCTAATGTACAACAGGACATGATGACCGCGAATATCAACGCCTTAATTGCGTAAGGGTTGCGATAATCAAGCAGGTTCGCATTTGTCTTGGGGAACCGTATCCAAAAGGCTATGTAAACTGAGAGTATCAAAAGCCAGTATTCAATCAGTGTCAGAGCAACGTATTGGATGGGTAGATAATGTTTAAATATGCGTATGTGAAACACGCTAAACCCTTGATAAACAGACGGTTAAACAATACAGCAACGAGTATAGAGGAAATTACAAGCTATATATAGGTTGATGCTTTATAAATGGACTAAGCCGTGAACCAGTATTGCCTTTATACAAATTCGCTCTATTCTGGTCCCATGAAAATGCGCTTAAGTCATTGCAATGCTTAATACTTTCATAATTTTGATATTGAACTTAAACTCAGCCATTACACCATAATGCCTAATATCCAGCGGCAAGTCTCACAAATAAGGATTCATTATGCCCCCAACTACCAATCCTACCTTAGCCATCATTGGTCTGGGCTATGTGGGCCTTCCCCTGGCAGTGGAATTTGGCAGAATTATCAACACGATAGGGTTTGATATTAATCAAACGCGCATCCAGGAACTGCAGGACGGCCATGACAGTACACTTGAGATAACCTCCTCCGAGTTGGCCAGCGCAAGCCTGCTGAGCTTCACCACCGAGACGGAGACTCTACGCCAGGCTAACGTCTTTATCGTGACCGTCCCCACCCCCATAGACAAGCACCGCAGACCGGATCTTAAGCCGCTCGAATCGGCCAGCCGCCTATTGGGTGAAGTGATCAAAAAGGGCGATTTGGTCATCTATGAATCCACTGTCTATCCAGGCTGCACAGAAGAAGTTTGTGTACCCATCATCGAATCCCTGTCTGGCCTGACTTACAATGTCGATTTTTACGCCGGGTATAGTCCTGAGCGTATCAATCCGGGTGACAAACTTCACCGGGTGAATAACATCGTTAAAGTTACCTCCGGTTCCACCCCCGAAACAGCCGACTTCGTGGATGCGCTATATCAGAAGATCGTGACTGTAGGCACTCATAAAGCCAGCAGTATCCAGGTAGCAGAGGCCGCCAAAGTCATTGAAAACACGCAACGGGATGTCAACATCGCCCTGGTTAACGAACTCGCTCTAATTTTTAACCGGCTTGGTATTGATACCGAAGAAGTCCTCAAAGCCGCCGGCAGTAAATGGAATTTCTTACCCTTCTGGCCGGGCCTGGTGGGGGGCCACTGCATCAGTGTTGACCCTTACTACCTGACCCACAAGGCTCAGGAAATCGGCTACCACCCCGAGGTTATTCTCAGCGGCCGTAGAATCAATGACACCATGGGAACCTTTGTGGCCGAATCCGTTATCAAGCTGATGACTCAAAAGCGGATACATGTGGTGGGCTCACGTATTCTGATCATGGGGCTGACATTCAAAGAAAATTGTCCCGACCTGAGAAACACCGGAGTCGTGGATATAATTGAAGAGCTTAAAACCTATAACGCCAATATTGACGTGTACGACCCCTGGGCTGATCCGGATGAAGCGAAAAAAGAATACGAACTGAAGCTAACCGAAAGCCCGGATAACAACACCTACGACGCCATCATAATTTGCGTAGGACACAAGCAATTCAAAGCAATGGGTGCCGACAAAATTAAGCAGTTGGGAAAATCAAACTCGGTGATTTTCGACGTTAAATACATCTTGCCGAAAGACCAGGTGGATGGCAGGCTTTGAGTTCGACCTGCCATTCACTTTGCGATTCATGCACCAGCGGCAAGCGCCTATTTGATCCGGCGCTTAAGCGGCATCATCCTCATCGCCACCAAGCGATCTTCTGCTTTATTCATTACCGAAACATCGGAAAACGGCCCTACATTAACGCGATACCAGGTATCGCCGTAACTGCCGCGAGACTTGGTATAGGTTGCTTTCATCCCCATCTCTTTTAATTTCCGCACCAATGCAATTGCGTCCGCCCGACTGCGCATGGAAGCCGCTTGCAGCATATATGTATAGGTGGCACGCTTAAGATCGTCTTCTGTTATATAAATTCCCTTTTGTACAGGGATATCCCAAGTGCTTGCCTGAAGGGAATCGTAAAATCCATAGCCCACTTCGGATTCCGGCTCGCTGTTCACCGCAGCCTCGAAAGCTACCTGTTCCTGTGTTTCACCCTCTATAGTCGCAACCTCATCCAAGTCCTTGGTGAAAAAGGAATGTGAATTCACAGCAGAGTGCAACTCATGGTCAGCGCCCTTCTCGGTTTCCGGAAACACGGTTTCTTTTTGATATTGCTGAACACCTTCAACACCGGGTGCAAATTCGGCTAACGTTGCATCGTCTGTTTTTGTCCGGCTATAGACACTGATCGAAAGCGTCACCGTTAAAGCAACTGCAATGGCGATTACTTTAATCTGCCGACGGGTAAAAACAGGAGACATAACAGGGGCCGCAGACATTCTCTTTTCAATAAGAATCTCTGCGGGGTGATTACATTTAGAATGGGTGGCAAAATCGTGAATCATGGTTAGGCGTTTTTATAAATAATTCGGCTTAGCTGAAACGCTAAAGGTGTTTTTGAAGAATAATTAAACTATAGCGCATGTCGGGCCAGAAGAAATCAATTATTGTCGAATAATTATAGTCTTACCACCGCATATTGATAGCTTCGTTAGAGTTTGGTCGTAAGTCACCGGCTAAATGCGTCAAAATCCCGTGCATTCCCCTATTTTGGTTAGGATGCTCCGCCGTTCAGAATCAATCCATTGAAAATCTTTGCTTTTTTCGGCTGGATTGATTGAATACTGGCTCAATCCAAAAGATAATGCCTCGCTTGTATCGTCTCAATCACCCTCAGGGGGCATCTATGGGTATTTCCAATTCAATAACCACGCTGATCACCAGAACTTCCCTTTTCTGCATGACCTGTTTCGCTGTTTCAGCTAACGCACACACGTTGGATTTAAGTCTCAACAATGATGCTGTCGGCCTGGATTACACAACGCAGGTTTCACAATCTGAAGTTAATGTGGGTGCGGGAATACTCCATCACCAAGACAACGGTGACGCCTATTGGGGAAGTTTTTTCGTCGCAGACAATGTGAATAAGCAGTCCGGCATTCTGGCGGGCCTCGGTGGCCGCCTCTATTATATTGATGCAGACAAACAGAACAATTCGGGTACCGCCCTCGGGCTGGGTGGTTTTGTTAACTGGGATCTTCCCAACGTCACTAATCTGAGTTTACGCAGCGATTTTTACTACGCCCCCGATGTGTTGGCATTCGATGAGGTTAAGCGATTTGTTGATTTCTCAGCTCGCGTGCAATATCGGGTTATTGAGCAAGCCTGGATATACTTGGGCTATCGTAACGCGGAGATGAAAGGCACTTCGGGCTCAGATCAGAAGATCGATGAAGGGGTGAATGTGGGCTTGATGCTGTGGTTCTGAACCGAACCTAACAAGCCCCGATAACTGCCAGAGTCACACTCGATTTCGGTAAAAGCGAACTTCATTGTTCGCTTTGGCTTCTTTGAAGTCCGGAAATGAGGTCGTATACCGCGTGCAATAATGCTCGTATTGACTATGTATCAGATTTTTTAATCTCGAATCCGCCACCACCACATCGTCAGAGCAAGCCAGGAACCAATCCAGAAACTTTAGGTTTTCAGCTTCATAGAGCACATCGGCTGCCAGCACCAGATCCACTGCTTCAGGAATTGAATCAAGGTCCCGGGTTACAATAAGTTCGGTATTATTGCGTTGGCAATTGATCCGGATTACCGATATTGCAACCGGATCAATTTCACAGGCATACACACGTTTAGCGCCAGCCAGTGCAGCCGCTATCGCGACCACTCCGGCTCCGGACCCAAAGTCAGCAACCACTTTTCCCTTGACCGATATACTCCCCTGAAAAATTTCATTGACCATGGCACGGCCACTTGCCCAACAAAAAACCCAGTAAGGCGGGTCGTCGCCAATTTTATCGGCCTGCTCTGCGGATATACGGCTATCATCGTAATCTGCATCTATTAATAATAACTCCAACTGCGGATAGGCCGGTAAACCCTGGAATCTCAATTTTGCACCCGGCAAAAATGTTTGTAACCGAAGTAAAGGTGTACTCAAAATGAACGCCTCATCCCAACTCGCCATCAACCGTTGTGCTGCTAAGCGTGGATCTTAACCGCAATGGCGCATACACTTCTATCTTTCCGGTCCATCAAGTCAAACCAAGATCAGACTATGACCATGCATGACCTCAACACGAAAGTGATTTTCACACTGGCTCGAAGTGCCCCGTTTTCCCGCAGCCTCAGAAGCGTATTAATGGCCTGCCTGCTGGCCATGCCGCCTATCGCGGTTAGTGCCCCTGTGCTGGATAACGTAGTCTCGGGTGACGCCGACATTACGTCAGGCCCGACCACAACGATTAACCAGGTCAGCCAGAATGCGGCCATCGACTGGCGTCAATTCGATATTAGCCCGGGTGAGTCCGTTGAATTTATCCAGCCCGATATAAACTCGATTGCACTTAACCGTGATCTGTCTGGAACCCCGAGTGAACTATTCGGCAGTCTGATAGCGAACGGCCAGGTCATGCTATTGAATTCTGCAGGCATCCTGATCGGGAATGGGTCGAGTATCGATGTCGGCAGCCTGGTGCTCTCGGATATGACGGTAAGCGATGAAACCATGGCCACCTTCGGTGGTAACGGATCAGCGGGCCCACTGGCTTTTACAGACGAGGAATTTGCTGCGGGAGGTATCACGGTGATGGGAAACATCGTGACGAACCAGCCTGGAGGTCTAACCCTCATGGGGCAATATTTGTATCTGGAATCAGGCGAAACCTACTCCGGTGAAGCCAATACCGATTCCGCATATGGGAATACCGATTTTATAGTCGGCGGTAGCGCAATCCTGGTCACGGACCCCAATGGTTATTACGGCGTTGAGCTTAACACCATTACCCCGGTCGACAGCGACATTTCACCGAATGCAAAATTCATTGAAGGCTCCGAAACACCGGGACGCATGGTTTTTCATACCAACAACGGAGATGTGAATTTTGTGGTGAGGTATTATTCCGACACAAAGGCAGACGCTTTGAGCATTCGAGAGCAATCCATTCAGGTGCTGGGTGACGGTAACACCAGCCGCAATATTCTCGCTGTCACCCGCCCGCCCTCAATCCGGCCGGATACGAAAGATGAAATTGACAATACGATTACGGTAACACTCAATGACGAGCCCGAAGAAGCAACGTCAACGTCAACGTCACCGGAGGAGGTAGCAGAACAGCGAGGTAGTTCGTTAGACAATTACATGGCAAGCTGTGAACCGGTCGACCGGAATGACCGGGAATGCCTGAGACAAAATGCAATCAAGCGTTATCTGGGAAAACTGTTGATTGGTGGGAGCTTGCCGGACTAGAACTGTGGGCGTACCAGCGGAAGCCAGACCCAAGCGTTCACCCTACCGGCTCACCCTGCTACCCACCTTTATAGATTTTATAATTAGCGCGTCCGGCGTCTTTTGCCTGATATAAAGCCACGTCAGCGCTTTTCACAATCGAGCTCACATTGTCGTTCCCGTCGGACATGGCAATTCCGATACTGGACGAGATGACCAGCTGCCTGCCCGCCAAAATCAAGGGCTCTGCAAACCCGTTTAAAATGCCCTGCGCGGTGATCTCGAGCTCTGCCTCTGACACACCGACCTGCAACACCGTGAACTCATCCCCACCGAGCCTGAAAGCGGTGGCATTCAACGGCAGTGCAGCCTCCAGACGCTTAGCTGCAGCCTTTAGCATCAGATCCCCGATATCGTGCCCCAACTCGTCGTTGACCTCTTTGAATTTGTCCAGATCAAGAAAAATCAGGCCCATTCTCTCACCACTGCGGCGGGCGTTTTCTAGCGCGAAGAGCAAACGTTCACTGAACATTCTGCGATTCGCGAGCTTCGTCAGCGGATCATAGTAGGCAAGTCGGGTTAGCTCCTCGTTATCTGCTTCAATTTTATTCAGCATGGCATTAAACGCCGCAATGGTTTCCCCGATTTCATCTTCGTTGGTGGTGGAGGCACGGATTGAAAAATTATTGTGTTCAGTGATTTTGCTGGCGACATCACCCAAATCAACAATAGGCTGATATATAGCGCGTTGTAACCGCTGGGTTATCAGAAAGGCCGTAACCAAAGACACACTCAGAATGACGATACTCATCAATATCTGACTTTGTAATCGACGATCCAGATCAATCAGGCTGGTGCGGACCATAACGGTGCCGATTTCCAAGTCATTCAATTCGATCTTTTGATAGGCATCAAGATAACCAAGGATAAAATATTCACCGGCTTTTTTCGGCTCTGGAGGGCAATCCGCATCCGTTTCAGAGCCACGGGCGACCTGGGCAAAAATTTGGTTGACTGAATTGTACATACACGCGAATTCAACGGACTGCCGCACTAATAAGGACGTAAGATTGTCTTTGGCGCGCGCCTGGTCCCGAAAGCTAAGAGCAGCCGCGCTTCTGGAGGCGATCACCTGTACCAGTATCGACATCTCTTCGGCAAGTATCTCCTTCTGCTTAATCCGGTCCAGAGTTAAAACACCCATACCGGTAAACAACAAGCCGATTGTACTTGTTAAAAGTACAACGACGATCAGTTTTGTTTTAATTCTTAGTTTTCTGAATTCCATCATAGCTGTATGATAGCGCACTCGATGATAGAAACGGTCAATCAATTCAATTGGTAGAACCCGATTGCAGAAAATAACACCAGCAACCGGATTTGACTAAACAAATAAGCAGATAAAAAATAGACTGACTGAGTATAAACAAATAATTTGTAATTTGCGGTATTTTCAACTAATCCAATCGTCCCTATGGCAGATATAGCCCGCTTTGAACCACCTGCAGGGCGAAATTTCTGCTCCTATTTGATTCTGCACCTCTGTACTATTGTTACCCTTAGTGCACTATTAACCCCAGCAGCCTTTCCAGATAATCTGAGTCCCGCTGCAAAGATTAAAATCAATCCTGACGTTATTGAAAAAGCAGCCGAGGTAACCCTATCTCCCTCAACCGTGCCGGTGCATCAAAGAGCCAATTTTGTCGATGGTAAAGTCCTGATTAAGCGCATTGAACTGAAGGGCGATGCTCTGTTTCCGGAGTACGGCGTCACCCGGGACTATATCAATAACAAGATCCTTCGTACCTATCAGGGAATGGAGCCACTCATGTCCATTTCCGATATGCACTACCTGGCGGACACTCTCACCAACGCTTATCATGAAAAAGGTTTGACCTTCAATCAGGTGTTTGTTGTTCCCGATGAAATCAAAAACGACACCCTGAGTCTGAATATTTTGGCGGGAAAGCTCAGTGAAATTCAGGTAAAAAATAACGAACTGTTTAATTCGGAACGCATTACATCTCCGTTTGAGCATTTGCTTGGCCAAGTTGTCTACGAACCCGCAATTTCTGAAGCCATGAAAAAAGCCAACAGTATTCCAGGTCTGAAAGTTTTTGGCTTCTTTTCGTTGGGCAACAATCCGGGACAAACCCGGTTAAATCTTCACGTTCTGCAGGAGTCGGATCAGTCATTTTCCATTCGCAGCGATAATTTCGGCGTCAACAGCACCGGTATCTACAGGCTTATAGGCCAATACACACAGTACAATATAAGCGGTAAAGGGGACACCCTGAGCGGCACCATCGTATCCACAAATGAATGGGGCAATCTATTCGGATCGTTAACCTACCAAGCCCCGCACTTCGATGGAGGTAAGCTGGGGGCGACCTTCTATTCAAACCTGTTTGAAGTCACGGGCGACTTTCAGGACATTGGATTAAACGGCCACCTTGAGGCGCTTTCAGTCTTTGGCGAACATGACTTACTACGGCAAAATAACGCATTGGCTAGCCTGTCAGGAAGCGTATCCTATAAACATTCAGTGATTGATAGTGACAAATTCGGCGATATCTTTGCTGATATTACTAATTACTTGATGCTGGATTCCGGCATCAACCTATTCTTAGTCAAGCCGGACGGAACCCAAAAACAATCCTTGAGTGTTTCGGCAAGCCTTGGTCAGATAACATCCTCCGACAATGAGAACTCGGATGATTCATTTGTCAGCGTTCACGTTTATTATGGTCATCAGCTGCGCTGGATAGCCGACTCCCCTCAGAACTGGTCAACCGGTATCGATGTGGACCTGTATTACACGCCGGATCACCTGCCGGCGTCGGAACGTCAGGTCATGACCGGCCCCTATGCAGTAAGAAGCTATGAACCTGCACTCTTCAGCGCAGATTCAATGTTCAGGTTATCACTTCACCAGAATATGCACTTGTGGAACGTTTATAAGCAAATAAATACACTGCCTTTTTTCTTTCTCGATTTCGCCGAGGGTAAGAAAATGGACGGTACTGACAATACGGCCTCGTTTCTTGGTGTTGGCATCGGTGTGGATTTTCTATTTAAATCCGCCTTCAATGCCAGGTTGACTTTAGGATTTCCAGTACAGGAGAAGCTCAGCCAGACGCTTCCCGATCCGGCTTCGGATGTAATGATATATGGATACGTGAACATCACGTTTTAAAACGGAAAATCAGCATGCAGACGACACATAAGCTACGGATATTTATTCCTGAATTGGTCACAGGCGTAGTGATATTAACCGTATTTAGTTGGGTGAATATGGCATCATCCGCAACCCGCAGCGACCTGGACCGGGCGCAGGAATATCAGATTAAAGCACTCTTCCTGTATAACTTTGCAAATTTTGTTGAATGGCCCAGAGATGCTTTTTCAGATCAATCAAGCCCTCTCAAAATGTGCCTTTACGGTGCTGTCCCGTTTGGTGAGTTTCTGGATATCGTTAATGGAGTACAGGTCCGCGACCGCACGCTTCAGGTCATTCGCACGACGGACTATGCAAAAATACAAAGCGGCTGTCATATCCTGTTCGTAGGAATCGACCATCACACCGAACTGGATGCCTTTTTCCGCGAACTGAATCATCTCTTTGTCCTGAGCATCGGTAATACGGACGACTTTGCCCGAAAAGGCGGAGTGGTCAATATATTACGGACCTCGGATCAACAGCAGTTCGAAATTAATTTAAACAAAGCCATTGAAAACGGGTTGCTTATCAGCTCGGACCTGCTTAGTCTCGCACGAATTATTAATGACCGTTAGCGCCTTCACATTATTATGCACAGCGGCCATAGACTAAGCGATTGTTTCCGGAATACGATCGAACCAGGGGTGTGCTTTCTCTAACTGAAAAGCCAATTGTAGCAATAACGGATCTTTCAGGCGGGCCGCCATAAATTGAATACCAACGGGCAATCCATTGCGACTGAATTCAAGCGGTACCGACATAGCAGGTTGCCCGGTAATATTCGCCAACTGAGTGAATGGCACCTTATGTAACTGCGCCTCGCCCAGGTTATACAGGGTTTTCCGATTCAGATATTTCGACACACCCAACCGGGTAACCGCCGTAAGCAGTATTTCCTCGAGTTCGGTGCTTTGCATTGTACCCAAATCAAAAGGCGGAACGGCCATCACCGGAGTCATCCAGATATCGTATTGCTCGTGGAAGCGGTCCATTACTTCGCTGAACCCTGCCCAGCAACGCCGCGAATTCAGATAATCTCCCGCCACCATTCCATTGCCAGCCTGATATAGAAAAAAAGACAGTGTCTCGACATTTTTTTTCACGAAGCGAACACCGAACTGGCGGATCAAATTATGAATATCTGCGTTTACATTAGCCAGGTAGATATCAAAATAACACTCCATAAGTTGACGCCCGTTTATTGGCGGGCTTGCTTCTTCCACGTTATGCCCCAGATCGGCCAGCTTAGCGGCAGCCCGGGTAACGGCATCAATACAGTCCACATCCACCTCGCCGCCATAAAGCGATTGCGCAGAATAGGCGATACGCAGTGACTGCTGCAGCGGAATATCCGCAGCGGCTAAAAAATCAGGGGGTATTAACATCGGCACATGGGCTGACGCATCCGGCCCCATTGTACTTTTAAGCACAAGCAGGGAATCACGCACTGAGCGACACACCACATGCTCACTCACAGCACCATCCCAAGACTCATGCAACGGACCTATTGGATTCAGCCCTCGACTCGGTTTGAAGCCAAAGAGACCACAACAGGATGCCGGGATACGTATGGACCCCCCGCCATCACCGGCCGAAGCAATGGGAACAATCCCCGCGGCAACCGCAGCGGCGGAACCACCACTGGAGCCACCAGGCGTTTTCAGCAGATTCCAAGGGTTATGTGTTGCGCCAAAGGCTCTAGGCTCCGTCGTCGCCAGTAACCCGAATTCCGGGGTATTGGTTTTACCCATAATATTGAAACCCAGACGCACAAAACGGCTAACCATAGTCGACTTTTTACTAATAGGAATGCTGAGATAAGCGCTAGACCCGTTGGACGTGGGCACCCCCTCGATATCATTTAAAAGATCCTTCACCAAAAAAGGTACACCGGCCAACTTACCACTGTGCTGGGACGGCACCGGCTGGTGGTTGGCCTGCTCCCGTGCGCGCTCATAAAGTGGACAATTTATTGCATTTATGTATGGATTGACCGTTTCTGCACGATCAATTGCGCACTCCAATACTTCCCGGGATTCAAAATCCCCCCGTTTAAGATGCTCAGCAATTGCGACCGCATCCATTTTGCGGTACTCAACGAACCTAATCATTTAGCCTCCCTGCGTTTTCCAACGCTGAACGCGGACCTCCGCTTTTATAACATCGATTGCATCAATCAGAACTCCGCGGGTGGCTTCGTTAAAACGGTCGCCCGGCTCCAATAATTTGTGAATAACCCCGTCCAGTAATTCACCGACAATAACGTCTGTTTCCCGCTTGCCTAGATCCAGCATAAGTTGATCGACCACGCCATAAACAACATCGCTGACGGTTTGGTTTATCACATCTACCAGTCTAGTTCCTAAAACCGGAACCGACTCCAATATCGCGACCTTCTTTTCATTTTCGATTGCGAATGCGACCTTTTCTTCGATGTATCGTTTCAAAGCGTCCTGATTCGGTAAATAAACGTCTTTACTGATTTCGTTGATCTTGACCGTCAGCCAGTCCGATATAATATTCTGGCGCGGCAGCAAAACATCATTGAGGATCTTTTCAACCATTGGACTGCCCTGTTGAACTTCATCCTGAACACCGTTTAATACGTTCTCCACTACCCTGTCAGAAATTTCCTCCACCAGGATTCCATAGTATTTTTTGATGAATTTACCCAGCAATGAATTTGAAAAATCGATGATGCCATACTGTTGAAGACGGTAGAAAATCGATATTATTCTGAGTAACCTCAGCCACCGGAATGACCCCACCGGTATGCAGCCCAGCAGGTCGTACCAATGGGCAAAGGGATAGAAAAACCACCGGTAATAGGTCTTGTTTACAATAGCTACTGCCCACCTGACAGCGAATTCAAATATAAAGATGGAAACAAAGACCAGATCAATGGAAACAAAGTCGGGGTGAACCTTGCTTTTATAGAACGCGACGAATTCCGGCGACACCAGAGCCAACCCCGTCCGTACTAATTCACTGCTAAATAATGAATCAAAGATGAGCCAGACTAAGTTGACAATGACCAATCCAATCATCAGCACATCGACAATCAACCAAATCGATTGATGGCTTTTTTTCAAATTTTCGATATTTACGTGCATAGGCCTTACATTGTAGATTCATTGATCAATCTAATGTACCTAGCCGTGGATACGATGTCACTGTTGAATTTAAAGGCGACTTAGTCGGGAAACAGAACACCAAAGATAAATTGCTCCCGATTAAACCTGTCAGAGTCCTTCACTGACGGCAAGGACTGAGCCAGATTAGGCATAAGCAAAGGAAAAAAAGTTAGGCTAAGTAACGCTAGAAAAAAAGAATCGTTGTTATAGCGCTTAAGGTGGAGTGACTCACTCCGGGCTTTATCAAACAGCAGCTCAATCGCCAAATGGATATGTACAAAATGCTGCTGAAAATACGCTGATCTTTCGTTGTTTGTCGTACCCTCCCGCACTAACAGCCGGGCAAAATCCGGATGTTCAATAGAGACCTTAATAAAGCCCCGGACTACGCGTTGAAATGACTTCAGATGATCATCACTTTGGGCAGCTTGAGACACGATTGGAAGGAGCTGTATCTGGTAATGCAACATAACCTGATCTGCAACGGCTTTCCAGATTTCAAACTTACTCCCAAAATGATGTCGGATGGTACCGTGAGCAATCCCGGAATGGGCCGCTATCTCCCTCAGCGTCGTCGTATCGTACCCGTTAACTGAGAATAACTCGGTCGCTGACGCAATAATTTCAGCCCTCGTTTTCTCTGCTACTTCAGCGCTCCGTTTGCCTTGTTTCCCGGAAGGTTTTTTCATATATACGAGCTCTCTCGATTCATCGTTAGTCCATTCATACACACGTCAACTGAATGACCGTGCAGACACCACAGGCACCTATTTAGAGCCGGTCACTGCCGTTACCCCAAGCAAGCTGAACAGAAAGCTCTTTTATATCATAGATATAACGCGGTTATAGCCAGCAGCGATTGTCAGCGTATTCGAAGATGTTGATTTATACAATCCATGCGGATAATATAAATCGACAATAATAATTCGTTACCCAGTGAGAAATCCATGCTCAACAAACTGACCAATTTAATCAGAAAAATGCTGGTGATGTGCCTGCTACCCATGTCTTCTGTGCTATGGGCATCTGTCGGCCAACTTGATGGCTTTACAATGAACGGGTACAAAAACAGAACGGTGATTGAGCAGGAAATTAAAGGTATAAGTCCTGAAATGCTGGAATGGTGGTGGGACAATATCAATACCACAGAGCGCTACGCGTTGTGGCACTCCACTCATACCTCATTTGAATGGCTTAACCATCCTGCGCAACCAAACCACCTGGACTATTCAATAGGTGCATCCTACTTAGCCACCAACAGATTAGCCGACTTTGACATCATCACCAAAGTCACCCGTATCGATCCCTCCGTGGCAGAAAAAAAAGTGGAGTACGAACATTGGATGCTGTCGGAGATCGAGTTCGAAGGCTATGACCAACTCACCAATCCTGGCTGGATTCTATATGAGTTCAAGGCCAATGAAGCCACTGACGGAATAGTCCTGCGCACGTCCTTCAAACTGCCCAACCAAATAGGATCGATTTTTCCTGGTTATTCCCAAGCATTGGCGCTTCAAATTCGAGAAAAAATGCAGAATCTGGCCGACTTTTTACCAGCGCTTTTTCAACAGGAATTTATCGAAGGCGAACTGCTGACCCGCGGCAGCGTTGATCGATTCGTTTCAGGTTTTTTGGTTAGAAGCGTAATCGTTGACCAAGAGATAAAAGGGATAACTCCGGACATGCTGGATTGGTGGTGGGACAACATCAACACAACCAGCAGATACAAACGATGGCACCCCACTGCCCACGTCAGTTTCGAGTGGTTAACACCACCTTCGCAACCCGGCCAACTAGAATATTCAGTCGGAGCCGTTCAGCTGGTTTCGGAATATTTAGGGAAATATCGTTCTAATTTACTGATCACCTGGCTCGACCCCACAGAAGTGGCCGATGATGTTACCTATGATCACTGGGTATACGCAAAAACAGACCTGAAAGAACTGCGCGGTATTTTTCCCCAAAGAATGATCCATGAGTACACACTGAATAACACGGGAGATGGCATTTTTATGCGTTCCCGCTTTACTGTGCCTACCTTTCTGGATTGGGTTATGCCGGGCTTTTCAAAAGAACTCGGAAAACACGCCCAGCAGGAAATGCAGATGCTACAGTATTTCTTACCGGATTTATTCGCCAAAGAATACCTGAAAATACCATCAGCGAATCCGATCTAATAGCGACCTGAACTTATGAGCCACCTGCGGTCATGCAACTTCGTGTGCCGGCCGTAGGGAAGTTCCCAAGTCCTCTATTAAAACGGGCTTACCTAAATAGAAGCCTTGTACATAATCAACACCAATATCTTTCACCACTTCCAGAATCTCGTCGTCGGATACAAATTCCGCAACGATTTTCTTGTTAAGGAAGTGCCCCATTTCAGTGATGGATTTGACCAACGCGTAATCCACGTCGTCTTCAGTGATATTGCGCACAAATGCACCGTCAATTTTTATAAAATCAACCGGCAGCCGCTTCAGGTAGGCGTAAGATGATTGACCAGCACCAAAATCGTCCAGCGAAAAGCGGCAGCCTATTCCTTTCATTTCGTTTATAAAATCAGCTGCATCTTCCAGGTTAGCGACGGCTGTTGTTTCGGTAATTTCGAAAATGAGCTTTTTACGCGGCACCTCATATCGCACTAGCGCCTCGAATATGAAATCAAGAAACGTTTCGTCATTCAACGAGTGTCCGGATAAATTTATGGAAAACCCACCCACCTGATCCAATATTTCTTCGTGGGCTAGCATCCATTTCAGAACGCTTTCTATTACCCAGCGATCAACCGCGCCCATGCGGCTGTATTCTTCTGCCGCCCGAATAAAATCGTTTGGAGGCAAATGCTCGCCATTTTGATCGATGACGGTCAACAACACCTCAAAATGGGGCAAAGCGCCTTCGGACTTGACTATCGGGTATATCATCTGGCAGCGTATCTTGAGTTGTTCGTCATCTAAAGCCTGGTTAATGCGGGTGACCCAAGACATCACCTCGTCCCGCTCTTCCATGCGCTCATCGCCCGGACGCACTACCTGTATCTCTTTGCGCCCTTCTTTTTTTCCTATCTCCGCTGCAGACTCAACAGAGCGTAACAATTCCAGTATCTGGTTATTTGATTCATCAAATGACACCATAGACACCACGGTAGAAATAACGAAATTCTGATTGTCTGAAATGAAACGATTATTTTCTATGGATTCTTTTATGTCCGATGCCAACAAATAACCCTGTTGGTCTGCGTCTATTGGCTGGACCACACCAAATTCGCTTCCACCTATGCGCCCGATCATTGCCTCTTCGGTAACGGCCCCTTCGATCCGTCTTGCAATCTCTTTCAGAAACTGGTCCCCGACCTCATATCCACAGGTATTGTTGATTACCTTGAACTGCAGGATATCGATAAAAATTAATACATAGGTGCATTCAAAACGTTTCGATTTGGTAACCGACTGAGCAATACTGCGCTCGAATTCTTTTCGTGTGACCAGCCCTGTCAACTGATCATGAGATGATTCATAAGCCAACTGGTCGTAAATTTTCTGAATAAGTGCATCCAGCCCTTTTTCAACTGCGGGCATATTGGAGTCACTCAATACATGCGCGTCGCCCAAGCGCAATTGATTTGCCAAATCCTCCATGACCAAATCCAGAACCTTCATCCCCTGGTGGTTCACAAACACAAAACGGTCGCTATTTTCAGACACCCATGCCAACTGATTCAGGCTAGAATTTTCGTTGTTGGCACCGAACTCCAGCCACTGCCCTTCCTTTAAATTGCCTGCCCTTTTAATCCAACGTAACAACGGCTTGTCATTTTCATCCAGCCCCAGTTTGACAATACGCTCACCTGGGGACTCTTCCAGATCGTATTCCTGCGAATAGACAGCACACGGAGTGTGCTCTGTTACGCCGTCTTTCAGCAATTGCTCCAGCTCCGCCACCAATGTTTGTTGTAATGCATCGGAAACACTGACTTTGGAAAGCCCCTTGCTGATAAGTTTTACCAGCTCCTCGGCTTTGAATAAAATCTTCGTATCATCGTAGTCACCCGGCATCACTCTGACCAACAACTGGTCCAATACGATCAACGTCATTTCCCAGGCGCGACTTTCGATACCTTCGCGGATATAACTCAGGCGCATCAGATCACGCCAACCACTGGAAACCAGTTTCAGCAAAATTTCCGGAGACTGGCGATCACCAAAGCGCTTACCGAGTTCTTTCTCGACTTTGATGTTCGCCGATTTAATCTTTTCCTGCCCACTACAGGCCTCTGTTACCCGCGATAAATTACGTTCAATAAATTTCCTTTCTTTTTCAACGAGCACATTCAACTTTTCTAATACTGACTGCGTACCCGCCTCGTCACCCGCACCGGTTTGCACTAATTGTTCTACACATTCGCGCAGGATAGGTTTATTGCTATTAACATTGATACTACCTTTGTCAGATAGTAAAGCGAGGTAGTTTACCGCTTGCCTGGTAGGGTGGAATTCAGCCGTAAACAATGTTGGATCAGTGCGCATCACTTCCAGTAACGGCAACTCGAGCTTACGTAAATCAGAGCGCAGGCTTTCTTCAATTCGTTCGCTCTGAACAATATTATTAAACAAGCTTTCAATCATGTCAGCGGAATCGAACTCGCCGACATAAGAAGCACCGTTGGCCCCGGAAGCCTGAGTAAGATATTGCTTCAGCGCACCAGGTGCGTCCAGATCTATACTCCCACTCAACACCTGCGACCGCACAGCTTCCAAAGCGGAATTAAAATCCTCAACCTGTGATTCTGGCACTGAATCTACCGGATTGTCGCCCCGTATCGAATCGACTGGCGCTTCTTTACTGTTTCGTACCCGCCACAAATTAGAAGCCACCGAATACGCCGACTGGGCTTTTTGTAAACCGCTTTGCAACTGTTGGTAAGAACTCTGCATCGGCGCAATGGTGCCGGAAATATAGCCCGCACTACTCTCCACGGCAGCGGGCTCAGTAGCTACGCCAGTGTCCGCTGGCGACGGCGGGCTCGATGTGGAACCGGGAGCCCTATCTGCAGCCTGTTCACTTTTTTCCACTGACTTGGTAGCGGCCGGCTTGTGAGTATTGTTACCAAACGCTTGTCCGGTCAGATATTTGGTAACATCAATATCCGGCAAAACATGGGCATCGATAAACAATTTATTAATCGCTTTATAAAGCCCTCTCAAGTGGGAAAGCAACGTTTCCTGTAGTACGGAAAACACTTGTTTTTCGACTTTATTGGTCATTCTTAAGGGGCGCACAGCATTATAAAACGCATGACAAATGGCGGCGGGTGAATAGGGGTTATAAACGCGCGCGCCACCACTACCGAATGCGGCATCAAAACGCATTTGCAACTCAATAAGCGGCTCCCTTAATTGCAGTTCCGCGCGGGATATTGCTACCCGGACCACAAGCCAATCTTCAAATTCCTCTTTGCCCACCAACGCTAACGTTTGCTGTGTCGCATCGGAATTTTGAGTGTTTTTGTCTTTGTAGCGCCCATTCGCCACATCCGAAGCGTCTGATAAAATAGTGCCAGACATCGAGCTTACGAGCTTTTTGGTGTATTTTTTAAAACCCGCTACTGCATCAAAATAAGGATGCTGTGCCGCATCACTTTTTTGTGAGTTTGCTTGGTTTATAAGATCTTCACATACCTTGGACAGAAATTCCGGAATCCGGTCTTCCAGAAAACTTTCCATTTTACCGTTGGTATGATGTATCAGGTTTGATTTTTTGGCAGCGGCGCTGCTGTTCCGGCTTTCTTCTTCGGTGTGAATATTTTCGTGCGCCGATCTCTCTAGCGCCGCACCGTCTTGGAGGGCTTCAATGTACTTCGGGTTGGGTTGAAGGAACTTCAAACCCAGGCCGATTTCTTTTTGATGAACCACGATCCCGTCAATAGACACATAGCGTTGTGCCAATTTAAAGGTGACCGTTGCGATAGATTCTAATTCAGCCGATTTAGCTTTGACTACAGCCAAATATCGCTGATCTTCGAACGTAACGAATATTCCCTGCTCGCTAAAATCTTCGATAACACAGATGCTTCCCTCACCTTCTCCCAGGTTGAAGACCGCGTCAATGGACACCCCATGCCGAGGGAACTTACGCTTTTCCACAGTTTCACCTTTACTCTACTTAACGTCTCTAAATTAAGTCTAGTAAGTATTTCAAAAAGCGTAACATTTTGCTGAATTTAGCCTAAATCGGCGATCGCCTCATCGGATCCCTTGTGTACCACACGCACATTCATACCCCGGGCCTGTAAATCTTGCGTGATCAGTTCCAAGTAAGCCGGATCAGCCGCCACCGGAACCAGACCCAGCAGTTCGCAACCCACTGATGTCACCATATAGGCAGGTATATTAAGCTCGGGTCTAGCCTGATGGGAATCGATCAACAGGAGTTTATCTGCCAATACCATTTGGTAACTGAACTCGCCTTCGGTATCACTAAGCAAGGTTTTTGTGAGAACCTTGCCTGACACGCCCTTGATAATCGATTGTTCTTCAAGGCGTTTTAGCATCGTTCCGCTGTCCAGGGCGCCGGAGGTGGCGCGTAATGCGCTGCGGTAAATGAAATCCCCGCACAGCCATGATGCTAAATGACTTAGGTTTTCGGCGTCCATGAGCGAACAATTTGCCAGATACCCTAGCGTCCACAAACTGGTGCTACCAGGACTAACCAGCTCACCTACCAGAATTCTCGCCCACAGCTGCTGTAAAGCTCCATTGGAACTCTCGCAGGCATTGAGCTTCCAGCGGCTGAGCCAGCGACGATCCAGCGGCTCCTTGTCGACTTCAGATAAAGTCATCCCGAGGATCATGCGTTCAGACAACAAGTACAACTTTTGTAACCTCAGCAGACGCTCCAACCCATCCAGTCGGTTCAGCGCTTCGGCATTTTCAAGCATGCTGGCAATATCAGGAAGTGCTTCTGTTTCCACCTCCACCTGATCCGTATTTTCGATAATCGAGGAAAACTTGATGCCGCGTATATCCTGAATCTCCGCACATCGTATCAGTTTCCCATCGCTATCGAGTGCGGAATGGCCACGCCGTAATTCATGTAATTGGCGTTCAATAGTGAGCAAGTGCGATAACTCTTTACGCCTTACGTCACCCAGGTTTTGTCCGGATCGCTGAATCCTGTCCGGAGAGCACAGGCCAAAAGTCTCATTAGGGGTCAGGTGGACCCACAATTTTTTGAGCAATTGAATACGATATAAGGACTGATTCACCAACACCCTCGAATAAGCGCTATTTTCCGTTAATATTGAGTTTCATGCTTCCTTTCAGTATAGCCTTTCTTACCCGCATCATTGCGAGGTGAAATGCCTTTCAGGCACGCGTAATCGCTCAGCGGTTCAGTATCAGGACCAAACGGCAAACTGCCACCAAAGGTGTGTCGCCCCATGCGCTGGCTTTAGTGTTGGAAGCAAGCCATTCTTCCGCCAGAAACTGTACATTGATTTTGTACGTCTCCAGTAAATCCAAAAGTAACTGTTTATCTTTTTGAAACTGAAACTGACCCTGCTGATAACCTTGCTCAAATTCGGTTTGGGACGGTGATTTACCCGACACCTTACACGCGTACTGATACATCTCGTAATCGAGATTCTGACCTTCTACTTCTGTGTTTTTCATATTTAAACCGGACCCAACAGGAACTAAAAACGGGATTTTGTGGAAACTGGCGCTTTCAGTCAAGTTTTAACCTGGGCGCCCCTTCAATGGCTCAGGTTCTGACAGAGGGCTCAGCCGCGCCGGTAACGCCCGCTATATTGGCAATAGAATGAGCAAACTGACCCAATTCTTCATTGAACTCGATCGCGTCGTGCTGAAGGGAATCTGCGTTTCGTTCAATCTGCTCCAGATAGACACGCAAGGTCGCGGAATCCGTACCGGTACCGGACAACCGATATACAATCCTCGAACCATCATCAAACTTCACTCGCACACCCTGATTTTCTGAAACCGAGCCATCCACGGGGTCCTCGTAGGAAAATACATCCACTTCACGAATCGGTTTAGAACCATAGGATTGCCCAATAAGGCTATCGCGATGCTCGACCAGGCCTAACATAACCGCCTGAGCCTTTTCGGCCTCCAGCCCCTCGTAATCGTGGCGGCAATAATAGCTGCGCCCGAAGCGGGTCCAATGCTCGGTTAATAATTGCTGAACTGATTTTCCGGTCTCAGCCAATATGCTCAGCCAGCAGAGCACCGTCCACACGCCGTCTTTCTCACGCACATGATCACCGCTGGTACCAAAGCTTTCCTCACCGCAAAGACGCACTAATCCCTGATCCAGCAAGTTCCCAAAGAATTTCCACCCGGTCGGGGTTTCATAACAGGGCAAATTCAGGTGTTCTGCCACACGATCAAGCGCCGTGCTGGTGGGCATGGAGCGAGCCACACCCACCAGGCCGTCGCGGAACTGGGGAATGCATTGATGGTGCTCGGCAATCAGAGCCAAGCTATCACTGGGACTGACAAAGGCACCATTCCCTAAAATCATATTGCGGTCACCGTCACCGTCGGATGCCGCGCCCAGATCCGTCGCATGATCGGACATCATGTACTCATAAAGGGTTTTGGCGTGAACCCGATTGGGGTCTGGATGCCCACCACCAAAATCTTCCTTGGCTACACAATTCAAAAGGTTACCCGCGGGCACCCCCAGCAACTCACTGAAAATACACTTCGCATAAGGACCGGTCACCGCGTGCATGCCATCAAAACAAAGACTCAGCTTTCCGTCTTCCATGGACGACCGGATACGATCGAAATCGAATAAAGTCTGCATCAGCTCCGCGTAATCACTGACACTATTCACGACCTTAATGGTGCTGTTGCCAAACTGATACTCTGCGCCTTCAGTAAGCTGCAATTCCGGTAGAGGGAAGCGTAAATAGTGGTCAATAGTTTTGGTGTTCTCGAAAATCAGATCGGTCAGAAATTCCGGTGCAGGACTGCCACTGGCATTATTAAATTTGATGCCGAAGTCCTTACCCGGCCCCCCTGGATTATGGCTAGCGGACAGTACAATGCCTCCATCGCTGCCTGACTTTCTAATCAGGTGTGAAACCGCTGGAGTGGAAAGCAAGCCATCTGCTCCCACCAGAATCTCTTTGACCTCATTTGCTACCAGGACTTGCAGTATCTGCTGGATGGCTTCTCGGTTGAAATAACGGCCATCGCCCCCCACCACCAAGCGTGAACGCTGATCCAACGGCAGCGCATTGACAATTGACTGTACAAAATTCATTAAGTAATGGGGTTGTTGAAATACGTCCACCTTTTTCCTTAAGCCCGAGGTACCGGGTTTTTGCCCATCAAAAGCCGAGGTACTGATCTGATCTACTGCGTTCACTGGTCTGACTCCCTTTTCTGTTAACGGTTTTTGCTGCACCATGGTGATATAGTAACAATTTTCAGGTGCCCTATTCCGCTCACGCTGATTTTGATGCACTTTAATAGGCGGTAAACGCAAACACTATATGAATTGCATGACTATTTCATCCGCTTTGTCCACACAGCTACTGAATAAGGATCGAATCGAATCATGACAGATAAAGTCGCTAGCACCACGGTGTCACCGGAAGCTGCTTTGGAATTGCTGTCGCCAAGTGAAGTGAATCAACTGGTCAATCAAACGGATGCCAATTTGTTTCACATCTTCAGACGCTGCGCCCTGGCGGTTCTGAACACCGGCAACAATAACGACAATACCAGTGAAATTCTGGAAGAGTTTGCGGATTTTGATATTCGCTTTATCCGCCAGGCACGGGGCATCAAATTGCAACTGAGCAACTCCCCTGCCACAGCCTTTGTAGACGGTAAAATGATACGCGGAATACGCGAACAGCTGTTTTCGGTGCTCAGGGACGTCGTTTATATCACCAGTGAAATACGCGACTCCAATCGCTTTGATCTGACCACCACCGCCGGTATCACCGATGCTGTCTTTCACATTCTGCGCAATGCAAATGCCGTCAGGAAAGGCGACGCCAACCCCTTAGTGGTGTGTTGGGGGGGCCATTCCATCAGCCGTGAAGAATACGACTTTACCAAAGAAGTCGGTTACGAATTGGGATTGCGGGATATGAACATCATCACCGGTTGCGGCCCGGGTGCCATGAAGGGCCCGATGAAAGGCGCTGCCATCGGCCACGCCAAACAACATGTGCCCAACCGGCGGTATGTGGGCATTACCGAGCCCGGGATCATCGCAGCAGAATCCCCCAACCCCATTGTCAACGAGCTGATTATTTTACCCGACATAGAAAAGCGCCTGGAAGCATTTGTGCGCATGTCTCACTCCGTGATTGTATTTCCCGGTGGTGCGGGCACCGCTGAAGAAATACTGTATATTTTGGGAGTGTTGTTACATCCCAGCAACGAAGGTATTCCTTTTCCCCTTATTTTTGCAGCCTCCCAGGATGCTGCCCCCTATTTCGATACCATCAATCAGTTTATAGCAGAAACGTTGGGACAACAGGCGCAACTGAAATACAAAATTGTCATCGGAGATGCGGCCGAAGTGGCCAAAGCAGCGCGTGCCGGGGCAGAAGAAGTTTTGCTCTACCGGCGCACATCCAAAGATGCGTTTTATTTTAATTGGAAATTGAACATTCCCAATGAAATGCAGATGCCATTCGAACCGACGCACGAATCCATGTCCCAGCTCGATCTGCATAAGAACCAGCCTTCTCACATTCTGGCGGCGAATTTGCGCAAGGCATTTTCCGGTATTGTTGCCGGCAATGTCAAAGAGCAGGGCATCACCCTGATAAGAGAACACGGTCCTTTTGAAATCAAAGGTGATACCGAGATAATGAACTCACTGGATAAAATTCTACGCACCTTTGTGATCCAGAAACGAATGAAAATCGGTGAATCAGAATACCAACCCTGTTATCGGGTAGTTACCTGAATATGGCACCCCAGAGCACGCTCGACCATTCAGAATTGGCCCGTTTTAACCGCCTCGCATCCACCTGGTGGGATGAATCGGGCCCCATGTGGCCGCTCCACCAATTAAACCAGTTTCGAGTCCAGGTTATACTCAACGTATTACACGAACGAAACATCATTGACCGTAACAAAGAGCATCCCCTCCAGGGTCTGAAGGTGCTCGATGTGGGTTGTGGGGGCGGCATTCTTTCTGAATCACTATGCAAACTGGGAGCGCAAGTCACCGGCATAGACTTGGCGAAAAACAGCATTGCCATTGCCAGGCAGCATGCCAATAACCAAGGGTTGGATATCGCCTACTTATGCGAAGAACTCGATACACTGGAAGACGAATTCGATATCGTTTTTAATATGGAGGTGGTTGAACACGTTAGCCACCTGAAACATTTTATGCTGCGCTGCAACGAAAAAGTAGCACAAGGCGGCATGATGTTCGTTTCGACGATAAACCGGTCCATTCTCAGTTTCCTGATGGCCATAGTCGGTGCAGAATACCTACTTCGACTACTTCCCAGGGGAACCCACAATTGGCAGAAGTTTGTAACCCCAGATGAGCTCAAGGTTTTATTGAAGAAAAGCTCACTCAATACCACCTGGATAAGCGGAGTGTCACTCAACCCATTTACAAAACGCTATAAGCTGACAAAGTCCTGCGCGGTAAATTATATGTTATTGGCCACCAGTGATGAGTGAAATCAATTTATGACTTTAACTGCAATGCACTCAAAAACGTTCAATCAACACCACCCTGTCCGTCAAGGTCAGGCCAATTGTGGCCCGGTAACTATTCATTATCAGGATGAGGGCTACCTGACCGATAAACCCCTTTTATTAATTATGGGGCTGGGTTCCCAGCTCACGCTGTGGCCCACAGAGTTGGTGAACACACTGGTGGATGAAGGATTTCGTGTAATCCGATTCGACAACCGGGATATAGGTCTATCGTCCTCCGCAAATAACGGAATTGATGCTGATCTGAAAAAGGCCATGCTGCGATCCCGATTAAGATTACCAATTAAATCCAATTACACCCTGTTTGATATGGTGTCAGACTGCATCAACCTTCTGGATCACTTGGATCTGCCCAAAGTACATGTGGTGGGCGCATCGATGGGCGGCATGATTGCCCAGTTATTTGCCGCACTCCACCCACACCGAACACTGAGCCTAACCTCCATTATGTCCACCACAAATGAACCATGGTTACCCATGCCGCGTATGGATATATTGCTGAATATGGCAGGCTACGGAGTTCCGCGCGGTCACGAAAAAGAAATAGCTATAGCCCGATCGCTGCAGTTTTGGAAAAAAATATCCAGTCCGATGTACCCCACACCCGATGAAGAAATTCTGGCGCGCTTGGCCGCAGATTTTGACCGGGCATATCGGCCTTCCGGTTACCTGCGCCAAAGCCATGCAATCATTGCAACCGGCGGTTTCCGCAAACTACTGCGAAATATTGATTGCCCTACTCAAATCATCCACGGTAGCAGTGACCCGTTGGTGAACAAAAAAGGCGGCATTGATTCAGCAAAATCCATCCGCCGGGCTAAGCTGGAATTAATTAAAGGTATGGGTCACGATTTCCCGAAACAGCTACTCCCCAGATTAGGCGAACTGATCGCTTATAACGCACTGCAGACCCATAGCAGGTAACAAATAGCGGGAAATTTTAATCTAAAATAGTGTCTTTATATCCATGCCAGGTGGCATAACCGATCACCGGCAGAACCACTATCAAGCCGATAAAGGCAGTAGCAAAACCGAGAAAAATCAGCCCGGCTATCAAAAGACCCCACATTCCCGCCACCCACATATTATTCATAACGGCACTCAGGCTGGTAATCGACGCAGAAATCGCATCGACGTTCCGATCCATCATCATCGGAAGAGAAAAAGCACTAATCCCAAATACTAACGCAGAGAAAAAAGCCCCGGCACCTATCCCCACCGCAAAAAAAGTAAGTAGCTCTTCAAGAGTAGGATCACCCCCTTCCGGATAGAATACGTGAATGATGGTGGCAGCCCGTAGCCATATCAGACTGACAACGCAAATCACAACAGCAAACACCCATTGGTTGGCGGCACTATCCCGGATTTGTTGCAATGAATGTTTCAGCGTGGGCTTCTCGCCAAGCTCTAGCTGGCGCGGAATATCGTAGAGGCCAAAAGCAAATAACGGTCCGAGCAAAATGAACAAAAACACAAGACCGAAAATGAATATTTTAGAAGTAAAATAGACAACAAGAGCGGTCAGTAGCACGCCACTGAGGGCAAAGAAAAGGCCGTATTCAAGGCTAAGCTGGCGAGCATCCAGATAATCGTTCCAACCCATCCTCAACCATTTAAAGGGTGCGGACCATTCCAGTTGACGAACCTGAGCTACCAGTTGGTTATCCGGCTTTTTACTATCCGATTTAACCTCGTCCATATTACATCCCCCCCTTATATTATTGGTATTGTCTGAACGGTTTTACCCCCACACCGGAATCCGATTCGTTACCCGGTCGCAACGGACACTTAACGCAAAGCTCATCAGCACGGCGCAGGCGGCGGGCAATTTCCCGCCCCAGATTCATTTGTAATAGAGCGAATTGTTCGAGGTCTTTCTTATAGACTTCGTAGAGGTTTTGGGAGGTAATTTCAATTAGACTGCATTTTGTATGGGCAACAGCCGACGCACTGCGAGGCATATAATCGAACAACGCCATTTCCCCAAGGCACTCGCCTTCTCCCAGCGTTACCATCAAGCAATTCTGACCGGCTTTCTGTTTGAATATCGCTACTTCACCTTCCTCAATAATAAACATTGAAGCGGTATAGTCACCCTCGTGGAACACCTCCTGGCCAGCCGCCCGGTTAACTGTTTTGGAGTGATCCAGCAAAAAGGACAAAACCTCATCATTAATACCACCGAATGTCGGAACATTCTGTAGCATATGAACTCGGTCGAGATCCAATGCTGTCATAGCCCAAACCCTCTTGTGTCCTTTCTTTATCAATATAGGATAAATTCACACTTAACTCTATTCCTCTATCGATCCGGTCACTGCCTGTACCAATAAGCCTAAACCAGTTTAAACAAAATCACACTCTTCATGACATGAGTTTCTTCAATCAACTATTGGATAATACGACTCACTTTGATGGAGTTCCATGGGCGTAATTCACTCGATAATTTGGCAAGAAGCACCGATTGTCTAACTTAGCTTTCAAGCAAGCTTGGCAAGCAAGAATCCGTTTCATTTTCTCACAGAGACAAATGGGATTTTTTGCCGAAATTTCGTTCGACTCATTCCTATAAACTAAGATAAAGAAAAATTACACTAGCCCTCAGGGGCTTACATGTGCACAATAAGAAACACTGACAGGGAAGGTAAAGTTGGAAGCGCGTTCCCGGCGCATTTTGGATAAATGCATGGGAAAAAGAATGGTGCCCGGGGCCGGAATCGAACCGGCACGGTGTTGCCACCGAGGGATTTTAAGTCCCTTGCGTCTACCAGTTTCGCCACCCGGGCAGGATGTTGATGCGGTAGCAAGCCAAAATGAGGCCAGAATTATAGGGATAACCCTCTGGCATATCAATAATTTATTCGTTGAGTTGAAAAATTTAAATATATTGGTAATGATTGGCTTCAGCTACTTCAATTGTAATTTTTAATATGAGCTTTCATTGGAACTATGGCGATATCAGTCAGCGAAGACTATATCCGCGTTTATCGTGCGTGGAATAGCAAAGAACATCAAGTTTATTACCCCCTCAAGATCAACGGCCGTTACCTGAACGAAGAAGAACTGCTTTTGGCGCTGGAAGAGGCTCAGGCCAAAGATCTTGAACTGGCACAACGTCAGCGAGCGCACTTTATGCGCAAAGACCTGTCAGTAGAGCGCCTGATACACACCGATGGCAAAATAGTCGGACTCAAAGAACGGGTGCGTTACCGCAGCGGGCGCAAGCCAGCCCATGTTTTTGAGATCAGGGTCAACAGCGAAGAGCTGTCCAAACCTAAATTTCGGACCATATCAATCGACCGTCATGGCTACGACAAAGCGTTTGAGATGTCTGTAGACATCATCTGCAAAGAAAGAGGCCTGGATAAACACTCTCCCATCCGCAAGATCATGCTGGAGAGCCTCTATGTTTATAAAGGGCAATCCCCGAAAGACGGTGAAAAGATCCTCAACACCCGTGGCAGCGAGATCAGCGAAATGGAACAGGCCCTTAAAGCGCACGTTGAAGCATTCCGGGAAAAAAGAAATGTGATAAAGGGATAAGCGGAGGAATTTGGAGGCGCGAGCCGGAATCGAACCGGCGTAAACGGATTTGCAATCCGGAGCATAACCATTTTGCTATCGCGCCCTGAATCACAGAGCTTATACAAGAGAAAGGTAAAAGGAAACTTAATACAATCCGGTTAGCCGGATTCAAATATGGAGCGGGAAAGGAGGTTCGAACTCCCGACCCCAACCTTGGCAAGGTTGTGCTCTACCACTGAGCTATTCCCGCGTTTAATCTCATATCTACACAAAGGCTGACCTCTGTGGGAAGCATATTCTACTTACCCCGCTTGCCGAGTCAACCCATAAATTTCTATTATTTCTCAATAACTTGATATACACGAACTGAATTCATTCCTTCAGGTCAGGCCAAGCGCTTTTCAAGTACATCATCATGGACCAGATAGTTAATACCGTCGCTATATACAATAACAAATAAGCCAACCAAACCAACCAGTTACCCAGGTCCGGTTCATTAGCCAGCAAGCCGGTTATAGCCACCATCTGGGCGGCCGTTTTTATCTTCCCGATATAGGAAACAGCGATACTGGCTCGTTTACCCAGCTCCGCCATCCATTCACGCAATGCAGACACCGTAATTTCACGACTAATAATAACGATGGCCGGAATGGCCAGGAGCGCTGAAGAATGGCTTTCTACCAGCAAAACCAATGCGGCGGACACCATTAATTTATCCGCGACCGGATCGAGAAACGCACCCAACTTGGAGGTTTGATCCATTTTCCGGGCCAAATAGCCGTCGATCCAATCCGTTATACCGGCTATGGCGAAGATGGTCGCCGCAGCCAATTTGTTCCATTCGCTGTGCGTGTAAAACGCAAGAATAAACACAGGAATTAAGCATATTCTGAGTAGAGTCAGGACATTAGGTATCGTAAACAGCACAGATCTACCCGCCAATTGTTGCATAACTGCTCTCTATAAAGGCCTTTTTGACCCCTCATTCTAAACATTGTGAAGGGCTGCATAAACGTCTTCTGCAATTTTCTTGCTAATTCCGGACACTTTTTCTATTTCCTGCTGGCTCGCACGGCTTAAACCCTGCATACCGCCAAAGTGAGTTAGCAACTCGCGACGACGCTTTGCGCCTATCCCCGGTATGTCTTCCAGCACGGATCGTGTCCGCTTTTTCTCACGTCGATTTCGATGGCCCATGATGGCAAACCGGTGCGCTTCGTCGCGAATTTGCTGTATCAGGTGCAGCGCTGGGGAATCGCCGGACAGTTCAAATCCGGGCCCGGTTTCTTCTAAAAACAGAGTTTCCAATCCCGGCTTTCGGGTTTCACCCTTCGCGATACCGAGTAACAGCACCCCCTGAACCTGTAACTCTGTCAGTACTTCGCGGGCTTGTCTGAGCTGGCCTTTACCGCCATCCACGATCAGAATATCCGGTAGCTTCGCCTCTCCTTTTTTGAGGCGCGTATAACGTCGATTTAACGCTTGGTTCATGGCTGCGTAATCATCTCCCGGGGCCACTCCCTCTATATTGAACCGACGGTACTGGCTTCGAACAGCTCCGGAATGCTCAAACACGACACAACTGGCAACCGTACCTTCTCCCTGAGTATGGGAGATATCGAAACACTCCAAGCGTTGAGGGATTTCTTCCAGCGAAAGGGAATCCTGCAGTGCTTCGAAACGCCGATAAAGCTGTTCCCGGTTAGCAAGATGACTGGCCAGGTATTGTTGTGCATTGGTTTGGGCCAGATTCAGCCACGCTTTACGGGAAGTGCGTACATTCGTATGGATACTCAAAACATGGTTATCACGTTGCTGTATCGCCTCAATCAGCGCGTCGCTGGATTCGAACGGCTCCGAAACCAGAATTCGCTGTGGCAAGTCCCGGCGCCCTAACCCACCCAAATAATACTGCGGTATAAATGCGTCGAAGATTTCCGCCACCGACAACTCCGATTTTAGCGCCGGATAATAGGTTTTATTTCCCATCACCCTACCGCTGCGCACATACACTATTTGTACACAAGCGACACCGGACTCCAGCGCCACTGCGAAGACATCGGCGCTACCGGATTCAGTCTCCACATACTGTTGCGATTGGATCTGAGTTAATGCTTCCAGCTGATCTCGAAATTGGGCAGCCTGCTCAAATTGCAGGGAATCCGCGGCCGCATGCATCTGCTTAGTCAACTCATCCCGCACTTCCCTGTTCTTGCCTTCTAGAAACATCACGGTATGGCGGACATCTTCTGCATACTCCTGCTCAGACACGAGGTTAACGCAGGGTGCTTTACAACGTTCAATCTGATGCTGAAGACAGGGCCTTGAGCGGTTACGGTAAAAGCTATCCTCGCACTGACGAACTTTAAAAATTTTCTGTAGCAGACCCAAAGTTTCGCGCACAGCCGTCGCGCTTGGATACGGTCCATAGAAACGTCCAGGCATTTTTTTTGAACCGCGATAATAGGCAACGCGGGGAAACGTTTGTTTTGAAATATAAATATAAGGATAGGACTTGTCGTCCCTCAACAAGATATTAAAGGGCGGCTTCAGCGATTTAATCAACGTCTGCTCTAACAACAGCGCTTCAGTCTCACTGTGAGTGACCGTCACTTCAATATGATCTATTTTTGCTACCAAGGCCGCCGTTTTGGGGCTCTGCTGCCTAGTGCGAAAATAAGAGCTCACGCGATTACGCAGGTTTTTGGCCTTACCCACATACAACACACCACCTTCAGCATCCACCATTCGGTAAACACCCGGGTGGGTCGTTAAAGAGTGGAGAAAAGCGTCGATATCTATGTTAAATCCTCACCGGTTTCACTGCCAAACAATCAATGGCAATGAACATACTAACTATTCGGCAAAAATTCTACATCCAGCATACCGTGCCGAACCGCCAGCAAAGTCAGCTCAACATCACTGTTGATACCCAATTTTTCGAATACCCGATAGCGGTAGCTGTTGACCGTCTTGGGACTCAAGAATAACTTGTCGGATATTTCCTGTACCTTCTGACAATTCACGATCATGGTCGCAATTTGCAGCTCACGTTCTGATAATTGATCGAATGGAGACGACTCCCCGTCACTGCGGAACGGTTTTAAAGCCAGCTCCTGGGCAACATCCGGTGAAATATAGCGCTGCCCTGAATGCACTAGGCGGATGGCTTTTACCATTTCATCCATAGCGGCGCCCTTGGTTAAATAGCCCGCAGCGCCAGCCTGAAGGAAGCGTGAAGGAAACGGCTCTTCACCGCAAGCGGTAACCGCTATGACCCTGACGTCTGCATTCTGTCGTAACAATTTACGCGTGGCTTCCAACCCACCGATACCGGGCATTTTCGCATCCATCAACACCACATCGGGCTCCAGGTCACGAATAAACCGCAATGCATCCTCACCACTGGCAGCCTCGCCGACCACTTTGATACCCGCGATATCCGACAACATTCTGGAAATGCCCGTGCGCACCAAGTCATGATCGTCAACTATATAAACCTTTATCACTCAAAAACCCCGCCAGCAGATCCCATCACAATCGCTACCATCAAAGCATTTTAATCTAAAAGCGCCGGACATCCGAATCAAGCACCGAAACTGACTCATTAACCACAATGTGTTAGGGAATCAGCGACCTATTACCCATTTATAATACCCATTTCTGCATATTTAAATTAGTGAATAAGTCACACTCAAAACTGCCACAATCGCCACAATACGCGGGTTTGGCACCTTAGCTAATTAGGCAAAACCAAGCGTGCCCGGGAATCTCAAGCGCCGAAGCCTGATGCAAATAGGATTTGTCTGTGTTTTGTCGCGGCAAAGAACCTTGCCTTAGAGAAGATGGCGGTGGGCCAGGGATTCGAACCCCGGGTAGGCTATTAACCTACGGCGGTTTTCAAGACCGCTGCATTCAACCGCTCTGCCAGCCCACCGTTTTTGTGAAGGCGCGTATAATATCCCAAACCTATGATTCTGTGAAGAAAAATTTTAAGGTTACTGCATCGATACCAGTGCGGCTCTTTTCGAACCGTCATCCTATATCAAG
This sequence comes from Ketobacter sp. MCCC 1A13808, assembly GCF_009746715.1. NCBI lineage: Bacteria > Pseudomonadati > Pseudomonadota > Gammaproteobacteria > Pseudomonadales > Ketobacteraceae > Ketobacter > Ketobacter nezhaii. The sequence continues at coordinate 71,423 of NZ_VRKW01000001.1, forward strand.
TCCTGCTTGATTTCACCTCTGTCAGCCCTATGATGGCAATCAGTAACTTCAACTTGAGCACAACCATGATTTTTTCTTTACATGTCATTGATGGCCCTTACAGCAAACAAAGCAACCTGTCTGCGTTGCGGTTTTGTGAGGCTGCTTTAATCAAGGGCCACCGGATAAAGCGTGTTTTTTTCTCCGGCGACGGGGTTCTGAGCGGGACAGACCTGGCGGTTACCCCGCAAGACGAAGTTGACCTCTACAAAGCGTGGCAATCCGTCGCTACTGACCATCAGATCGAGCTGGTGGTTTGCGTTTCTGCCTGCTTGCGAAGAGGCGTATTAAACGTTACGGAAGCGGAACGCTACGAAAAGCAAAATCACAATCTGTCAGACGCTTTTGTGCTGTCCGGCTTAGGCCAGCTAGTAGAAGCCGGGCTGGAATCGGATCGCCTGATTACGTTTGGCGGTTAGCACCACTCTATAAACCCATGACTATAAGCGGTACACAGGTATGCGTTCCACACTGATCATCAACCAGAAAGCCCCGCATGCCGGTATGGGCACCCGTGAGGCGTTGGATGCGGCATTGGCAACCGCTGCGTTCGGGGTTAAAACCGGCGTACTGTTTCTTGACGATGGGATTTTCCAGATAATAAAAAATCAGAACACCGATCCCGCTGGCCAGAAAAATACGGCAGCGATATTCAAATCGTTTGCGCTTTACGACATTGACCATATCTTCGTAAGAGCAAAAGATCTGGCCTTGCGGGGTTTGACCGAAGAAGATCTTTCTGTTGAAGTGCAGTTAGTGGAAGATGACGCCGTATCGGATCTCTTTTGTCAATTTGACAACCTACTGACTTTCTAGGCACTCCAATTATGATTTTGCATATCGTTAATCAGTCTCCATTCAGCAATAGGTCCCTGCAACGCTGCCTCGACCTGATGAAGTCTGACGATTCCTTAATTTTAATCGGCGATGCGGTATTGTTGCTATCGAACCCCTCTGTCGCAACAGGTTTACCGGATCGGAAGCGCTGCTTCGCATTGATACCCGACATCGAAGCCCGGGGCATGCAAAATAAATCGGATAGCCTGGTCAACCCGGTGCATTACGACGGTTTCGTTGATCTGGTGGAACAGCATCACAAAACATTGAGCTGGCTATAGTGCCTAGCCCTACCCTGGACTTGAATGGTCATGCGGTTGCGCTGACTAAAGAGGGCTATCTGCAAAATCCCGGCGACTGGAGTGAAGCCGCTGCGTCTGCGCTAGCCGCCTCCGTTGACATTGAATTGTCGGAATCCCACTGGGAAATTATTGCTTTACTGCGCCGGTTTCACCAGGAATTTGAGCATTCTCCTGCAATGCGGATATTGGTAAAGTATGTAAAACAACATCTTGGAGACGAGAAAGGCAACAGCATCTATCTCCTGCAACTTTTCCCAGGGAGCCCTGCGAAACTGGCTGCCAAAATCGCCGGGTTGCCAAGGCCCACCCATTGTTTGTAGCCGACCCCGAAGGTTTGACAGTATGAAAACCAGCATTCCTCCCAGACATGAACACCCTTTTGCACAGTTCGTTCGAATACTAGGCAAGGGCAAAAATGGCACACGCTCATTAACAGAAGATGAAGCCCTTCAGTCCATGAAAATGATCATGAATGGCGAAGTCGAAGACGTGCAGCTGGGAGCATTTCTGATGCTGCTCAGGGTTAAGGAAGAAAGCCCTGAAGAGTTACTGGGGTTTGTACAAGCAGTACGTGAGTCTATTCACGCGCCAGAGTCTTTGAACATCGATTTGGATTGGTCGTCCTATGCGGGCAAACGCCGCCACCTGCCATGGTACTTACTGAGTATATTTTTGCTGGCAGAAACCGGCGAAAAAGTTTTTGTGCACGGAGCATCAGGACATACCATCGATCGTTTATATACAGAAGATGTATTAAGAGAGCTGGGCTTGCCGATCGCGGAAAATTGGCATGATTGCCAGCAACAAGTAAATAGCCAGGGATTCACTTATTTTCCCTTACGCAACCTATCCCCACGGCTGCATCAGATAATCGAACTACGAAACACACTGGGTTTGCGTTCCCCGGTACACACTCTTTCGCGCTTACTCAATCCGTGCAATGCCCGCTGTATTATCCAGGGGATATTCCACCCTGGTTACCGCCCGGTTCACCAATTAGCCGCACAGGCTCTCGGCTACGAGCGTGTGGATGTGATAAAAGGAGAAGCCGGGGAAATCGAGCGTAACCCGGATATACCCTGTCTTGTGCAATCGGTTCGAAATGGGGAAGTACAGGATAAAACCTGGCCGGCACTATTCAATAAACGTCACGTGAAGGAAACGGATTTCACCATAGGTAATCTGGTTTCATTGTGGCGCGGCCAAAGTGAACATGAATATGGAGAAGCATCGGTGATCGGCACCTGTGCTATTGCCTTCACCTTGCTGGGTAAAGCCGAGAGCCCGCCTCAAGCAGAAGAGATGGCCCGGGATGTTTGGTCGCAGCGGAATAAAAGCTTCTTATAAAACGGGGAGAGATCGCTGTGTTAACCCTCTCCACCCGTCGCTTATTCTGGAAGTAAACTAAACCTTGAACTGACGAGCCACAGAATCCAATCGGTTAGTAACGTTCTGCAATTGCTCTGTGGAGGAAGCCACTTTAGAAGAACCTTCAGCCGCTTTATTCGCAGATTGGCTAATCTCATCAATTGCATGCTGAATAAATTGCGAGGTTTGTTGCTGTTCCTCTGTCGCGGATGCAATCTGCGTGTTCATCACGTTAATTTCTTCCACCCGACTGGTTATCGCTTCCAGGGAGTTACCTGCATCCCCGGCTTTCGACACGCTCTGTTCAGCTTTTGACTGGCCGGCGGCCATCACTTCGGAAATAACCCGGGCTGTTTTTTGAAGCTGGTCTATAACTCCGTGAATCTCTTCCGTTGATTCTTGTGTGCGGGAAGCCAGCGTCCGCACTTCATCTGCCACCACAGCAAAACCGCGCCCGTGCTCGCCAGCGCGAGCAGCCTCAATAGCGGCATTCAGCGCCAATAAATTGGTCTGTGACGCTATGCCTTGAATAACATCCAATATAGCGCCCACATTCTCAGAATCCGATTCCAACTGACCGATGGTTTTGCCGGCTTTTGCTACTTCACGAGCAAGATCATTGATGGTGCTTATGGTGTCTTTAACGATGCTGTGACCGGTCTGGGCTTGTTCATTTGCATAAGAAGCCGCTTCGGCTGCATTCGATGTATTTGCCGCGTTCTCGCTTAAACTCTCGAACATTTCATTCATTGAACGGTTAACGCTAACCGTGGCTTCCAACTGACCACTTGATACCAATTCGCTTTCATGCGCCAGAGAAGTTAGCTCATTACTGGTTTTCTTAAGGGGCTCAATGCTATCGACAACGTCTTTAATAATCGCCTGCAGCTTCTCCACAAACGAATTAAACCAATAGACAAGTTCCCCGATCTCATCTTGCGAGGTCTGGTGAATGCGTTTGGTCAGGTCACCTTCCCCACTTGCGATGTCCTTCAAAGAATTCACAATCCGTGACAGGTTACCGGTAACGGTGGAGGTGACGTACAGAGCGACCATGATAAGAATTACCGTGATAACAACCGCAACTCCAACGCCCACTTTCAGGGCTTCATTTGCTAAAGAGATAGAATCCGAAATGTTGGACGCAAACAATTTATGGCTTCCATCGCGGAAGAGTTGTAACTCCTGCTTGACCACTCTCTGGCGCTCGGTCATCTCGGAGGCACGCTCGTTCAGCTTCGAAAAGTCGATATCCCCGGAAATCATGCCCTGAGAAAGTCCGCGTGCTGCAGAATAATAACTGTCAAAATCCGCGCGCAGCTTTTCTACTTCCGATTTACGGCTAGGTTCAAGGCTATGGATCTTGTCCAGCAGATTGCGCATCTTCGCTGCAGTTTCGTCCGCAGCAACGACCATATCCTGTTCTCCGGCGCTTACCGCAGAGTTGAGCGTCTCTGCCGTGGCATCCAATACCACCAGGACAGTGTTGGCCAATTCCAGTATTGGATAATACTGATCACGCACCGATTCAAGCCGACTACTGGTATCGGAATTAACGGAATAATTAAACGCTAAGCTAATCGCAAACCCCAGAATTCCGACCAAGGGAATAAACATCAGCTTATTCCTAATGGAGATTCTATTGAACCAACTCATCCAGACAACTCCCACGAATTTTACAAAACCTTCTTTATTTCAGAGTAGTCGATGGTTGCAATTTGGAAAGTAAACAGATTATTTTTGGATCAGCTTGATTTTTATACGTTAATCAACAGTTGAAGGGTCAAACCAGGAAAGACGCTCCCTCAACTTAACAACCGACCCGACAATGATCAGCGTCGGGGGCTTAACCTCTTGATCTTCAATGTCTTTCGCCATGTTTTCTAATGTGGAAGTCCATACTTTCTGATGGCGAGTGGTTCCCTGCTGAACCAACGCAATGGGCGTTTCCGGGGATAGACCGTGCTCAACCAGCTTGGCACATATTACTGGTAATCCGAGTAAGCCCATATAAAAGACAAGTGTCTGTCGCTCCTTGGCCAGGGTCTCCCAATCCAGGTTCAGGCTACCGTCCTGTAAATGGCCCGTTATAAATCGAACCGATTGTGCATGATCGCGATGTGTCAGGGGGATGCCTGCGTAGCTGGCACAACCTGACGCCGCCGTGATACCCGGTACTACCTGGAAGTGAATGCCTTCCTGAAATAAACGGTCAATCTCTTCTCCGCCTCGACCGAAAATAAAGGGGTCTCCGCCTTTCAGACGGCAAACTCTGCGGCCGTCTTTAGCCAGTTTTACTAAATATTCATTTATCTGATCCTGTGGTACCGCGTGTTCACTGCGGGCTTTACCCACATAGATGCGCTCGGCATCCCGCCTGACCAGGTCCAGAATTTCCGGACTCACCAGTCGATCAAATAAAACCACATCCGCTTGCTGCATCAACCGTAACGCCCGGAAGGTAAGCAAATCCGGATCACCAGGGCCGGCGCCGACCAGATAAACTTCGCCGCAGGGATGCAGATTGAGGTCTGAATTGAATTGCTGCTCTAACAGTGCTTCTGCGTCCTTTTCTTTGCCTGCAAAAACAAACTCAGCAATCGGTCCATCCAACACTTGTTCCCAAAAATCGCGGCGTTGGTTTACATCACTGAAACGCGCTTTGGCTTTGTCACGGAACCGCCCGACGAAATGAGCCAACCGGCCATAGCTGGCCGGAATCGTTGATTCCAACTTGGCCCGGATCATCCGCGCCAGGACCGGTGATTGGCCACCACTGGAAACCCCGATAACAATGGGGGAGCGGTCAATGATAGAGGGAAGAATAAAAGTACATAGCTCAGGATTGTCCACAACATTAACCGGAATGTTGGCGGCCCGCGCTTGCTCAGAAACCTGCTGGTTTAAACCGCTATCATCGGTAGCGGCTATAACCAGCACCATGTTATCCAAATCACTTTGCTGGTACGAACGCAGATAACGCTCGGTTTTAGGGTCATCATCGAGCACAGCGTCCATGGATGGGCTGATACGCGGAGCGACTACCCGCACATGGGCACCGGCTCGCTGCAGCATTGAAGCTTTACGGGTCGCTATTTCGCCACCGCCCACGACCAAGCATTGCTTCCCGGTTAACTTGTAAAAAAGAGGTAGATAATCCACAGCACTTAATCCTGGGCTGGTATTACTTCGATGCCACCCATGTAAGGTTGCAACGCTTCGGGGACCCGCACACTGCCATCTTCCTGCTGATAATTTTCCAACACAGCCACCAGACAACGGCCCACCGCCAAACCGGAGCCATTCAATGTATGCAGAAGCTCAATTTTTTTACTGCCCTCAGGACGATAGCGAGCCTGCATACGTCGGGCCTGAAAATCTTCAAAATTACTGCAAGAAGAAATTTCGCGGTACTTGCCCTGGCCTGGCAACCAAACCTCAATATCGTAGGTTTTAGCCGCAGAAAAACCCATGTCTCCGGCGCACAATACCACGACACGGTAAGGCAAGCCGAGCTTTTGCAGGATTGCTTCGGCATGACCGGTCAACGATTCGAGGGCTTGATAGGAGTCATCCGGCTTAACCAGTTGCACCATCTCCACTTTTTCAAATTGGTGTTGTCGTATCATACCGCGGACGTCGCGACCTCCCGAGCCCGCCTCACTACGAAAACAGGGCGTGTGGGAAACAAATTTGATGGGTAAATCCGACTCCCCATAGATGACATCACGACTGATATTGGTTACCGGAACTTCTGCCGTAGGGATAAGATACAACTCTCGCTCACCGCGTAATTTATACAGGTCTTCTTCGAATTTGGGTAACTGACCGGTGCTTTCTAGCGATTCCGGATTCACAAGATAGGGCACATACACTTCCCGATAATGATGTTCGTTCAGGTGCGTATCCAGCATCAATTGAGTCAATGCCCGGTGCATTCTTGCCAACGGCCCGTACATCACAGAAAAACGTGCACCGGAAATCTTGGCCGCCGTCTCAAAATCGAGGCATCCGATTTTTTCACCCACGTCCACATGATCTCGGGCTTCAAAATGAAAAGTCGCGGGGGTACCCCAAGTGCGTATTTCTACATTATCCGTTTCGCTATCGCCTGCCGGCACGCTACTGTGCGGCAGATTGGGAACTTCCAGGTGAAGTGAGCGAATTTGAGCCTGAAGCTGTGTCAACCGGTGTTCGCATTCGCTTAATTGCGTACCGAAGCTGTCAACCTCTGCCATTAGCGTCGATACGTCTTCACCTTTGGCTTTCGCCACACCGATTTGCTTGGATTTGCGCTTTCGCTCAGCCTGTAAATTTTCAGTTTCAACCTGGAGCGCCTTTCGCTGGTCTTCCAGAGACTGAAAAGCCGCTTTATCGAGTTCGAAGCCTCGTGCCCGGAGCGCATCTGCAACGCTATCTAGCTCATTTCGCAACAATTTTGGATCTAGCATGGTGTACGCTTAACTCGCTTGTATCTGAGATTGAGAATTTCGCCGTATTGTAACCGAATTAATCACCGGAAACTGCACTTAGACCTCAGCTATTCCTTTTAGAACAGGATCCGGGCCAGGACAACCCCAAGCCATACTCCGGCAAAACACAACACACAGCTCACCAGGACATTAATACCAGCCATCGCCATCTGGCCTTCTTCCAGCAGACGCACCGTTTCAAATGAAAATGTGGAAAAGGTAGTAAACGCACCCAGAAAACCGACCAATATCAGCAATCGCATTGGTTCTCTGAGATCCGCTGCCGAAAATATCACAATAGACAAGACGCCGAACAGAAACGACCCAAGCACATTTACCCCAAACGTACCCAACGGAAAATGACTGGTATTGAGCTGGTTAAGCCAGGATGACATCCAGAACCGACTACAGGCGCCCAACGCACCCCCCAAAGCGACCCAACAGAATTGTACCCAGTTCATTGCTTTGCCCCCTGTTAACATGCTTATTTAGCCGGGTTTGCTTTGATATCGCTTCCAACTGCTACGTTTGTCGAGTTCTTTAAGGTACGTGAGTTTTTCGCCGATTTTTATCTCCAGGCCTCGAGATACCGGCTGATACCAAACCGAGTTCTGGTGTATTTCTGGTAGATAGTTTTCGCCCGCAGCGTAAGCATCCGGATAATCATGGGCGTAACGGTAGTCAGCGCCATATCCCTGCTGTTCCATTAATTTAGTGGGGGCGTTACGCAAATGCAACGGCACCTCATGACTGGGTTCTTCCCGTATCTGACGCCGCAGTTGTTTAAACGCGGTATAAACAGCGTTGCTTTTCGGTGCAGACGCCATGTATGCCACCGCCTGAGCTATGGCAAGTTCGCCTTCCGGGCTGCCCAGGCGGGTCTGTACATCCCAGGCACTGAGTGCAATCTGCAGCGCACGGGGGTCGGCATTGCCAATATCCTCGCTCGCCATACGAACAACCCTTCGTGCTATATACAAAGGGTCGCAGCCTCCATCCAGCATACGGGCAAACCAATATAAAGCACCGTCCGGGGATGACCCCCTGACCGCTTTATGCAACGCGGAGATCTGGTCATAAAAAGCTTCACCGCCTTTGTCAAACCGCCGCACGTCCGAAGTCAGTGCCTGATTCACTACCGCATCGGATACCCGATCGACAGAATCCGCCTTCGCTAACTCGACACTGATTTCCAACAAATTGAGTGCACGGCGTGCGTCGCCATCGGCCGAACGGGCAATTTTGAGTAGTACATCAGGGTCAGCGGAAACAGACTCGTCTCCCAATCCGCGCTGCTTATCATTTAACGCCTGCGCCAGCAATTTTTGCAACGAGTCTGCCGGGATACTTTTAAGCACATACACACGGGCGCGTGAAAGCAGAGCGTTATTTAATTCAAAGGACGGGTTTTCAGTAGTAGCACCGATGAAAATAAAGGTTCCATCTTCGATATAAGGTAGAAAGGCATCCTGCTGAGATTTATTAAAGCGGTGCACCTCATCGACGAACAGTAAGGTTTTGCGCCCATAGCGTTGCTGCTCTTTTGCTTGATCTATCGCTGCACGTATTTCTTTAACACCACTCAAAACTGCGGATACTGTTAAAAACTGCGCCTCGACATAACTGGCAAGAATCATTGCCAGGGTAGTCTTGCCAACACCGGGAGGCCCCCACAGGATCATCGAATGCACATGCCCTGCTTCAATGGATTTACGCAAAGGCTGCCCTTCGCCAAACAAATGCTCCTGACCCACATAGTCATCCAGGGTAGTCGGTCGCATACGGGCTGCCAAGGGCTGCCATTTTTGTTCTTCCTCAAACAAACCCATGGACGGAACTACCTCTAGCCTTCTTCGATAACGTCAACAGAATCATCCAGATCCAGCTCAAAGGTCTGCGCATCAATGGGTTGGTTTTTCTGTTTTGTCTTGAATTCTATGCGCGTGGTTTGTCCGAGGCTGTCTTCCAGATACATGTCCCTGAGATCCTTTTTATAGAAGTGCACCCTGAGTAACTCGAACATCGCGTCTTTATTTTTGGGGCGTAAGTCAAAGCGCCACTCATCGGTATCATCAAAATGATACGCACTTACGGTAAAATTTTCGCTGATTTTGGCAGGGTCACCACTTAACAACAATGCCGGTGTATTTCCAACCTGCCTGTCCAGGGTCTTTTTGGTCGCCTGCTCAAGATCCTCATCAAATATCCATAAAACAGAACCATCAGAGACTATTGTCTGCGGATAGGGTTCAGCGGTATCCCAGCGAAATTGGCCCGGCCGCTGAACCCACATCTCCCCCGTCACATTCTGCAGCGCGTTCTGCTTGGCATCCATGACCCATTGTTCAAAAGAAGCCTGCATTGATTGTATCCCATTCAGAAATTCAATCAGCTTCGGGGTGGCTTTCTCTGGTGAAATATCCGCTGCTTGCGCCGTTGCAACGGTCAACCAAGACAAAAACAAACTGAACACTACGGGTTGTAACAAGCGCAAAAAGAAATTGGTTTGCATTAGTAAATTTCCATTCTGATAATTTATCCGGGTTCACCGTGAGGACGGTGCGATGACTTCTCTTTGACCGTTGGTACCCATTTCTGTTACCACACCTGCGTCTTCCATCGCTTCGATCATCCTGGCTGCGCGGTTATAACCGATCTTCAATTTTCGTTGAACGGATGAGATCGAAGCCCGACGGGACTCCAGTACAAAGGCAACGGCCTGATCGTAAAGCGGATCGGATTCCGAATCTCCCCCACCTGCGGCTTCGTCCCCCGGTGCGGGACCGGCTTCATGGTTGCCTTCCAGAATTTCTGACAAATAATTAGGCTGACCGCGCCGACGCCAATCATCACATACCCGATGCACCTCCTCATCCGCTACGAAAGCGCCATGAACCCGAACCGGCAATCCGGTTCCCGGAGGCAAATACAACATATCCCCGTGTCCGAGCAGCTGCTCAGCGCCACCCTGATCCAGTATGGTTCTGGAATCCACTTTGGATGACACCTGAAAAGCCATTCGAGTAGGCACGTTCGCTTTAATCAAACCGGTAATCACATCTACCGACGGCCTTTGCGTCGCCAATATAAGGTGGATGCCGGCTGCGCGGGCTTTTTGCGCTATCCGGGCGATTTGCTCCTCTACTTTCTTACCAACGATCATCATCATGTCCGCAAATTCATCTACAACCACGACGATAAAGGGCAGCACCTCAAGTTGCTCCGGTTCCTGACAATCCAGGTCCGGTTTAAACAGCGGGTCATCAATCGGCTCACCCGCCTTAATGGCATCCTTTACTTTCTTGTTAAACCCGGCCAGATTGCGTACCCCCATTGCCGCCATCAGGCGATAGCGTCGCTCCATTTCCGCAACGCACCAGCGCAGCGCATTGGACGCTTCTTTCATATCGGTTACAACTGGGGTCAACAAATGGGGAATATTGTCGTAAACCGATAATTCCAGCATTTTTGGATCGATCATAATCAAGCGAAGCTCATCTGGCGTCGCTTTGAATAACATACTGATCAACATCGCATTCAAGCCCACTGACTTACCTGATCCGGTCGTTCCCGCCACCAGCAAGTGGGGCATTTTCTGCAAGTCCGCAATCACCGGTTCGCCGGAGATATCCTTGCCCAGCGCCAATGCCAGAGGCGAACTCACTTCGTCGTATTGGGAAGACGATACCACCTCACTAAGCCGGATCATCTCGCGATCTTCGTTCGGAATCTCAATTCCCACCACCGTCTTGCCCGGAATGACTTCCACCACCCGCACACTGATTACCGCCAAAGAGCGCGCCAGGTCTTTTGCTAAGTTGGTAATGCGACTGACTTTTACACCCGCTGCCGGCTGTATCTCAAAACGGGTAATCACCGGCCCCGGCAGTACGTTCTCAACTTCCGCTTCGACATTAAAATCCCGCAATTTGATTTCCAGCAAACGCGACATGCCTTCCAGTGTTTCTGTGGAATAGCCCCGGTTGTTTTGTTTGTCCGCGGCATCCAGTAACGCAATCGCTGGCAACTCTCCGGATACCGGATTATCGAATAGACTCTTTTGGCGTTCTCTTTCTGCCCTGGCACTTTTCTCAACCTTTTTCGGTTTAGGTAATGCGATAACCGGGGCTTTGCGTTTTTCCTGCTGGGCTTGTTCTTTCTTCAGTGCAGCATGGCGCTCCTTCTGCGCTTTTTTGGCTGCTTTTTCCTGCGCTTTAGCAGCCTTCGCTTGCTCGCGCCTGGATACCACATCTTCCTTAGCATCGCGGCTTTGCTGCCATCGGCTGCGCAGATTAGCCAGAAAATCGATAAAACCCAATGTCAGCTTGCCAGTGCCGTCGATTACCTTAATCCAGGAAACATCCGTGAAAATAGTAAGCCCGATGAGGAATAAGGCTAACAATAGCAGGGTTGAACCGAGGGCGTTCAGGGCATGTAATGCGGCGCCACCCACTTCGATTCCCAGTATTCCGCCAGCCGAATTTCGCCCTGCAGAATCAATATGGGGTAGTGTGCCGTCAACAACATCAAAGTGGATATAAGCCAAGCCAGTGGCTGCCACCATCGTCATAATAAAACCAAGGAGCCGCAAACCGGCTAACAGCCAGTTCCAGGGCTTGCCTGCATCGCGAAACACCAACCAGGCGCGATACGCAATCAGCAAAGGGAATAAATAGGCCAGGTAACCAAACAGCGACATCAGAACATCCGCACTCCACGCCCCGGCTCTGCCACCCAGGTTGTGCACACTGCGACCGCTGCCCAGACTGCTCCAACCCGGATCCTGGAGATCAAAAGAGATAAGCGCAATGATCAAATAGATGGACAAAAAGAACAGCACTATCATGGCGCCTTCGCGCACCCCTTTGACCAGCACCTCAATCCAAGGTGCGGGTGGCGTCTGTCGTTGTGTCTGAGCTTTTTTCAAACAAAATTCCTGCCGTATGGGTCTATAAATCTGGAAGCTAAAATACTGATTTTAACGTAATATCAGCAATTTGCACGACATTCAGTAAATCCACTTTAAGTTTGGATCGCTTTGCGTGGCGCTCATTCTAACAGAGCCGGCAACACAATCTTACCTCCGGAAACGTTGATTCCGTCACTTAACGCAGGAAAAGCCATTACCCCTTCCATCGCCAGCCGACCGACAAAGGGTAACAGCGCACCGGAGAGGGCTTCCGACGCTGTCTTGGGCACCGCTCCCGGCAGATTGGTAACGCCCATGTGTAGCACGCCTTCGTCGACATAGACTGGATCCCGGTAGTCGGTTGGACGGATAGTTTCAATACAGCCGCCCTGATCAACCGAAATATCAACAATCACGCTTCCACGAGGCATCTTGCGGACCATTTCGCGGGTCACGATATGCGGCGCTTTTTGACCGGGTATCAGCACAGCCCCAACCAACAAATCAGCCGTTTGTAATGCTTGCTCTATCGCCCCTGCGTACGCGTATAGACCGGTAATATTGGGCGCCAGCCTTTCTATGGATTTGAGTGCTTCGGCGCTCCGGTCAAAAGCGATCACCTGTGCTCCACTGGCAGCAGCCACCGCAGCGGCATTCTGACCTGCAACTCCGGCGCCGATAATAACGACCCTACCCGCTGCGGTTCCGGTAACGCCTCCGAGCAATACCCCCCGCCCTCCCATTGAACTGTGCAGAAGATGCGCCCCTGCCTGCACGGCTACCCGGCCTGCAATCTCGCTCATGGGCGCTAATAAGGGCAAACCGCCATTTTCTCGCACGGTCTCGAATGCGACAGCGGTCAGCCCGATGTCACACAACGCTGCAGCCAGATCCGGATTGGGGGCCAGATGCAGATAGCAAAACAACAGATGCCTGGATTCGAGCAGGGCAAGATCCTGGGCGATTGGCTCTTTCACCTTCACAATCAGATCAACTGCGGCGTACAGCTGCTGTGCGGAATCCGCTATCACCGCTCCGGCTTGTTTGTATTCGTAATCACTGAACCCGCTCTTTTTTCCGGCTCCACTTTCCACTACCACCGGTACGCCCTGCTGTACCAACTCGTTCACTGCATGAGGCACCAGTGCGATACGGCCCTCCATGGGTTTGTTTTCTTTGGGTATGCCAACTTTCAACTGTTGAGCCATTGCCTCTCTCCGGTTAAAAACACCACCTGCAAATACACTATTAGCACATAGTCAAAGGCTATACCGCTGATTTAGAGGAACTATTTGCTAAAGGCACGGTAAATCAGTATAAGTTCCACATTTGATTCATATGGCAGACCCTCACAGCCATCTATAACGGAAGCCCGATTCATGAGCGAAACCAAGCATTGCAGACTACTTATCCTCGGCTCCGGCCCCGCCGGTTATACCGCTGCAGTCTATGCAGCCCGTGCTAACCTGAATCCGGTTATGGTCACCGGAATCCAGCCAGGCGGCCAATTGACCACCACTACCGATGTGGACAACTGGCCTGGCGACCAGGATGGCGTTCAGGGCCCTGAGTTAATGGAGCGCATGAAGCAGCATGCTGAGCGATTTGAAACAGAAGTTATTTTCGATCACATCAATAAAACGGATCTCAGTAAACGCCCCTTCACCCTCTATGGTGACAGCGCGACCTACACTTGTGATGCTCTAGTTATTTCTACCGGTGCCTCCGCCCGTTATCTGGGACTGGATTCGGAAGAAGCATTCAAAGGCAAAGGTGTGAGCGCCTGCGCCACCTGCGACGGATTCTTCTATCGTAATCAGAAAGTGGCTGTCATTGGCGGCGGGAATACGGCAGTAGAAGAAGCCTTATATCTCGCTAACATTGCAAAAGAAGTGGTCGTCGTGCACCGCCGCGAAACCTTCCGCTCAGAGAAAATATTACAGGACCGGCTAATGGAGCGCGCCAACAACGGCAACGTCACTCTGGAATTGAACTACGTTTTGGACGAAGTGTTGGGTGACGACATGGGCGTGACGGGCATGCGGATAAAAAGTGTAGGCAGCGGTGAGACCAAGGACATCGACCTACAGGGTGTGTTTATTGCCATAGGCCATACGCCCAACACCGGTATTTTCGAAGGGCAGCTCGATATGGCAAACGGGTATATAAAAATTAATAGCGGCATTGAAGGTAACGCCACGGCTACCAGCGTCGAAGGCGTATTTGCTGCAGGCGATGTAACCGACCACGTCTATCGTCAGGCAATCACCTCAGCAGGATTTGGCTGTATGGCTGCACTGGACGCTGAAAAATTCCTGGATGAAAACAACTAACCATTGATTTTCTTGAGCAGGACGGGGCTTGATTGGAGTACTGTAATATTACTGGTATCAGCCCCTTCCCTTATCACGTTTTACCCTGCCCTGCGCCATGATTAAAATCCCTGTACTGGACTATGAAAGCCAAGGCTTCCCACCGATCGAGCACGCGCTCGCAGACCCGGATGGCTTACTAGCAGCAGGCGGTGATCTACGACCGGAGCGATTGATAGAAGCCTACTCACTGGGAATTTTTCCCTGGTATTCCGATGACCAGCCCATTCTCTGGTGGTCACCCAGCCCCCGCACCGTGCTGTTTACCCAAGAACTGCACATATCCAGAAGCCTGCACAAGACGCTGGGCAAAGGCAAATACAACGTCACCATGGACCAGGCTTTTGAATCCGTGATCCGCGCCTGTGCAGCGCCCCGACGCGACAGCGAGGGTACCTGGATCACTGAAGACATGATCCAGGCTTATATGCACCTTCACAGCTTAGGATACGCGCACTCCGTAGAAACATGGCTCGACGACCAATTAGTAGGCGGCCTTTATGGCATTGCCTTGGGCACTCTTTATTTCGGCGAATCCATGTTTAGCCGGGCTGACAATGCATCTAAAATTGCATTTGTTCATTTGGTAGGCCAACTCAAGCAATGGGGCTTCCCAATCATTGATTGCCAGGTTGGCAATCCCCACCTGAGCAGTCTGGGGGCACGACCTATTAAACGCAGTCAGTTCAAATCCTATCTGTCTTCCAACGTGCCCCCACTTACTAAGCTACTAACTGCACGCCCGCCAAAATGGGAGCTTCGATGGAAATATTCTGTAAGCTGAGACTGGAAACAAATTTTAATTCGTTTAATACTGTAAGAAGTCTGAAAACAAAGGCTTAAACCATTAGGATTATGACTGATCTCGCAGCTGTAAAATTTTTTGTAACACCACTGCATCAATGTAGTTATTTGCCCCGGAATGATGCAATCACCCTGTTTGCTGATCCCAAGGCGAATCTGGATCATAATCTCTACAGCGAATTGTCCGAGGTTGGTTTCCGGCGCAGCGGAAATTACCTTTATCGCCCCCACTGCCGCCAATGCTCGGCCTGCATTCCCGTCCGTATACCTGTTGAGCAATATCAATTCTCCCGCAAACACAAGCGCATCTGGAATAAGAACAAAGATCTGACAATTCAGCGAGTTGAAGCGGTTTTTAAAGACGAACATTACGATCTTTACGCGCGCTATATTGAAGAAAAGCATAATGATGGTGACATGTACCCACCCACGCCAGAACAATATGAGTCTTTCTTGCTCAGCGATTGGGGCAACACCTGCTTTTATGAATTCAGAGATCAAGACAACAAGCTGGTCGCGGTGGCGGTAACCGACGTAATGGAAAATGGCTTGTCCGCAGTGTACACCTTCTATTGCACCCAGAATGCCAAGCGCAGTCTGGGCGTAATGGCAGTACTCTGGCAAATAAAGGAATGTCGAAATAGGAATCTACCGGCTTTGTATTTGGGTTACTGGATCAAAGACTGCCAGAAAATGAAATACAAAACCGAATATAGCCCATTAGAAATGTATGTGAACAATCATTGGATTTCTGTTTCCACCTAGATAAACAAAGCAACCAAATTGTTTTTTATCAACAGGTTAAGTCCAATATATAGAAAAAATCTAGAATTCAAACCCCGCTACGTCCGCGAACTATTGTAGAAATCCGACAATAAAGCCACTTTAACTTTGATAAATATCAACTTTTACGGCAGAATTCACGCCTCGTGAAAGTAGCGAACCCGAAATTTACACGCTTTGAGATATTGAGAGGATATCACTGGATGTCGAAAGAAGATTCCATTGAAATGGAAGGGACTATAACTGAAACCCTTCCTAACACCATGTTCCGGGTGGAACTAGATAACGGCCACGTGGTAACGGCCCATATCTCGGGAAAGATGCGCAAGAACTATATTCGCATTCTGACCGGAGATCGCGTTAAAGTTGAAATGACCCCTTATGATCTATCCAAGGGTCGCATCACTTACCGCGTGCGCTAACCTCTCAATTGGCGTTCAAATAAAAACGAGCCTGAAACGGCTCGTTTTTATTTTGCTTGTCACTATTTATGAAAGCGTGTTTCAGGCGGGTTCCGTATCAAAAATCAGCTCCCCTGCTTCTTCGTGAACATGGACTGTTCCACCGCTTTCGGAAAGCTCACCGAAGAGTATTTTCTCAGCCAGGGGTCGCTTTAGCTTTTCCTGAATCAAGCGATTCATCGGACGAGCGCCCATGTCTTTGTCGTAGCCTTTCTCTGCCAACCAGGTGCGCGCACTGTCATCAACGTCCAGCATTACTCGCTTATCGTCCAGTTGCGCCTGCAACTCGGTGAGGAATTTATCCACCACACCTTTTATTACACTCATATCCAGGTTTTTGAACTGGATTACGGTATCGAGACGATTACGGAACTCAGGTGTAAACATACGCTTAAGTGCCTCCATTCCGTCACTACTGTGATCTTGCTGTGTAAAGCCGATCGAGGCCCTGCTAACAGAATCCGCTCCGGCATTGGTGGTCATCACCAGAATTACGTTGCGGAAATCGGCTTTGCGGCCATTATTATCTGTCAAAGTCCCGTGATCCATTACCTGCAACAATAGATTGAACACCTCAGGGTGTGCTTTTTCTATCTCGTCGAGCAACAAAACAGCGTGAGGCGACTTGGTGACAGCTTCCGTCAGCAAACCACCCTGGTCGTAACCCACGTAACCCGGAGGTGCGCCTATTAACCTGGATACGGTATGTCGTTCCATGTATTCAGACATATCAAAGCGAATAAGCTCCATGCCCATGACTTTCGCCAGCTGCTTGGTTACCTCAGTTTTACCCACACCCGTCGGCCCCGCAAACAAGAATGAACCAATGGGACGATCCGGATGATTCAGCCCTGCCCTGGCCAACTTGATGGCACTGGATAAAACTTCAATCGCTTCGTTTTGACCGAATACGACCATTTTCAGGTCTCGTTCAAGATTGGATAGCAGCTCTTTGTCATTCGCCGAAACGGTTTTCGGTGGTATTCGGGCAATTTTGGAAATGATGGCTTCCACATCGCTGACAGAGATTACTTTCTTCCGTTTATTTGGTGCTTGTAGACGCTGAAACGCGCCCACCTCATCGATGACATCAATGGCTTTGTCAGGCAGGTGCCGGTCATTAATATACCGTGCTGACAACTCAGCAGCCGCTCGCAGAGCCTTGTTTGAATACTTGATGTCATGATGCTCTTCGAAACGAGACTTTAAGCCCTTTAGAATTTCAAAGGTTTCATCCACACTGGGCTCAGTGACATCTATTTTCTGGAAACGCCTGGCTAGTGCCCGATCCTTTTCAAAGATACCGCGATACTCTTGAAACGTGGTTGACCCAATACATTTGATATCACCCGATGCCAACATGGGTTTCAGCAGATTAGAAGCATCCATAACACCGCCAGAGGCGGCGCCGGCACCGATGATGGTGTGAATTTCATCGATGAATAAAATGGCGTGTGACTTCTTACGTAATTCAGCCAGCAACGACTTGAGACGTTTTTCGAAATCACCGCGATATTTCGTACCCGCCAACAAAGCACCAAGATCCAGTGAGTAAACCACGCTGCCTTCAATCGCATCGGGCACTTCGTTATCGACAATGCGCTTTGCCAACCCTTCCGCTATGGCGGTTTTTCCGACTCCGGGCTCACCGACCAGCAGCGGATTGTTCTTGCGCCGGCGACACAGAATCTGAACTGTGCGCTCAACTTCTTCGTCGCGCCCCACCAGCGGGTCTATACGACCCGCCAAGGCCTGATCATTAAGATTGGTCGCATAGGACTCCAAAGGCGACTTAGACGCGCCTTCTGAGCCCTGGTCATCCTCATGTACCTCATGGCCCGGCTCCTCAATATTATGAGATTCGTCCGAAACCTTGGATATCCCGTGGGCAATGTAATTGACCACATCGATCCGGGCCACACTTTGTTTCTTCAGAAAATAAACTGCCTGGCTTTCCTGTTCACTAAAGATCGCCACCAGCACATTCGCACCGGTCACCTCTTTCTTGCCCGAAGACTGAACATGAAATACAGCACGTTGTAACACCCGCTGAAATCCCAATGTAGGCTGAGTTTCACGATCACTGTCACCGGATGGGATGAGAGGAGTCGTTTCGTCGACAAAATTCGCCAAATCTGAACGAAGTTCATCCAGGTTGGTTCCGCAGGCCTTCAAAACCGTTGATGCCGCATCGTTATCTAGCAGTGCTAGCAGCAAGTGCTCAACGGTCATATATTCGTGACGCTTAGTCCGAGCGTCTCTGAACGCCAGATTCAATGTGACTTCCAGATCTTTGCTTAACATCTCATTTACACCCTTATCCGAACAAGTGGGATAACGACCCGTGGAATAATCCGGATTATCCGAATTTCTCCACCTCACACATCAAGGGATGCTGATTTTCCCTTGCGTATTTAATAATCTGAGCAACTTTCGTTTCAGCGACGTCTCTTGTAAATGCGCCACAGCTGGCTTTGCCTTGAGTATGAACCGTTAACATGATCTGTGTCGCTTTCTCACGATTCATCCCAAAAAACAGCTGCAATACATCTACCACAAACTCCATAGGCGTAAAATCGTCATCCAACATCACCACCTGATACATCGGCGGTGGCGCCACTTCGGGCCTTGACTCTTCGACAGCAACTCCGCCCTCGAGATCAGAATCAGGATTGGATGGCTCGCCTCCCATGCTCTCCATATAATTCAATGTTAGTTGAAGATCTTGGGGTTTACTCATAACCAGAAATCATAAAATTAGTTGTTAACATACTAAGTCCTCATAACCAACCTATATTGGGGCAACGTTGGTCAGTTCAACTGCGAAAACTCTTGACTAATACGCCACAATCGTGAAGATTGTGCACTGTGCTTAACAAAAGTTAACACAAAACGTGTCTGGGAAGTACATTTCTTCATAAAGTACTTCGCAGGTTAAAAATAATAACAATTGACTTAAGGCTACCATTAAAAGGGTAGTCCCAACAGAAGGACTTGAGTTATGGCAACCGGGAAAGTGAAATGGTTCAATAACGCCAAGGGTTACGGCTTTGTTCGTCCTGATTGCGGTGGAGAAGATCTTTTTGTCCACTATTCGTATATCTGCATGGACGGATACAGAAGCCTGAAAGCGGGACAGCAAGTTACCTATGATATAAGGGAAGCTCCGAAAGGTCTTCACGCGGTCAATATCAATATTATTGGTACAGATCAGTCTAGCGCCCCCACTGAGGAAAACCAAACAGAAAGCGCCAACGATGCTGTCGGTTCAGTTGAACTGCACCCGACACTTCACGCGGAAGCTGTCTGACAAATTCAAGGTAAATACGTTTACCTGATTGTCTGACATACGTTTGGTTTCCAAAGGTGTCTTCTGTTTTTATTGTTTATTAAAGCAATCGAAAACAGAAGACACGTGCTAAAGCCAGTGAAATCGGCGTGTGGGGCGGTGGCGACATTTACCTAACCTCACGCATTACCCGCACCGGGCTCTATGGCGGCACTATGAGCGCTTTTCGAGTAGCGGATTGTTCTTCAGTGCTGATTGATCATTAGCATTCCTTCATGCTGACCTGAGACAGTGCGCTTTGAATATTGGCACACTGAATACAGACGCGTTAAAAAAACACTTCACAACCTGACAAAAAAGGCCACCCATCGCAAAAAAGGCCACCCATCGGCAGCCTTTCTTTCTGACTCATCAATAACGTCGATTAGCTGTCCATATGCTTTAAGATCGCGTCGCCAAACTCGGAGCAGCGCAAAAGGGTGGCATCCGGCATCAGGCGCTCAAAGTCGTAAGTAACCGTTTTAGCTTCAATGGCACCTTGCATTCCGTTAATCACCAGATCAGCTGCTTCTGTCCAACCCATATGACGCAACATCATTTCGGCAGACAGAATCAAGGACCCCGGATTTACTTTATCCTGACCCGCGTATTTGGGTGCTGTACCGTGAGTGGCTTCGAACACCGCCACACTGCCTCCAATATTAGCGCCCGGTGCAATACCGATACCGCCAACTTCTGCTGCTAGCGCATCAGAAATATAATCCCCGTTCAGGTTCAACGTCGCTATCACCGAATATTCATCCGGGCGCATCAGGATCTGTTGCAAAAATGCATCCGCGATAACGTCTTTAACGATAATTTCATTGCCCGTTTTCGGGTTAGTGAAAACATGCCAAGGACCACCATCCAGAGGTTCTGCTCCAAAACGCTCAGCCGCCAGCTCGTAACCCCAGTCTTTGAAGGCACCTTCGGTAAACTTCATGATGTTGCCTTTGTGGACCAGAGTCACCGAAGGATGATCATTGTCTATAGCGTACTGAATTGCTTTACGAACCAGCCGCTGCGTGCCCTCTTTGGAAACAGGTTTAATACCAATGCCGCAACCTTCAGGGAAGCGGATTTTGGTGACGCCCATTTCTTCTTGCAAGAAGCGAATAACTTTTTTCGCGTCATCACTGTCGGCTTGCCACTCGATACCGGCGTAGATATCTTCTGAGTTTTCCCGGAAGATCACCATATTGGTTTTTTCAGGACAATGAACCGGGCTCGGCACACCTTTAAACCAGCGAACAGGACGCTGACACACGTACAAATCCAGCTCTTGTCTCAAGGCAACATTCAATGAACGAATCCCGCCACCCACCGGCGTAGTCAGCGGTCCTTTAATTCCGATAATGTATTCACGC
The DNA here is from genome assembly GCF_009746715.1 of Ketobacter sp. MCCC 1A13808. NCBI lineage: Bacteria > Pseudomonadati > Pseudomonadota > Gammaproteobacteria > Pseudomonadales > Ketobacteraceae > Ketobacter > Ketobacter nezhaii. Next base: position 92,465 of record NZ_VRKW01000001.1, read on the forward strand.
AATGCTTCTAGTGTTTCTTCCGGCATCCACTCGTCCGGACCATACACTTTTGTTGATTTTTCCCCGCAGAAAATTTCCATCCAGGCTATTGAACGTTTATTGCCGTATGCTTTTTCGATAGCAGCATCGGTCACTTTCAGCATTACTGGTGTAATATCAACTCCGATTCCATCGCCTTCGATGTAAGGAATGATAGGATGGTTCGGGACATTCAGGGACAGGTCCGCGTTAACAGTGATTTTGTCACTATCTGCCGGAACCTTGATCTTTTGGTACCCCATGTCGTTTTATACTCCCTAAGTTACATATTAGTAGTTACATACAATTACGGTTAGGTACGCGAAGTATACAGAATTCCGCATCCATCCGCCTCATGAATTTGCTGACAAACGACCAAAAATCAACCACATAATACTGACTTTAATTGACAAGAATGATGACCCCAAACCAAATCCTGCTGTTCAATAAACCCTTCCGGGTCATGAGCCAATTCACTCAACTGGATGGCAAATCCACCTTGGCAGAGTTCATTCAGGAGCCGGAAATATACCCTGCCGGCAGGCTTGATTTTGACTCAGAAGGCCTGCTATTGCTCACCGGAAACGGCCGCCTACAACACCATTTAACCGACCCCCGGCACAAGCAGCCGAAAACCTATTGGGTGCAAATTGAAGGCGATATTTCGGAATCTGGACTGCAACGATTGCGTCAAGGAGTCAATTTGAAAGACGGCACTACCCTGCCCGCCAAAGCAAAACGATTCGCCCCCCCATCAGACCTCTGGCCCCGCCACCCGCCAATCCGACAGCGCGCAAACATACCCACTTGCTGGATCGAGCTGATCATTACAGAAGGACGCAATCGTCAGGTACGGCGCATGACAGCAGCGGTAGGTCACCCCACCCTGAGATTGATCCGGTATGCGATAGGAGATTGGTCTCTGGATTCACTTCTGCCGGGCAAATGCAGAATAGAAACTGTGTCTGATCAGTTACTGAAAAGCGCTCTCGAGCGTAAGCCCAAGCACAAAAAAAACTACCAGCGATCACGCGCTAAATGATCCGAGTTTTTCGCATCAACCCACTCTGTTTCGCCGCTTGATAACACTTCTTTTTTCCAAAAAGGCGCTTCCGTTTTCAAATAATCCATTATGAACTGGGCCGCGTCGAACGCCTCTGCACGGTGCCGGGCCGCAACACCCACCAGCACGATTTGCTCGTGGTTGTGTAATTCACCCACCCGGTGAATGATAGTAATAGCGGCCAACTCCCAGCGGCGCAGAGCATCTTCTGCAATACGCTGCAGTGACTTTTGCGTCATGGCCGGATAATGTTCTAAGACAATCCCGCTGAGCCCACCCCCGGCGTTGAAGTCACGCACCAACCCGGCGAAGAAAACCAGCGCTCCAGCACCCCCAGATCGTGACCTGAGATTTTGATATTCTTTACCGAAGTCGAAATCTTCTGGCTGTACACGGATATCAGACTGCTTCATATCAACCGCCTGTTACCGGCGGAAAGTACGCAATTTCGTCGCCGTCTTCAATGGTCATTGCTGGGTTTGCCATTTCCTGGTTTACCGCCACTAATAATTGTTGATCGGATAACGCCGCCTCGAAGGTGTCGCCCTGCCTTTTAACCAGAGCCGTCAATTCACCAAGATTGCTGACGCCTTCCGGAAGACTTAACTCCAGCTCAGAGCAGCCAACCTGGTCGCGAATGCGGGCAAAAAAAAGCACCTTAATCATGGGGGGCATCCTCCACTGACCATGTTCCTGACTTTCCACCTGTCTTTTCCAATAGGCGCACCTGATTAATGACCATCCCCTTATCCACTGCTTTGCACATGTCGTACAACGTCAATGCCGCCACTGAGGCAGCCGTCAGCGCCTCCATTTCAACCCCGGTTTGCCCGGCCAGCCGGCATACCGTGGTTACCCGCATAGCGCTGGCATCAAAGTCAGGAGTCAACACGACTTTCACCGAAGTTAACAGGAGCGGATGACAAAGCGGGATCAGGTCACTGGTCCTTTTTGCAGCCTGTATACCCGCAATGCGCGCGACTGCAAGCACATCACCTTTTTTATGCCGGCCCTCCGCAATCATGGCCAAGGTCTCCGGCAGCATGTTTATTACCGCTTCTGCACGGGCCTCTCTGGATGTGACCAGTTTATCGGTAACATCCACCATATTCGCTCGCCCCTGGTCGTCCAGGTGTGTTAATTGGCTCATTTACTTTGCCATATCCTTTGATTATTGAGCCGGGCCTTGCGCTTCCAAAGCGAATTACCCCAGCTATTGATTGTCCTATTATCGGCGCTGTCTACTAAAGTCGCACCAATATATCGAATTGAATATGGAAATGAAAATAATGCCTACAGCTTCCAGACAAACCCGTTACTTTGGTTATGAAATTGATCGTGCTCTGTTTACTGAAGTGGCAGAAACCATCCACAAAATAAAAGAAGGTGGCTCGCCCAAGGCGCTGGGTGAATTGGCAGCTAACACTCTGATTAACATAACCGATGCTGGATTTGACGCTTATTACGCCAAACCGGCTGAATTGGCCGGGATTTCAGGCGGCGTGCGAAAAGCGGCTGATACCGGAATTAATGCCGTTCAGAAAGGGATCCACATGGTTGTCCGAAAACTCCTGAAAAACAGAGAGCTAGCGGATTTACGCCGGTTAGCCCACAACCTGTCTTATATGATCTGCGTTGACCCAGACACTGTTGAAAGTATTAACCCTAAAGCCTACGCTTGCTTCCGTCTAAAAGAAGAGCTTTATCAACGGGTGATCAACAATATGAGCCGGGTACATGAGGATCCAGACGTAGCCAGCTATCGAAGCGATGTCGTACGTTCGGTGGAAGATTTGATAGCAGCAGGGATCGACGTGTTCTATACCCGTCCAGTAGATGAGGCAAATATCGGCAAGTTGACCCGCAAAGCCGCTGATTTTGGTATCCATACCGTACAAAAAGGGTCAAATGCGGTTGTCCATCGTCTCTTTAAGGACATGGATCACGGCACTTTACTGCCCATGGCAGAATACTTTGAGACCCTACTGCACAGCAAAGTACGCAGTTATCACCGTTTGTATATGGCCTGATACCCCTGAGGGGAGCCCTTTACGTAATTAGTCCGGCTCAGAATTTGGGAAATTCACTAAATTTGGGTAGAATTCGCGTTCTTCGCATTAGCAGATACCCGAATAACCCATATGATCTGGACACCCCACGCCACCGTCGCGACCATTGTTGAACGTAACGGCCAATATTTATTGGTGGAAGAAACTGTGGATGGCCGGACTGTTCTAAATCAGCCTGCCGGCCATATTGAAAAAAATGAACTGATTGTTGACGCGGCCGTAAGAGAAACTCTGGAAGAAACCGGCTGGGTGGTAGAACTGACTGCCTTAACCGGAATATATAACTTTATTTCCCCGGACGGAATAACCTATTTCCGGTTCTGCTTTGCTGCCAATGCGATTGAGCTGATGCCGGACGCAGAGCTGGATGAGGGCATAATCGGACCCGTCTGGCTCAATCAAGCGCAATTAGAACAGCGTAAGTCGCAATGGCGCAGCCCGATGGTTGCCCTGTGTATTGAGGACTTCGCCGCAGGAAAACGTTTTCCCCTGGAAATTCTGCGTGAGTCTCTCCCATGATCCCGCCTGAGCCAAAAAATGCCAAAGTGATTGTCGGCATGTCCGGTGGCGTAGACTCATCGGTGGCCGCATATCTTCTCCTCGAGCAAGGTTATCAAGTCGAGGGGCTGTTTATGAAAAACTGGGATGAAGATGATGGTACCGAATATTGCACCGCGATCAGCGACCTTGCCGATGCGCAGCAGGTCGCTGATACGTTGTCAATTAAACTGCATACTGCAAATTTCGCTGCAGAATACTGGGATCGGGTTTTCGAACACTTTATTGCCGAATACTCGGCAGGGCGCACTCCCAACCCAGACATTTTGTGCAACAAGGAAGTCAAATTCAGAGCTTTTCTGGACTACGCCATCACCCTGGGAGCCGACTACATTGCCACTGGGCACTACGCCCGGCGTGGGCTGACACAAATGCTGGATGAGCAGATTACAGCCCCGCTGTTAAAAGGGCTGGACAACAATAAAGATCAGAGCTATTTCCTGCATGCTGTAAACGGCCGCCAGATAGCACGAACATTATTCCCTTTGGGCGACATTGAAAAACCAAGGGTAAGGGCCATTGCAGAACAACAGGGGTTTACCAATCACGACAAAAAAGACAGTACCGGTATTTGTTTTATTGGTGAGCGCCGATTCAAAGATTTTCTGGAGCAATATATCCCGGCCAAACCCGGTAATATCGTTACTGAATCTGGCGAAACCATTGGTACTCACCAGGGCTTGATGTTTTATACCATCGGACAGAGACAAGGCCTGGGTATAGGTGGCCTGACCGACAAATCAGAAGCGCCCTGGTATGTGCTCGGCAAAGACCTCAGCAGCAATGAGCTATTGGTCGGCCAGGGCACCCACCACCCGCGGCTGTATTCCGACACACTGCGGACAGAATCGGTCCATTGGGTTGTGGAAGCACCACAGTTACCGTTACGCTGTAAAGCCAAAACCCGTTACCGTCAGCCAGATCAGGACTGTATGATTTATTCAGACGAGCACAATTGCGTCCAGGTTACTTTTGATCAACCCCAGAGGGCCGTCACGCCCGGTCAATCTGTTGTTTTCTATCTCGACGATGAGTGCCTGGGCGGCGGGGTTATCGAACGCACCTGGAATCAGGGTCAAAGCAGTGGTGCGGAGAACTCATATAGTGAGGCATAGTGAAGAAGAAAAAGCGTTGGCCCTGGCCGGATTATTCCAAGCGGCAGCAATGGTACAACAAGTCGCTCGTACCGGTGAGGTCAACCAGGAAGCCTATAATCCGTTGATTAGCAGCGTCTTTAACCTGGACCCGAAATCAGTTGAAGATGTATACCAAGGGGTCTCCGGCGTGAAGTTGGGAGTAGACACATTACTGCTGGTGCTGCGGGAAAAAGAAAGCGCCCGATACGCGGATGCAATTCGTTACACCATCGGCATGCTTCATATCGAGAAGCTACTGAAACGGGATGCGGATATCAATAGCGTGCTACGCTCCCGCCTGGAGCAAGTCACCAACCAATTGCAACATTTTGATGGCATGACAAGCCCAGCTGTCATTTCGAAACTGAACGACATTTACCTGGATACTCTTGCCAAATTTAAATTTCGTATTCAGGTCAACGGTGACCCGAGCCATCTGCAAAAACCCGAAAATGCCGCTCAGATACGGGCTATTTTGCTCGCTGGAGTACGTTCAGCCATGCTTTGGCGCCAAATGGGCGGATCACGACTGCAATTTGCTTTCGGTAAATCCAAGCTCATCAGCATTTTGCAGAAACTACAGCAAGAAATTACTTTCACCTGAATTACAAACAGCGTTTTTGTCGAGGAAAATTCTATGCAACTGAGTGCCCTGACCGCCATATCACCGGTGGACGGACGATACGGTAATAAAACAGAATCACTGCGATCCATATTCAGTGAGTTTGGCTTGATTCGGTTTCGTGTCCTGGTGGAAGTCCGTTGGTTACAACAGCTCGCGAAGCAGGATGACATCGCTGAAGTACCTATGTTCAGTGACCAGACTAACGCCACGCTGGATCGCATTATCGAGCAGTTTTCAATAAACGACGCCCAACGTATTAAAGACATTGAGCGCACCACTAATCATGATGTGAAAGCGGTTGAGTATTTCCTGAAAGAAAAGATTGCGGGCAACGCCGAACTGGAAGCGGTCAGTGAATTTATCCACTTCGCCTGCACCTCAGAAGACATTAACAATTTATCTCACGCGTTAATGCTCAGCGCCGGACGTGACCAGGTGTTAGTGCCTGTGCTGGAGAAATTGACTCGATCTATTGCTGGGTTGGCACACCAATACGCTGACATGCCAATGCTGTCTCGCACTCATGGACAGACAGCATCGCCCTCCACCATGGGCAAAGAAATGGCCAACGTGGTAGCCCGCCTTTACCGCCAGCTTGACCAGATCAAAACCATTTCACTACTGGGAAAAATCAACGGCGCCGTGGGCAACTTTAATGCTCACCTGAGTGCATACCCTGAGCTGGACTGGGAAACCATCGCGGATCAGTTTATTACCAGCCTGGGCTTACAAAAAAATCCGTACACTACCCAGATAGAGCCCCATGACTATATTGCTGAATTGTTTGACGCAATAGCCCGCTTCAACACCATATTGATCGATTTTAATCGCGACATTTGGGGCTATATTTCACTCGGGTATTTCAAACAAAGAACCATTGCCGGTGAAATAGGCTCGTCCACAATGCCACACAAGGTCAACCCCATCGATTTCGAAAACTCCGAAGGCAACCTGGGCATTGCCAATGCGATCCTGGCACACCTGGCGCAAAAGCTACCTATCTCACGCTGGCAGCGTGACCTGACCGATTCAACCGTGTTACGAAATCTGGGGGTGGGACTGGCGCACGGACTGATCGCCTATGAATCGGCCTTTAAGGGTATCGATAAACTGGAGATTAACGAGAGTCGTCTGGCGGAGGACCTGGATCAGGCGTGGGAGGTATTGGCAGAACCGATTCAGACTGTCATGCGCCGCTATGGAATTGAGAAACCTTATGAAAAGCTGAAGGAACTCACTCGCGGCAAAACAATCAATAAAAAAGGACTTGCCGATTTCGTTGATACTCTAGCCATCCCCGAACAGGAAAAAATCCGACTGAAAGCGCTCACTCCGGCGGCCTATATTGGCAACGCGGCTCAACAAGCGAAAAAGATCTAAGGAATTTCACGACAATGACAGCCCAGCCTCTACCGATTCTCGGCGGAATGAGTGCAGAGGAATTTTTGCAGGATTACTGGCAAAAGAAGCCCCTGTTGATTCGAAATGCATGCCCAGAAGCCGGATCACTCATGGAAGCGGAGGAATTGGCCGGACTGTCGTTGGACGATACCATAGAGTCCCGGATTATCCTGGAGCGCAGCCCCATAGACTGGGAGTTAAAGCTCGGTCCATTTGATAATAAACTGTATAAAAACCTGCCGCCAACTCACTGGACTCTGCTGGTTCAGGCTGTGGATCACCATGTGCCTGCGGTATCCAATTTGCTGGAAGCTTTTCCCTTTATTCCCAGCTGGCGAATTGACGACATCATGGCGAGCTTCGCAACCAAAGACGGCAGTGTCGGCCCTCACTTCGATTACTACGATGTCTTTCTGATTCAGGCCGACGGTCAGCGCCGCTGGCAACTGGGCCAACGTTGCGATGATCAAACACCGCTGCTGCCAAACCTCGGCATCAGGGTATTGAAAGATTTCCAGGCAATCGAGGAATGGATAGTCAACCCCGGAGATGTTTTGTATTTACCACCGGGAATAGCGCACTACGGTGTCGCGTTAAATAACTGTATGACCTATTCCGTTGGTTTTCGCGCTCCCAGCGAGCACGAAATCCTAAGCGATTTTGTACACCATTCTTCGCTGCATCAAAATCAGGATAAACGTTATAGTGATCCGGATCTGCTCTTGCAGGAAAACCCGGGCTGGATCAGCCCTCAAGCGGTAGATCGGGTACAGGAAATTTTGCAGAATATGGTTTCAGACCGCAGCCAAATTGAAATATGGATGGCGGGTTACCTGTCACAGACAAAATACGAACCCCAACCGGAGCCGCCGGAAGAAGATTATTCAGGTAACGACGTGCTGGACCTGCTGGCAGAGAATTATTCCCTGCATCGGGAGGAGTCGAGTCGCCTGGTCTACATAGCCGATAACCAAAATCACCCGGAAATATTTTTTATCAACGGGGAACAGCTCGAAATCCTGCCGATTACAGAACCACTGGTACTTTTTCTCTGCCAGCACCGTTATTACGACCCGGCTCAGCTTTCCATCTATTGCCGATCCCCTGATAGCCTTGCCTTGCTCACGCGCTTGCTGAATATGGGTGTGATCTATTTCGAAGAAGACCAATTTCAGAATTAGCAGACGTATCGACAGACCATTTGGTACTGGGCTGGTTAATTCTCATTCGTAAAAGAAGTGTTAAACTGTCTTTAAATAGATCTAAAGACGGTGATCCTATGTCCATCCAAAACCTGGCTCCTTTATTAGTGGTCGGTGAAAGTACCGGCACCATCCTGCTGGAGACCGTGGAAGACTTTCGCTGCGCCACCGCCAGTATGGCAGCACAGGGAAAACGCTGTATTAAGCTGTTTACTCAGGAGCTGGATCACGACCTTTACGATAACGACCTCTTTTTGCAAGCCGTGTCCGCCGCCTGCCGCACCCAACGCAACTGCACCCTATCGATCCTGCTGAAAGACGCCAACAAAACCGCAAAATTCGGCCACCGGCTTGCCGAATTGCAAAAAAGAATCCCCTCACTTGTGGAAATTCGCAGCTTGCCTCGGGAACACCAAGACATGAACAATGAATACCTGATTGTGGACGACATCGCCATGGTCAAGCGCTTTGCACTCGGCCATATGCGTGGGCATTGTGAATTCCGTAGTATTCCTGATGCTGTCAAATTTGGCCGCCAGTTCAGCGAAATATGGGAAAAGAGTCTACCCTGTCAGGAGCTAAGGAGACTCTCCATATGAAAGCCCTGCCGCCCCTTAAAAGCCTGTTCCCTTTGTTGGCAATGACTATTTTCGTGCTGTTTAGCCCCCTCATTCATGGGGAGCAATCCGCTGAAATTTATGAAACCTACCTGCCGGCGCAAAAACTGATACCGGTAATCGAACCCATTCTTAACGCCGACGATAGGATAACCGCCTACCACAACAAGCTATTCATCAAAGCCAGCGAAGACACCCACCGGGAAATTTTAGCGGTGCTGGAACAAATTGACCGGCTGCCAAAGAATGTGCTGATTTCAATACGCTATTCCGACGATATCGAATCCGCTCAGACAACAACAAATGATCAGATTAAAGTGTACAGAGGCACCAGCCAGGGCAAGGATGTTGAAGTCGAGTTAATGGCAAAACATCGATTATCCACCCGTTTGGACAAAGCAGACCAAAAAATCAAAGTGCTCGAAGGTGAGCAAGGCGTCCTTACTGTGGGTAAAGACGCGGCGCAAAACAAGTGGGTTTTGGTGAATCCATTTGAAACTCGCGTGACACAGGAATATAGAACGGTAGGGAGCCAGCTATATGTCATTCCTTATTTATTGAAAGACGAACGGGTGCGCCTGGAAGTCTTCACTAAAAATCAGCAATTTAGAGGCGGATCCGAAACCGAAACCAAGAAATTGGAAGCGCAAACTGTGCTCCTGCTCGAACCCGGTGTGTGGACTCCGATGGCCGGCTCTGTGCAGATCAAGCAGAGCGGCGATAACTCAACCACGCTTAGCACCCACAGTGACAGCACCAGTAGTAAAACCTTACTAATCAAGGTAGATGTGCTCGAATAACCCCCCTTTTGTCCTGCTTATCGTGCAACACAAAATGACCATCGAGTCTACCCCTAAACCATTTGACACAATTATCTCTAAACTGCATCATCCCTCCCCCCTGGTATAGTACCCAAATACCCAATGTAAGCCATTTCCGGCACATATCAGTAGAGGTGGAAAAGATGACAGAGCGCACCCAAATCGGTGGTTTAGATATCGCTACCGTTCTTTATGATCTAGTAGCCAACCAAATTGCACCCGGTACCGGTGTCGAACCAGCTCAATTCTGGGCGGAACTGGAAAGCATCCTGGCTGATCTTGCTCCCAAAAATAAAGCATTGCTGGCAAAGCGGGAAGATATGCAGGCCAAAATTGACCAATGGCACCAGCAAAACTCGGGCAGCGCTTTCGATGCCAACACCTACCGCGCCTTCCTGGTCGAACTGGGTTACCTGCTGCCGGAAGTCAGCGAAGTTTCTGTAAGTACAGAGAATGTAGATGCAGAAATCGCCGAGATAGCGGGCCCGCAGTTGGTCGTTCCAGTCATGAACGCGCGATACGCACTCAACGCTGCCAACGCTCGCTGGGGCAGTTTGTACGATGCGCTTTACGGCACGAATGTGATACCCGAGACCGACGGCGCCGAGAAAGGCAAAGGCTACAACCCAGTACGTGGAAATAAGGTTATTGCCTATGCCCGCCAATTCCTCGATCAATGTGCTGCCCTGGAAAATGGAAGTCATACCGACTCAACCGCCTATTCAATTAAAAATCAGCAGTTGGTTGTAGCACTCAAGGATGGTAGCGAAACCGGATTGGCGCAGCCTGAAAAATTCGTTGGTTTTAAAGGTTCCGAGCTTGAACCCGAATCCCTGGTTCTGCGCAACAACAAGCTGCACGTGGAAATACAGATCGACCGCAATGGCTCAATTGGCCAAAGTGACGCAGCAGGCGTTAACGACCTGTGCCTTGAATCCGCGATTACTACAATCCAGGATTGTGAAGATTCCGTGGCCGCGGTAGATGCAGAAGATAAATGCGTCGCATATAGTAATTGGTTGGGTCTGATGAAAGGCGACCTGCAGGAAACCTTCCAGAAAGGCGGTAACAATTTGACCCGGGTTATGAATCCGGACCGCACTTTTACCGCCGTAGACGGCAGCGAGCTGGTACTGCCCGGACGCTCCATGCTGCTGGTACGCAATGTCGGTCACTTGATGACGATCGATGCCGTGAAATACCAGGGCGAAGATATTCCCGAGGGTATTCTGGATGGCATGATCACGTCGTTGATCGCGATTCACGACCTGAAAGGCACCGGCTCTTTCAAAAACTCCCGTGAGGGCAGCGTCTATATTGTTAAACCTAAAATGCATGGGCCTGAAGAAGTGGCATTTGCCGTTGAGTTGTTCGAGCGGGTGGAAAATGCCTTGGGGCTAAAAAAGAATACCCTAAAAATCGGAATAATGGACGAAGAGCGCCGCACCACCGTTAACCTTAAAAACTGCATTAACGTGGCAAGGGAGCGCGTGATATTCATTAATACCGGTTTCCTTGATCGTACTGGCGACGAAATTCATACCTCAATGGAAGCAGGGCCGTTCATTCGCAAAACCGCCATGAAGCAACAGCCCTGGATCAATGCTTATGAAGATTGGAACGTGGACATCGGTCTTGAATGTGGCCTGAAAGGTCGGGCCCAAATCGGTAAAGGTATGTGGGCAATGCCGGACGAAATGGCCGCCATGATGGACGCTAAAATCGGCCACCCCAAAGCGGGCGCAAGTTGTGCCTGGGTTCCCTCCCCGACCGCAGCAACTCTTCACGTAATGCACTATCACATGGTGAATGTGGCTGAAGTTCAAACGCAACTGGAACAGCGTCAACGCGCCAGTCTGGAGGACATACTGACAATACCCGTCATGCAAGATAGAGCCTCTCTTTCTGCCGACGACATTCAGAAAGAGCTGGACAATAACGCCCAGGGTATACTCGGCTATGTGGTGCGCTGGATAGACCAGGGCGTTGGTTGCTCTAAAGTTCCGGATATCAATGACGTGGGACTGATGGAAGACCGCGCCACCTTACGGATCTCCAGCCAACATATCGCCAACTGGTTGCGACACGGGATTTGCTCCGAAGATCAGGTGATGGAAACCATGCGCCGCATGGCCGCAGTAGTTGATCGCCAGAACGCAGGAGACGCTGAATATAATAATATGGCCCCGGACTGCAATGGAATCGCATTTCAAGCTGCATGTGAATTGGTAATTGAAGGCTGTAAGCAGCCAAGCGGCTACACCGAGCCGGTCTTACACCGCCGCCGCCGTGAGGCAAAAGCCCAATAGGAAAACAGCAAGAAACCCGGCCTGAACCGGGTTTCTTGCTGTAAGGGCTGCCGAAGATCCATCAAGCACGCCCTCAATATACCTCCAGAATTTGGAGACTATTTAACTTAGAACAATAAATATTCGATTTATCTCTTGAATATCATCCACTTTTCAGGCTTTATTATTACAAGCCTGCTCCTTGCTGTTCATCATAGGGCTCTGAATCGAGTCATTCAGAAACTGAAATTAACAGATGAATTCTTATACCTGGCAGTAGAGTTTCGGCTACCGGCAAATAAATAACTAATAAAAACAACCAAGCTGGTTTCTATGAATGCGATAAAGCAATTTTCACTGCCGTCAGACTCTGTGTCGTCCGGAATTCAGCGACCGCAGCCAAACTCGGAAAGTAGCCGCCCTGCCAGGATTGCACGTCATGATTTGACTCTGCAAATCCGCTCTCAACTGGACAAGCGCATCATTTCCCTTGTTGCACCTTTAGGTTCCGGCAAAACGTCGTTGCTGACCGACGCATTTTCGGGGTTAGGCGCTGTGTGGCTGGAATTGATGCCCAAGGACCACTACGCAAAGAATTTTTTTAATCGTCTCACTCACGCCATCCGTAAAATTGATCCCCAATTCCCCGCTTATGTAATTTGCCCGGCTAACGAATTTTTAACGGCAACTCCCCAATTTGCGGTCGGGATGTTCATAGAAGAACTAAACAGGTTAGCAGCCAAGAATCATGCACCACTGATTATTATACTGGATGAATTACATCATCTTGGAGGCGTTAACTGGGCGCCTTCAATAGTCAAGATTATTGAGGCAACTCATAACGTTGTCTGGGTATTATCAGGGGAATACACACATACGCTGAACCTGAAACACATCAAGGCAACGGGTGATTTTTTTCAACTGACGGAAAAGCAATTGTACTTCAGCCTCGCAGAGACTGAGCGCGTTCTGCTAAAGGCGGGCCCCAGCATTCATTTCCAGACTGTATTGAACGCCCTGCATAGCCGAAATGGTAGCTGGCCCTACGGAGCCGGTCTCGCTGTTAGCTTTTTGCAACAGAACAACCTTAAAAGCCGGCTCGACATCGAAATCAACTCCGGCTCTTTCACACTTAATCTGATCGATATTCTTGTTCGGCAACAATCGGAGTCAGTAAAACAATTGATTCAGGCTAGCGTATTTCTGAACCGCTTCAACAAACAACTCTGCATGCGTGTCACGGAATCACCTGATTGTGCCCGATCCTTATCAATTCTGGAGTCCATCAACGGCATCCTGGTCAAGACCGAAAGCGACAAGCTGTGTTATCGCTATCATCCGGTGGTCCAGGAACACCTTAAAGAGCAATTTACAAACTTGCCTCCCGGCTGCAAAGACCCGATGGTATCCAGAGCCTGCAATTGGTTAATCGAAAACGACTTTGCTGCCGAAGCCTACCATGCAGCGGAATATCATAGCCAATCGGAATTCATCGCAGAGATAAAACAGCAATGCCTAAAAACGGCAATACGTCTGATAGACGTTGAAATGGTATTGGAATGGATCAAAAACAAAACCCATGTTTCGCCTGCACTGGGTGATCAGGATCGCCTGGCCTGGTGCTGGGCATTAAGTCTTTCGGGACATATCAAGGCCGCACAAAACGAACTCTCCATTTTGTTGCGTTCGGTGTTGCCGGGATACGAACACGATCCGGACTCTACCATCAAGCAACTGTTCCTCAATCCCGCGAATAAATTACAATGCCATATGGCTATTATCTATGTCGCATTGCAGGCCATGCACTCACCGTTGAGTACCCGTTTGCTGGATTACCTGAATACGCTCCACAGCAATACCCTGGTTTCCCCGGGTGTCAGTGCACGCATCGAAAACATATTGGCTCACCACTATTGCGTTAGTGGTGATTTTAGTCGTGCAAAACGACACCTTAAGCTTGCTGCCGGCATTGCAAAGGTAAACGCCAATTCGCATTGTTTAATCGTTTCAATTTACATACAGGCTCGAATTGAAATGCTCAGCGGCGATCTAAATGGTGCGCTGGAAATCTGTAACCGGTTTCTTTCCAGCGCCCTGGCGGCCACGACGAAAGAGAAGCATCATCTGATTCTGGCACTGAGAGCGTATATTTTCTATTGCGGTATCAAACCACAGATCGGAATAGCCGAGGCACATGCGCTGGCTGCGTCGAATGTTGCGGGACTGAATAGTAACGGACTGGTGCAGGTTTTCAGTCCGCTACTGCATGACCATTTACGCCATAGACGATACGACCAGGCTAAGGTGATTTTAAATTTTCTGGATAAGTCAGCTCAACAACATCACAGCAAGTCATTACAGGTGCACGTCATACTGGAGCATTTCCGCTACGCACTAATACGATCGGACCAGCTCAGTATCAATGCATGGGTCATTCAATATCAGCTACCGGAAAAAGTGGCTCAGAGCCTCGATTCCAAATCGGCGATGGAATGGAACATTCGTGAAAACTGGCTGGTATGCGCCATTTTCTACCACGTCAGTCAGGGCAAATTCAGCGAAGCTAGCCGTCTCAACGCGCAGCTACTGTATTTGAATATCGAATGCGGGTATCCGGTGCGCTATCTGCCCATCGCAATGATGCAAACCTGGTTGGATTATCAGGGTGGCAGACGAAGTAATGCCTTTTTCAAATTGAATGAGATACTGGCCCAAGCGGAAATTTCTGCTCAGGGTTACGGTCTGTTTGATATCATCCCCGATGCGACTGAGTTTGTGTCGGACGCACTGGCCGATAACCGGATCAACTCAGAAAAGCACCGGAATCTATTACGTAACTTAGGCTATTAAGCTCTCCGCTTAAATCAAATCCGACGGGTCAATTCCACTGGCGGCCGCTTCTGCTGCTGGCTTTTCCGGCAACACCACGTCTTCCTCCCTGCGCTCAACACTGTACATAATTAAACGACGCAGCCATTGGTGACCCGCATTGGGGTGCAGCAAAGGGCTCCAGGCCATTTTCAAATCAAACTCAGGAATATAAAAAGGCGGATCCAACATCACCAGGTTAGGATTGGTCGCTTGCATGATGGCCACTTTGGTTGGCAATGTTGCAATAAGATCATTGTTTTGTGCTAATAAGCCGGGCATTTGATAGTGCCGCGTAAAGATCGTGATCTTACGTTTGCTGCCTATACGCTGCAGCGCCTGATCAATCCAACCCAATCCACCGGACTTTTCCGGGTTGACTCCAAAGCCCACGCCCATACCGGTTTTACTCACCCAAATATGCTGCGCATTAAGATACGATTTTAAATTAAAATTGGTCGCCACCGGATTTTTTTTATTGATCAGGCAGGAAAATGTGTCATTCCATACCGTGGTCTGATGAAACGATTGCGGAATTTCATCGAAACGATTAATCGCCATATCGACCCGACCCTGTTCCATGTCCTGATAACTCACGTCGGATGGGGTAAGAAAATCCAGGATGATATTAGGTGCCTCGCTGCGGATATGCTTAATTAACGGCGGGATCAGAGTAGACTCAGCATAATCGCTTACCATGATGCGAAAGACACGCCGACTGGTGAGGGGCTTAAACTCCTGGCGCGGTTCCAGCATAAACTGCGTATCCACCAGAATCTGGCGGACACGCGGTTGCAGATCCAGGGCTCGCTCTGTCGGTTTCATTCCCTCACTGGAACGAATCAGCAAGGGGTCATTAAACAGCACTCTCAGCCGCTTAAGGCCGTTGCTCATGGCAGGCTGGGTGATGCCCAGCTGCTCCGCTGCGCGGGTTACATTCAGCTCCCGCAGCAACACATCCAGGTAAACTAAAAGGTTAAGGTCAATCCGACCAATATTCATGTTAACAATGCCGCCCAACAAGCTATAAACACGGTGAATTATGGCAGAATCAGCTGAAAAACCACAGTCCGAGTATCACTGCAGCAGTAAGCCCCACCGCATCGCACAACAAACCGCACCACAACGCATAACGAATACGGGTAATCCCCACCACGCCGAAATAGACAGTGAGCACATAAAACGTCGTCTCAGTAGAACCCTGCATCACCGTGGCAATCAGCGCCGGGAGGGAATCCACTCCCTGAGTGTTCATGACATCCAGCATTAATGCACGGGCTCCACTACCGCTGAACGGTTTCATAAAGGCGACCGGCAAGGCGTCTACAATTTGCCCGTTTATACCGGCATTAGTTAGCGCCAGCCTGATCCACTCCAATCCATAGTCTAATGCACCGCTGGCGCGGAATACCCCAATCGCAACTAACATGGCGACCAGATAGGGAATCAATTGAATGGCCGTGCCGAAGCCCTCCTTCGCACCTTCGATAAACTGTTCATACACAGGAACCCCTTTTCGCATGCCCACAGCTATAAAGAGCACGATGACTGCCAGCAATAGTCCGTTTGCCAACATAGTAGATACATCGGTTAGCTGTGATGAAGATAGAAAAGACAGCCAATAAATAAAGGCGCTGATTGCAACCAATATAGTGAAAAGATAGGCCAGCACCACAACATCAAAACGAATACGTTGCACCACCATAACCGTTAATAAACCCACCAGAGATGAAGCTGCTGTCGCCAATAAAATGGGAATAAAAACCAGAGTCGGGTCAGTGGCGCCCAGTTGTGCGCGATACATAAAAATCGTAACAGGTAATAGCGTGACAGAGGACGTGTTCAAAACCAGAAACAGGATTTGCGCGTTTGAGGCGGTATCTTTCTGCGGATTCAAGGATTGCAGTGCCTGCATGGCTTTCAAGCCTAAAGGCGTGGCGGCGTTATCCAAACCGAGCATATTGGCGGCCAGATTTAAAGTGACTGCACCCTGGGCCGGATGGCCTTTCGGTACTTCCGGCATGATGCGGGTAAAAAAGGGAGACAACAAACGGCTGACGCTATCGATCAGGCCGGCACGCTCGGCTATTCTAAAAAAACCGGACCAGAGTGCCAGCAGGCCCACCAAGCCCAAGGCTATTTCGACAGACAGTTGCGCCATATCAAAGCTGGCCTGGATGACTTCCTGGAAGGCTCCGACGTCCCCGTTTAAACAACGCAGCGCGCTGACCAGCGCACCAATCAGAAAAAAACCACCCCATATGTAATTCAGCATCCGTTACCTGACAACAGCGGTTTTCTCCCGATCCCGATCCGTGCTAAAGATTTAGCACATCCATTTTTTGTACGGCTGCGTTGGCGGGTTTACCCTCAATAGTTTGATCATCCGCAAACTCATACACTTTGCGTTCACCGCTACGGTCGATTTGAAGTTGACTAAAATCGAACAACGCAGGGTCTGCCATTTGTGAAAGCTTAATGTTTTGCATTGCACTGAAGATATGCTCGATTCGGCCCGGTGTTTGTCTGTCCCACTGTTGCAGCATGGCTTTAATATTCTGTCGTTGCAAGTTTTCCTGTGAGCCGCAAAGATTGCAGGGAATGATAGGGAACTCCTTGAACGCGGCAAATTTCTCGATGTCTTTTTCGCGGCAATAAGCCAACGGACGGATAACGATATTTCGGCCATCATCCGACAATAACTTCGGTGGCATCGAAGACAGCCGGGAACCATAAAACATATTCAAGAACAGGGTTTCCACCATATCATCACGATGATGTCCCAATGCTATTTTGGTAGCGTTTATATCTTCAGCGAAAGAATATAGGGTTCCGCGACGCAAGCGCGAACACAGGCCACAGGTCGTAGCGCCTTCCGGGATTTTTTCTTTTACTACCGAATAGGTGTCGCGATTAATTACGTAATACTCGATGCCTAATGCGTCCAGATATTGAGGCAAAACATGCTCGGGAAACCCGGGCTGCTTCTGATCCATATTGACGGCGACAAGGTCAAACTGGATGGGAGCGCTCTTTTGCAGCCCCATCAGAATATGGAGCATTGTGTAAGAGTCTTTTCCACCGGACAGGCAAACCATAATCCGGTCTCCCTCTTCAATCATATTGAAGTCAGCGATCGCTTTGCCGGTTTCCCGACGCAGCCGCTTCTGCAACTTGTTAAATTGGGTGCGCTGTTTCTTCACCAATTCTGCATTGCTTACTACGTTGTCCGGCATGATGATTCTCTGTTGGGGGAATGGCGGGGGGTTTTTACCTGAAATCTGACGTAATGTAAACTTACGAACTTAGTTGTACTTTCGTTCCGCCTTAATTATATTGCTTTATCAGGGTGTTATAAAGTTTTCCGCCTGAAACATAAATCACATAATAAAAAGATACAAGAGTCATCCATTGACCCGGCACAATGCCGAATCCACAGCTTGTGATGGGTGATTCACTTATAAATAGTACAGCTTGGGGTACTTAAATGAACACGATTGATCGACGTAGATTTCTGTCATTTATCGCTGCCGGAATCGCCACTCCTTTTATTGTCACTGTTACCGCGGATCAGGCGCAAGCCGGACTGATATCACCTGATGCTCCACTATCAAAGGACTCGGCCCGGGTCTTCAGCTTGTCTGTATCCTCCGGTGACCCTACCCCTACGGGCGTGATGCTCTGGACCCGGATCGACCCCAGCGCCTATCGCCAGGGGCAAGCTCTCATTGTCCAGGTGGCCCACGACGTGGAGTTCAGGCAGCTCGCGTTTGAAAGCCTGGTTGAGGCACCCCACATCAAGCCCAGTCGGGATTACACTGTGTCGTTGGATTTGGATGGCTATCTGGAACCGGACATCCGCTATTATTACCGTTTTATTTACAACAACACGGTGAGCCGAACCGCGCGTTGCCGCACAGCCCCCCCATACGGAGCCGAACTGCAGCACCTAAAACTGGCGCTATTGACCTGCCAGGATTATACCAATGGTTACTATGGCGTAATGGCCCAGATCGCCGCAGATGACTCGATTGATTTCGTGCTTCACCTGGGGGATTTTATCTATGAGACCGCAGGAGACCCTCGCTTTCAAAGCCTGCCCTTCGAAGACCGTAAAATTATTCTGCCCAGTGACGGACTGGTGGCTCTGGATCTGGACGATTATCGTCATCTTTATCGAACTTACCGTTCTGATCCGCTACTACAGCAAGCCATGGAGCAACATACCTTCATTATTACCCGCGACGACCACGAGACTGTAAACGACGCCTATTGGGATTACGAACGCCATACCCTGGGCGCGCCGGATCACCCCTATACCCTCGACCCGGCTTTCGGAAATGACCCGGCTCTGCTCAACCAACTGATGCTGGATTCCCAACAAGCCTGGCTCGAATACATTCCGGCACGGGTGGAGGTCAATGCAGATTCCACGGATCCACACCGCTATCTAAAGTATTACCGTCGTGTGCAGCTGGGTAATCTGGTGGATCTATTTATGTTGGATGGTCGCACGTACCGAACCGGCCACCCCTGTGGCGAGGGCGATTTTTTTGAGCGCTACCTGCCTTACGGTTGTTCGAACTGGCGTAGCGATCAACAGACACTGCTCGGTGCGGATCAGCGCGACTGGCTTTTGAATGGCATCATTGGCTCCAGTGCACGCTGGAAGCTGCTCGGCAACCAAACCTACATGGGCAGCCTGGGAATTAAATTAAAAAATGGCAAATTGCCCATCAATGTCGATGCGTGGGATGGCTTCGACTATGAAAGAAATATGATAAACAACGAGGTCGCCCTGAATAAAATTGAAAATTTTGTCGTAGTAACAGGCGATCTGCACACTTATATTGCATCGCATATCAAGAAGGACTACGACAAGCGTTCCATATTTGATTTTGACAACTATTTAGGTGTGGAATTCATGACGCCCTCGGTAACGTCTGCTGGGCTCTTTGACTTGATCGGCGCAGCCACTCCCCAGGGCGAACAGCAACTTGTCGCGCAGGCTGTCACCAACACGGCTGTGCGCACGACCAACCCTCATATCCGCTATTTCAACACCACGCAAAACGGGTATTCCACAATAGAATTCAGCGATAGACATTGCGATTGGAAGGCTTACATCGTCGATAAGAATATAAACCGGGGAGATCAGGCAATTAAGCTGACACGCCACTACCGAAAATATACAACTTTCCCCTGGCTGGTCACTCAAGCTGCACTGGTTTACTAGTTTACAAGCAGTAAACCGCATCGACGGGGTCAGGGTCGGTTCCGGACCACTCTTACAGACCCCGTTTCGCTCCCTCTGTATTACTTTAATTCAGAGGAAGATTTTCCCAGCACATGTCGGGCAATAATCAATTGTTGTATCTGCTGGGTACCTTCAAAAATATCCAGGATTTTAGAATCCCTAGCCAGCTTTTCCAACAGCTCGGCTTCACCATAACCCAATGACCCGCACAGCTCGACGCATTTCAGTGTGATGCGATTACCGACCCGTCCTGCTTTTGCTTTGCACATGGACGCCTCCTTTGAATTTGGCTGATTATTATCAGCCATCCACGCTGCTTTTAGTATCAATAGCCGCGACGCTTCCAGCTCGGCTTCCAGGCGATAAATTTCTGCTTGCAGAGCACTACCGTTATAAAGGCTCTTGCCGTAATCGAATACCACTCCTTCTTTTTCCAGCAGCTCCCGCGTGATCTCCAGAGCCGCGCGTGCCACGCCATAGGCCATCGCGGCAACCGGCGGACGGGTATTATCGAATGTCTGCATTACGCCGCCAAAAGCTTTCTTGCGCGCCTCCGCGGTATCCGCTATTTCCGCAGAGCCCAGAATATTGTCCTTGGGAATTTTGCAATCGGTGAATACGATAGCGGCTGTATCAGATACCCGCAAACCCATTTTGTCTTCACAACGCACCACCTCCATTCCCGGTGTGCCTTTTTCTACCACGAAGGATTTAATGGCGGCTTTACCTTTACCCCTATCCAGAGTCGCCCAAACCACCACTGCATCACCCCGCTGTGCAGCAGTGGCGAAAATTTTTTCACCGTTTAAAATCCAATTATCACCTTGCAACCGTGCAGTAGTCTGAACTGCGGCCGAATCTGAACCGCAACCAGGTTCAGTAATGGCCATAGCACAATGTAACTGACCAAACTTTTGCTTCTGTTGGGGCGTGCCAACGGCTTGTATTGCCGCATTCCCTAAACCCAACCCCGGGATGGATAACATCAATCCGACACACCCCCAGGACAACTCTGCAGTCGCCAATACTTGCATCATATTGGCACCGTTGCTGATCTCACTCACACCAGCAGAGCCTTCCGACGACGTTCGCTGGGAACTCATGCCGACATTTTTCAGCATCGCCCCGACCGGAATCAACTCCTCTGGAGTATCGCAATGTTCGATTTTATCGTACTTTCGTGCTATCGGTCGGAACACCGCATGAGCCAACTGGTGGCTCATCTTCTGAGCCATTTGTAATTTCTGTGGTAACTCTAAATTAATCATGATTTGGAAGCTCCTTCCTGATTCGATTAAACCACTACCACACCTTGTAACAGTGCATGCGCCCGCAAGTTTCTGTAAAACATCTCTACCGGATGCTCTCGGATGAAGCCGTGACCGCCCAATAACTGAATGCCGTTAGTACCGATTTCCATGGATTTTTCGGCACAAAATATACGGCACCAATACGCCTGTTCATGAAACGGTAATCCCTGTTCAGCACGCGACGCTGCCCGATACACCAGCATTCTCATGGCTTCCAGCTCGGTCGCCATATCCGCCACCATGAAGGCAACCGATTGGCGATGAGAAACAGGCTCCCCGAAAGCGGTACGTTCATTCACATAGGGCACAACGTAATCCAGCACGGCCTCGCAGCAGCCAACGGTAACGGCGCTCAGGCCGATTGCTGACAGGTCGGTCAGGCGCCGAATATCGAGTTCGATGCGCGCATCTACGCCCACTTGCACATCCTTTAACGTAACACGGCTTAAATTTAATGGTCTTAACCCCATGTAGTGTTCGTCCGTCACGCGCAGACCTGCACTATCACCATCGACGATAAAGCCTGCGATCCGGTTATTTTCGTCCGCTGCCAGCACCAGAATAAAGCGTGCCTGTGCTGCCAATGCTACCATCGTCTTCTCGCCGTTCAGACAATACCCTGTCGCGACCTTGAACGCCTTCGTACGTATGTCTGCGGCATCGAAAGTGGCACGCGGCTCCATCAAAGCAATGGTAGCTACTTGAAAACGTTCGTTTGCCAGCGGAGTCAGGTATTTTTCCTGTTGCCGTTCTGACGCCTGATCCAACAGCACATTGATGAAACTCGAAGGTGTTAACGCCGCAATCGCCAGTGACATGTCCCCCTTACCCAAATCCTCAGCGTTCAACATATTGGAAACCGGCGAACGTATCATACCCGCTCCCCCCAGTGCTTCCGGTATCGGCATCAGGCTCAAACCCAGCTCGGCAATGCGATTAAAGAACTCTGCAGGAGGCTGGCCCGCCTCGTCTGAAGCGCGAGCTATGGATTGAATTTCAGCACGGGCGAATCGTCGCAAAGATTCCCGTGTCATGCGCTGCTCTGCTGTTAACGTTATATCGAAACATTCATTGAACGATGCGCTTTGATCTGCAGACATTCGTTACTGCCCCTTTTCTATATAGATGGGTGTCGCGTTTAATGAGATAGGAATAATAAACAGCGCTCTAAATGCTAGGCGAGTGGCGTGGTTAGCAACAATGATCAAAAGTGACAAATACAAGTCAATCGTGATGCTCAGGGCCGGGCCAGGATCGACATCGGAGCCAGCCTAATATTGCAGGCTAAGGTCGTTTAGCAATGCATCCCAACGACGCCATTGCGGCATCGCCATTGTCATTAACCGATAGAACCGGGTGCTGTGATTGAATTCTTTGAGATGACATAGTTCATGTACAACCACGACATCAATGCATTCCAACGGGTACTTCACCAAATTGGTATTAAGTAGGATACGGCCGTTGCTGCGACAGGTTCCCCAGCGCCGCTTCATCAGCCTTGGCTCTATCGTGGACGCAGACAACGCAAATGACTGCATTTGCTGGCGCCAGTGGTCATGCCGTTCGTGATAGATGGCGCTGGCCTGCGTTCGATACCAGGCTTTTAATTTTCGTTCTACTGTTGCAACAGAGTCACCGGCGGCAGCGCCGGGCACCACATATTCCACTGCGGGGGCCGTATCATAGCCGATTACCTGCTTTTCTCCCAGGAAGTAAAACTGATTCCCCCACTGAAGTTGTGGTTCATAGGGTTTCGGACGGCGCTCTAACTCTGCGAGTTGTTTCTCAATCCAAACGCGCTTGGAATAGACGAAGCTCATTGCTTCCTTGCGCGACACGAAATAAGGCACCCGCACTTCGATACCATGCTCAGCACTGACATAAATACCGATACTTTTCCGTTTGCCATAGGTGAGTTGAAATTCCGTGTCATTCCCACTGGCTAAATCACTTTGATGCGCCAACTTATTGTCACCCTGAGTAAGAAAATTAATTTGAAATGTAAGCCATTGAAGAGGCTGATGTTATGCATTCATCCTGGTTACATATCTTTACATTTTGAATTTTCGACTAGTCTGAAAGTAATACCGGGCCGCTTTACGGGCAGTCCGGCGGTCAATCTCCCGAATTATATATTGCTGGTCGCTGCTACATGGATACACATACCCTGACGAAGTTCTTGCGCATAGTAAGCTGCTCATTGCTTTCAATCTGCACATTACCTGCGTGGGCATTTGGCCCAGACACAGCGCCTGCTGAAGTAAAATTTAACACTAGTTATGGCAATACCCAAGGCACTCTTAACTGGCAGATTGCAGGCGGCAACGGAGGCCCGAACATACTGTCTGAATTGACCTACCGGAATGTACAATTCAAACAATTCCAGATGTCGGGTAGCACCCTATTCAAACGCGGGCCACTGACCAACGCCGAGTTGTTTGTGGATTATAAAACCGGAATTGCGAGCGACGGTAGTGTGCAGGATTCTGACTACCAGACCGATAACCGAGGCCAGGAGTACAGTCGCAGTCACTCTTCAGCAAACGGCTCTCGGATGCAGGATATTACCCTGGGAGCCGCTTACCACTTTCAGATCAATACCTATCAATCATTGATACCGATGCTGGCTTACACCCGCAAGACTCAAAAAATGCTAATGACCGAAGGACTTCAGGTCGTGGACATATACAACCCCTATAATCTGGGGCCCTTCCGTAACACGCTGAACAGCTCCTATATCACAAGCTGGGATTCCATAGTTATGGGAATGGGCTGGAAAATGGAAACCCAAAACCATGAATTACTGCTGAACGCAAAATTTCATTTACTGGATTATCATGCTGAAGCGGACTGGAACCTGCGCAGTGATTTCGCCCATCCTAAGAGTTTCGAGCACTGGGCCGGTGGCAACGGATTTGGGCTGCAACTTTCTTACGCATACCGCTTTTCAGAATTATTCAGCTTGTGGCTTAACTGGTATCGAGAAGATTGGCGCACCAATCCGGGTACCGACGTTGTCTATCTGGCGGATGGGTCACGTGGTACAACTACGTTAAATGAGGTAACCTGGGAAGCGACTGGATTTGCAACAGGGCTGCTTTTTCGCTTCTAAACTCAATGGACCCACAAAATCTTCATAACCCGGTGATTCGATACGTTCTGATTGCCATAGGCTGGCTGGCTGTGGTTTTGGGCGTGATCGGCATCTTCCTGCCTCTGATACCCACCACCCCGTTTCTGTTACTGGCGGCCAGCTGCTTTGCGAAAAGCTCTACCCGCTTTCATGATTGGCTGCTGAATCAACCCCACCTCGGCCCCTATATTCAAATGTATCTCAATGGCAAGGGGATTCCGACGCGAGCGAAGATTAGCATACTGGTAGTAATGTGGTTATCTATGACCGTGTCAGCCCTGCTTTTCGGCAAGTATCTGGCGGTGAGGATAATCATGTTTATCATTGCCTGCGGGGTAACCATTTATATCGTGAGGCTGCCCACTCTCACCCTTGTTGAAAAAACCGACTAGATTCAGCGCATGCTAAAGTCGATCGGCTTTGCTACCGCCCAGACACTGCGGCGATGCAGGTGCACTCGCGTTCGCTTGGTTCCATTCGGCAGGCGTGTACGTATGTAAAGCAAGAGCGTGCACAGGCCCGGCCAAATCATCTGCCAGAATTTTGTATACAATCTGATGACGAGCGACTGAACGCTTCCCTTCAAATGCATCGGTAACCACCACTAATTTAAAGTGGGTTTCCGAATTGGGCGGTACGCTGTGCATATGACTTTCGTTAATCACCTCAAGATGTGAAAGCACAAGCTGGGCATTCATTTTAGTTTCAATCGAAGTCTGAACCGGATGGCTGACGGACATAATTCTTTTCCTGTTCTCTATAACCCATAAATATACCACTATACAGTTTAATGCTGAACCTGCTTCTTATTTCGGTACCGAGGCAAACGAAAATCAGCTGCTTTCACCGGCGCTGCCAGATAATGGCCCTGAGCAAAGCAACAGCCTAACTTCTCAAGTTTGGTGAATGCAGTTTCATCTTCGATCCCATGCACTACCAATTTAATATCCTGTGCCCGACACAAGGTCACTATTTCAGTCAAGGATTCCCGGTCATAGTGGCTATCCAGATTGCCGATCAACCGTTGATCCAGCTTAACCTCGGTAACCGGCAAATTGCTCATATACGAGGGCTTACCGTAGGACACTCCAAACTCATCAATGGTTAGCCCAATACCCGTGGCGCGGATACGGTTTAGCACTTCCCGGGTGATATTGGGATCTTCAATGATAGCCGCTTCCTTGATCTCAAAAGAAAGCACCTGCGCTGGAATGTGATTCTTTTGCAGTAGGAAACCCACCTCTTCAATAAAGCCGGACTCCCGCAAACACTTGGGCGACAAACTAATAGATAATTTAAGCGGGGTTTGGTGGGGATCAACCGCGACCAAATAATGGTGAATGGCTTTATCGATCATTTTCAACGTCAGTTCGGAAACAAAGCCTCCCACCTCTGCCAGATAAAAAATCTCGCTGGGGTTCACACTGTGTTCCAGGGCGCTGTTCCAGCGAACGAGCACCTCTATACCGCACACTTTATTACTGCGCAAATCGTAAATAGCCTGGAAGTACAATGCAAGTTGATCATCCTGAATACTGGCACGCAGTTCGTTGATCAGGCTGATATTACGCGGGTTATATTGATTTACCGTTTCCAGGTGATAACCTTTACTCAGGTTTTTGGTTTTATCGGCAGAAAGTGCCGTCAGGCTTTGCTCCAAAAGGCCGTTAAATTGAGTCACTACTTCGCTTAATTTTGAGACTCCGAACGAAACGCCCGGCTGCAATGCGACACCCTGATAGAAGAATGGTCGCTGCATAGCGGACTCGACCTCCTCTACTGCGATATTAACCGCACAGTCATCCATTGACTGCAATAAAAACGCGTATTCGCCGTTACCCATTACCGCCATAGGGGCATATTGATCCTTAAACTCCGATAGCGGAACGACCCCGGCAATGCTGCGCAAAATAATGCTTAAACGCTTGGTTGCACGAGTAAGCAGTTCATTTTTTGCCGCGTGTCCCAGATGGTTTTCTACCTGGATAAGGTGATGCAGTTCCACTAAAACCAGAGTAACGGACTCTTCGTCCGAGGCCCGTGATGCAATCATTTTCTGAGCCACACCCGCTAATACATCCAGTTCCGGAAAATGGTGCAACGTATCCCGCAATACTTTTTTCTGTAATTGCTCTTCTGCATACTTGAGTTCCAGCATCGTGTCATTTTGCAAACTGACATCCTTCCTTTTCTCAAATCGCTCACGCTGGATCCGGGCAGCTATACCTAAGGACAGGGTGATGCCTAAAAAGCAAAGTGCAACTTCCTTGAATCGAATAGTGAAGCCATTCACTGGAATTATACCGATCTCGCTTAACTGGAAAATAACATAGCCAAGCATGAATACAGACCACCCAGCCAGGAAGTAACGTGTCGCGCGTTGCGACACATTCAGACACGCAACAATGGCCGGCACAAAGAACAACGCGCTACACGCAATAAACAACAATACAAACAAAGGCTGATTCAACACACCGACCGCGACAAAAAGCGCCAATAATAAAGCACCTAATGCTGCACCTAACAGCATTCTATCCATCAAGGGGTAATCAATTTTGGTACCGAGATAACTGCGCGTAAACGCTACCGCACAAACCAGGGCCAGACACTGAATATAAGCGCTGAAATTGAAGGTCTGCATAAACGCAAATTCAAAACTATAGCGACTGAAAAAGCCTTCACCGGAAGCGGCCACCAATGTGCTGCTAACTAAAAATGCCGCCAAATAAAAATAAGTACCTTCAGATAGGGAAACACTAAGGAACAGGTTATAGAGTATGAGCGCAAGTAAACCGCCAAAAAACAACCCCCAGGCGGGCAGCGTTTTACGCTTATATAACTGGTAGGCTTCAGCATTCCACAAGGTCACCGGCAGGTTGAATGCGCCAATCACCTTTGTTTTAAAATACACTTCAGTGGCTTTGTCAGGATCGATGGGGACCGAGTATTCCAAATGGCGCCCGTCGCCGGCGATGATGCGTTGAAAACCCGACTCATCCTTAAAATACAGCTCCGACCCCCTCAGTTCGGTCGATTCAACCACCAACTTCCATTTTTGGGCAAGGAGCGCAACTGCGGCACTTTCGCGTAACCTGACTCGCATCCAGAAAGTATGCTCTCCTAGCGGGAGGAGGTGCCTGTACTCATCCGCCGGACGAAAGGAATCATCAGCCTGTGTGGTTATTTCCTCAAGAGTAAGAGCATCACTCTCGTCCAGAAACAGCTCGATATGGCTGGAAAGATCCAATTTAACTAAATTCACATTATTGATCAGAATAGACAGCTGGGCGTCGGATGCGAAAGCACTGACATTCAACATTAAGCCAAGGCAAAGCACCACTCGGAACCGAAGTGGCTGCATATTGTGCAGTAAAAAAAAGAAGCGCTTCATAAACCGGGCGGCTTAATCGGGCGTTCGGGACAATATTGAAGTGGCTATCCAGAAATTCGGACGGTCGAAAGGGGCTTTCAACTTGTTGTTCATTGCGAACCTCAGTAAATCTGGCCGCCCGCTCCCTGGGTTATGATTGGTTTCTGGTGAACCTAACTAAGTCCTTGTTAAAACTGAAAATAGACCCGACACAGCGATTTGTCTAACAATTTCCTGCATTTAATTCAACAACTTAGCAAAATTGATTGATTACTGATCAGGCCGGAGTGATCTTGAGCGCATTAACGTTTCCCTAAAGCACTCCCCAAATTGGCCGATATTATAAATATAAGGTAATTTACTGAGTATAAACGTCAAAAAAGAGTCAGCCATGTTGTTAATGCCGATGATACATAACCGTCAAATTGAGCGATTAAAATCAAATCGCTCGATTCGGGTGTATTCCTCTGAAGCGACCAAACAGTCCGACCCCCAACAGCTCCCTAAATTTTCTGAACGCCGCGCCCGCAGTAAGGACCGGCGAAAAAATTCTGTTCCGGTGAGCCTGGACCGACGGCGGGGAGATCGGCGCAACGCCCATCAAGCACTGCGCCCTGAATTGAAGACGCTACTTCAAAACGCCGGTAGCAATAATCCGGCAACGGTACGCCGAGAAGGGGTCTATATTAACGAAGACGTTTAGCCTTCTCTGGCTAACTTCCACTCTCCCGCCCCCAATCAGTCCCAAAATGGTTCGGAAATGAACCAGATTGTCTGCCGCCCTCAAATAAATTGGTATTTAGTTCTTCAGATGAATAGAATTGTGCCGTCTTAAAACAGGATGACAGGAGATCAAAACCAATGAAACAACCTGTACGCGTAGTCGTTACCGGTGCCGCCGGTCAAATCAGCTATTCATTATTGTTCCGTATTGCAGCAGGCGAAATGTTAGGCCCGGATCAACCGGTCATTTTGCAGATGCTGGAAATCACCCCTGCCTTGGGCGCCCTGCAAGGGGTAGCGATGGAGTTGGACGATTGTGCTTTTCCGCTTCTGCACAGCATGGTGATCACCGACGATCCTAACGTTGCTTACAAAGATGCTGATTATGCTCTTCTGGTTGGTGCCCGCCCCCGCGGACCCGGCATGGAGCGCAAGGATCTTCTGGAAGCCAACGCCGCCATCTTTTCCGTTCAGGGCAAAGCGATCAACGATCATGCCAGCCGCGATATCAAAGTATTGGTAGTTGGGAACCCTGCAAATACCAATGCGCTGATTGCTCAACGCAACGCTCCGGATATTAACCCCCGTCAGTTCACCGCTATGACCCGCCTGGACCACAATCGCGCCCTCACGCAACTGGCTCAGAAAACCGGTAGCTCGATCAACGACATCACCAAGATGACCATCTGGGGCAACCACTCTTCTACTCAGTATCCTGATATTTCGAAAGCTTTGATCTCTGGCGAAGCGGCCGAACCCAAAATTGAGCAAGACTGGTACCGCAACGAGTTTATCCCTGTCGTGCAACAACGTGGCGCAGCCATCATTAAAGCTCGTGGCGCATCCAGTGCCGCTTCCGCTGCCAACGCGGCTATCTTCCATGTACGAGACTGGGCACTCGGCACTGCCGAAGGTGACTGGGCCAGCATGGGCGTTTATAGCGACGGTAGCTACGGCATAGCGGAAGGATTGATTTACTCTTTCCCTTGCGTGTGCAAAAACGGTGACTGGGAAATTGTTCAAGGCCTGGACATCAGTGACTTCAGCCGTGAAAAAATGCAAGCTACAGAAACCGAACTAGCAGAAGAACGTGATGCGGTCTCACACTTGCTGCCATAACATCGGCACACCAGCGTCAGTATTTTGGTAAAAACAGGCAGTAGCTAAAAATTATTGTTCTGAAAAAGCCCGCGGTGCTTCCTGAGCATCGCGGGCTTTTTAATGATCGGGAAAATTAATAAATGTCAGGGCATCTCGAGCGCTTTCTGGGACACAATCACACCATTATTATCGGCATAGACAAACTCACCGGGTAAGAAAGTTACACCGCCGAAGCTCACTGGGATATCAAGATCCCCTCTTCCCTGCCGGTTGCTTTTTATAGGAATAGTGCGCAACGCCTGAACCCCCAGGTCGGTTTTTCCAATCTCGTCCACGTCACGAATACATCCGTAAATAATCAAACCTGCCCAGCCGTTTACCGCTGCTTTTTCTGCCAGCATATCGCCGAGCAGCGCACACCGCAATGAGCCTCCGCCATCCACTACCAATACCCTGCCGTTGCCGGATGTACCCACCTGCTCTTTCACAACCGAATTATCTTCATGGCATTTGATCGTCACGATAGGGCCGCCAAATGCGACTTTACCACCATAATTGGTAAATATGGGCTCCACAATACGAACACTTTCGGGATGGGCGTCACACAAATCAGGGGTAAGAATCTGCACAGTAGTTACCTCGTAAATGTTGAGAATCAGACGTCTGCCAGTTTAACAATCTGTTGATGGGTGTACAGGTTTACCTTGGCCATTTTCGGACTAGGATCCAACTGCACACATTCATTAACCATCGCACGGGCGACGGTGTCCGCCGATATAGACCGATACCGGGTCATAGAGCCGACCATCAAAGGATTCAGGAGCGACATCACCTTCGCACCCAGCTCTTCCCCTAGTCGATTTTGTTGACGGTCGCCCAATAGTAACGAAGGCCGGTAAATTGACAACACCGGATACTCTAACGCACGCAGGTAGGTTTCCAGCTTCCCTTTCACGCGAGAATAAAACACCATGGATTGAGCAGATGCACCCACCGCAGAAACCAGCAGGAATGCCTTCGCACAACGAGCCCGCCCAAGTTCAGCAGCTTCTATGCAATATTCGTAATCCACCTTCTTAAACTGGGCACGACTACCTGCTTGTTTAATAGTGGTCCCCAGGCAACATAAAATAACATCCGCATCGAACAATTCCGGATATTCATCCAAACGCTCAAAATCCACCAACACATTGTAAAGCTTGCGATCCCTTACTGGCAGTGAACGGCGTGTCGGGGCAATCACCTCATTTACAACGGAGGAACTCAGCAAATGAGTAAGACAAGACTGGCCCACTAAGCCGGTCGCCCCCAACAGCAGCACTTTCATTCTGATTCCTTTTTTATGCGGTTTTTCTATCGGATTCGGTCGGACTCGAGACGTCGTCTTTTGCACCCAGCCATTGCCGGATTTTAGCACTGAGCTCCTCGACATTAACAGGCTTGGAAAGATAATCATCCATACCGCAGGACAGGCAACGCTGCTGCTCACCCTCTACCACGCTGGCGGTCATTGCAATAATCGGCACCCGATTGCCCGATGCCACTTCCGTTTCACGCCAGGCCTGTGTTGTTTCATAACCATCCAGCACCGGCATAACGCAATCCATTAGAATGAGATCGAACACTTTTTCTTCCAGTATACCGAGCGCTTCCTTGCCGTTCACTACCGAAGTCACGGCGTAACCCAGCTTATTTAGCATGCCCTTGGCGACCAACTGACTAACGGCATTATCTTCCACCAGCAATATACGACGTCCATCTACTTCGGTTTCACCTGGTTCGTTACGTTCACTTGTTTCCGGCAGCGGCTGATCCAGTCCGAAACTTTCGATTAAAGCCCTGCAAAGCTTTTCCTGCGTTACCGGCTTGCTTAACCAATGCAGATGATGGCTATGCTCAATATCAATTCTGAGCGCATCCGCCCGTTGCGCCAATGACGACAGCACCACTAGATGTACGCTGTCTAATTCCGGTTCATGGCGTATTTGTTCAACAAGCTGCAAATCAATAGCCTGAGTCACAGGAAGGTCTATTAAAACCAGATGGTAACCCCTATCGGCCTGTTGATCAGCTTTCAACAATTTGACTACGGAATCTCGGTCGATAACGGATTCCACAACCATTTCCCAATCTACCAACTGAGAAACCAACGAATCCAACACGCCCTCGCCGGCGCCTACAATCAACACCCGCTTACCTACCAGCTCTCTGACCGCGGCGGGTTTTTGGGCTTGCTGAGTGGAGAGTTGTAAATGGGCAGTAAACCAGAACTCCGAGCCGGTCTCCGGCTTCGATTCAAATCCGATCTGGCCATGCATGCATTCTGCCAACCCTTTACTGATCGCCAAACCCAGGCCAGTTCCACCCTGAGCATAATTTACCTTTTTCGAAAATGCATCAAATAGGCGATCCTGCAGCTCTGCATCAATGCCCTTGCCGTTATCTTTTACCAGCACTTTGAGCTCGGCTTCTGCTTCAGACAACTTTGTAAGGTCAACATGTAATGTAATCTCGGTGCCGGCACTGTATTTAATCGCGTTGGATACCAGATTATTTACCAGTTGCATCAAACGATTCTGGTCGCCCTTAACACGCACCGGAATATCCGCTTGATAGGCACAACTAATCTCCATTCCTTGCTCGTGTGCTCTTGGTCCCAGCAGCTCCAATGTATGATCTATACAGCGTTTAACATTGAACACGTCCTCATTTAACTGAATCTGGCCTGAACTAATACGGGAAAAATCCACAATATCATCGATCAAGCTTAATAATGCTTCACCGGAATGTACGGCCACCTTTTGCAGCTCTCGCTGCTGCTGACTCAGCTCCGTATCATCCAGAAGCGCCAGCATTCCCAATACATTATTCATGGGCGTACGGATCTCATGAGTAATATTGGAAAGAAATTCAGTCTTGAACTGGCTCGCATCGTTTGCCTCGTGGACCGCATGAGACAAATCTCGAGCCTTGGTATGCAATTCATGATGCACTCTGACATTATCCCAATGGCGAATTGTCATCAGGCGCGACTGTCTTACCAGCATGGTTAATACCACCAATAACCCTACCGCAATGGAGAGCCCGTTAATATTGGCAATGGCAAAGTAGGCCACTATCGTTGGCAAAAACAACGCCAGTAGGCGAATCACGTTAAATTTATGGTAAGGCGACCACTCCACATTGTTGGTTGCTGAGTAACCAACAATATAAAGCGTGATGAGAAAGGAATTGACGCTGATCTGATCAAGCAAAATCAATGAGGCACAAAAGGTACCCAGGTAAACGGACGTGGCAATCATCAGCCCGATATAGACCTGACGCCAGCGCGCTGGTCCAGCTCCGTAGGTGCTTTCGAAACGCAGCCCCAAATACATGGTGCCCATGCTGAGCAGCAACAGGGCTAAAGCTGCCAACACGGTAGTCCTGGCGTGAACAACGTAGTATCCACCTACCGTCGCTATAAACACGAACACCAAAATGTTGGCTGCCACAAGATAACGGCTGTGGCTGGCAAGATTCGAGTCGATCTTGCGCAAAATCTTTCTATCCTTCTGGAGCTTTTCTTCCCTTACCATAACCTGAGCTGCACTCTGAACCACATTCAGTCAGTATAGACCTTAATAGCCGTAATTCGTTGATTCCGTGACAACAGATTCTGTAAGGGGGGCGTTGCAGAGATGGAATGTAGAACACCTAACACAGGCAATCCATAGCCTGAATCAAGTACAAAGGGAGCCAATAATCTCAATAATAATAGGTCAGCCTGAATTGGATATAATCATCGCTTTCGATGATACTCAGCTTTCTACCGGTATCAGAAAGACGCTGAAACTCCTGAATGACGTCCAACCCAAAGGCAGGATCAAAAATAAAATCATAGCCATTTTCGTCAACCAGATCCGACAGGAAATCGACAATTTCCCGGTAATCAAAATCATCCGGGTTTATAACCGTTGAGTTGATGAGAGAGCTAATAGCCTGAGCAGTCGTCTGATTCCTCGGAACACGTTGCGCGCGCTCCAATACGGTGACAGCCTGAATTTCGAGCAGCACATCGCTAAAGATACGTCGCTCATACTCAAATGAAATCACTTTTTCTTCGCTGTCCGGATCCCACAAGATACCACCGAGCATCGCCGTACCAAATTCATCGTTAAAGTTGAATCTTCCACCAATACCCACATCATGCTCCAGGAAACCCGGCGTCGCATCATCACGTGAATCATACATATATTCAGTGATCAGGGTCATATCAATATTGCTGCCGAACAGACCGTAAAATCCGTATTCCACACCTGCGACCATTGCGTGATAATTTTCCCGCGAGCTGCGCACACCAATACCTTCGAACTTAACAGCCCACCCCTCGTAAATGTATTCCAGCTCCAAGCCAAACTGGTCTTTGTGCTGGTAATTCGGCACCAACATGGGATTATTTAAATTGAAGTTCCAGGAATACCAGGGCTCCCGGTCAACACCGGAAAAAACCGAGAACGCCGCCTCCACGTAATCGTTAAGGGGCCGCTGCCAACGAAAAGCGAAATCCACGTCTTGTGGGCTGGTATCCGCGGAATACCTGGCGTTATCCGTATCAACCGGTATAGGGGTTCTCAAGCGCCCGTCCAAACCAGGGTAGGTTCGTTCCCGAAACCCCAACAACAGATAGAAATCAAAAATGCCCCAGTCATCGACGACGGACAAATTAATCATTGGCTGACCCAGTTTCTCATCATCGCCATCCACCAAATCCAACTGGTTAATGGAATCCACCAGATGGTTAAACTCTGTTCTTCCCCAGAAAACCCGGGTAATCCCTGAACGCAGCTCCCAATCATCGGCAACGTGAACCCAAAGTAATTCACGGATATCCGCATGGGTCCGTTCCTCATCCTGGCCATCCAGAATCAGATAAGGGGTGAAGGTCAACAAATCCTGATCGTCGTTCCATGACGTGTAATATTCAGCAGAGAGCCGTAATGCAATGGCATTCTGCCCTTGACCAGAATCCCCTGGGTCTTTGAAATATCGGTACTCGGCTCCGGTCTGAGCGCTCCACTCCCCATTTTCAAATAGCGGTTCGAACACCGCCATTGCAGAATTGCAGAACAGAAAAACCAGCGCCGATGCTATTAACTGTGTTAACCGCATAACAGCTCTTATTATTGTACTACCTTTTGCCTGGCCAGCTTGCAGCCAAACGCCCTCTGTTTAAAAGCCGTACCCGATTAAACTGATACGGCTTCTACATGACTTATCTGGCTCGTTTTAAACTGTTTTTATTAAAATCCGAATCGGACAAGCCGGTATCGAACTTGGTGTTTTTCTGCTGCAACACAGTGCTTCTGCCGGTCTGGTGATTCACCATCAAAAGCTCGTCAGGACGCCAGAATTTATCCAGATACAGTTTGAATCCCGATGAGGTCATGGTTTTCAAATGACTGTTCTTGCGGTCATAAAATTCTGCTTTCAAGGTTCGATAATGCTCTTTATCCACCCAGGTTACGACGCGAGTGTACCCTGAGTTTTTGTCTTTCGGATAACTCTCAACGACAAAGCAATCCTGACCGTCATACTTTTCGTCTTTTAAATATTTATAGGTGTAATCTTCCAGAGATTGCCCGCCAATATCCTCGAAAGAGAACTCACTACCCATAAACGGCCCGGACTTTTTACTGGAGGCGATTTTTTTGACCCGCTTCAACGCGGGAAGGTAGAGCCATTGGTCGTCATCCCGCCCGTCGTGTTGATGAGTCAACAGCGCCGTCCCTTTTTGGTCCCGGGGAGTTAAAAACACCATCAACGTTTTATCACCTTCATCGCCGCTGCCTTCCATGCCTTTTACCGACATTTCACGCTCACTGGTCGCTTCCTGCTTGTTCTTCAGAATCATTACCATGTCGGACTGGCTATCGACATAGCCATCGCCACGCACCTCCGCTTCGTTAAAAATCGCGTAGCCTTTCTCTTCCGGAGTCTCTGCCTGAACGGAACCGGCAATCAGGATCATTGCCGCCATGGACATAGGAAATAATGTTTTTATTTTCAGATTCATACCGCCGATTTCCCTCTTTATTGTTTGGTCAAGCAGAATAGTAACACAGGGCTACACAAGTACATCAGCCTTAAGGACTAAACTGAGGGGTCATCGAGCCAAGAGCAACGTTAAACATCAATCTAGGCTACTGTATAACCTGATTTACAGGGTTTCATCAGCGATTTCGTCTCTTTCTGCAGCCCCGATGGGCCCTTCATCGACAATCAGCTCTATGGTGGTATAGCGTCGCTGTGTTACCTGGTCCTTTCTGTACCGCACACAGACTAATTTATCCCCATAACGTTTGGTCAGTTTTTTAGTGCCACTATCCCCGGGGCGAAGAGTCTTGATTACATCCATATAACCACTCCATTTGACGACTTTTATATCTATAAAGACAGACCACACGCAAGTTAAACAGGAATTTAGAAGAATTATGGAAACATCTGAATTTAAAGGAAAAACAAAACAAATTAGGTGTAGAGAAGAAGCCTCAGCTTCCGGCAGAAATTGCTTACACGGCAGTATAAAGCGCCCCATTGATCCGTTGATCCTTGTCGTGTATGTGCTTTGCAGACGTTTTCTCTACTGACTAATAACTTCCGACAGTGCCCGAATTGCAAAACGTCTGAATACACCAATCCTTATCTTCAATAGCCTAAAACTCAACAAGCCCAGCTCCTAAAAAAGTTGGATCTGCTCGCAAAGTTTCCCCCCCAAGGCGGCCTGCGACAATGATTCCTATCGTAGTGTAATTAATATAGACACTACAGGGTAAAAGAAACAATCGTCTTTATTAGGGCAGTGACAAGTTTTAACATGCTGCGGCACAAAGCAAAACGGAGAAAGAGAAGACATTGAGTGGAGTGGGATGTAGACGGATTCGAATACCGGAAGGTTTATATGGCCGAACTGCGGGAACAGATACAATCTCCATATAAACCGCAAAATTCACATTCTGATTATATATTACTGTTAAATCAGACGCTTATAACAAGAAAATGGCGTCCCCTAGGGGGTTCGAACCCCTGTTACCGCCGTGAAAGGGCGGTGTCCTAGGCCACTAGACGAAGGGGACGCAACACGAGAGCTGCGTCAAAATTTGGTGGAGCTAGGCGGGATCGAACCGCCGACCTCTACAATGCCATTGTAGCGCTCTCCCAGCTGAGCTATAGCCCCAATTTTTCCGCCTCTACCAAATCAAAAAACTTGCTAAGCCGTTGTTTTTGCGCATTTAAATACGAAAAAAGGGCCCTTAACGATCTGGAGAGGCTGCGAATTCTAGGGAGAATTCCGTTGGGTGTCAACCACTTTTGTGCTCTCGGGGATCGGTCTAAAATTCAATGACCCGATACTGTTTATCCCAGGCTTTGGTTTCTTTTTTGCTTGCACCACCAAGCAGCTCGAGCGCGAAACGTAAGCGTGCGCGCGTCATATCCGAGCCCAATATTGCCATAGCATCCATGATCGACGGCGCCGTGGTGCGCCCGGAAACAGCCACGAACAACGGCATCATAAAGTCTTTTAGTTTCAACCCCATCGCCACTGATAACACTGTCAGCGAGTGGTGGATCACCTCTTTATCCCAATCCGGCTGAGTTTCAAAGCGCCAAACACAGAATTGCAGCACCTTTCTCACCTGCTCGGGCTCGAGTTTGGTAAATTCGAATTGCTCCGGCTGCACTGGCAATAATCCCGCAACGAAAAAATCCGCCAATTTAGCCACGTCGGAGAGCACTTCCAGGCGAGAATGAATCTGCGGCAGAATTTGCATCAAATAGTCTTCGTTAAATGCCCACTCGCGGAATTTCGTAGCCAACTGTTGAACCGTCAGAGACTCCCTTATCCACAACCCGTTTAGCCAACTCAGTTTCACTGTGTCGAAAACTGGACCACCCAAAGACACTCGCTGAATATCAAATTGCTCGGTCATTTCCTGCAGGGTAAATTTCTCCTGTTCAGCGGGCATGGACCACCCCATGCGCCCAAGATAATTCACCACGGCTTCCGGTAAAAACCCCATGCGTTTGTAGTAATTTATACTGGTGGGGTTCTTGCGTTTACTGAGCTTACTTTTGTCGGGGTTACGCAATAAAGGCATATGACACAACACCGGCATTTCCCACCCAAAAAACTGGTATAACAATTTGTGTTTCGGCGCCGAGTTAATCCATTCCTCGCCTCTAATCACATGCGTAATCTGCATCAGATGATCGTCTACCACATTTGCCAGGTGATAGGTTGGCATACCATCGCTTTTCATTAGTATCTGCGCATCCACCTGCCCCCAATCAAGCTCAATGGTCCCTCGCAGCAAATCCTCCACTTCGCAACGACCCTCTTCCGGTACCTCCATGCGAATGACATAAGGAGCATTAGCGGCTTTGCGGCGCTCGATTTCATCGGCTTCCAGCTTTAGGTCAGAGGGTTTTAAAGCGGAGTGTTTGCCTGCAGCTTTACGG
Organism: Ketobacter sp. MCCC 1A13808; assembly: GCF_009746715.1. Lineage (NCBI taxonomy): Bacteria > Pseudomonadati > Pseudomonadota > Gammaproteobacteria > Pseudomonadales > Ketobacteraceae > Ketobacter > Ketobacter nezhaii. The sequence continues at coordinate 130,524 of NZ_VRKW01000001.1, forward strand.
GCGTTTCTCAACTCATCCAGCTCTTCAGGGGTTCGATAGCAGTGAAAAGCATGGCCGCTTGCCACCAGTCGCTCTGCATGCTCTTTATAAAGATGGCTACGCTCACTTTGGCGATAGGGACCGAAATCACCACCAATATCCGGGCCCTCATCCCACTCCAACCCCAGCCAGCGAAGTGAATCCAGAATCATGGCTTCCGACTGAGCAGTGCTGCGCACCTGATCCGTATCTTCAATCCGCAGAATAAACTGACCACCGTGCTGGCTTGCAAAAACCCGGTTGAATAAAGCGATATACGCGGTTCCCACATGGGGATCACCGGTGGGTGACGGGGCAACACGGGTTCTGACAGTCATAACAAAGTTTCCTGTGATTGAGGTGAGGGGGCGCAATTATATCCAGTAGTGTGCAGAGTAAAAAGGACTTACCCGAATGGGTGTTAGAAATGCCGGGTTATCGAACAGAACCCGCTCACATTAAAAAGGCCGACAAATCCTAAAGCTGAACATTGATAAGCACAATATCTGATTGATTAATAATACTTTATTGACCCAATTGAGCAGGCCTAAAAAACGATTACTGACAAAGTTATCGTGCGTGTTTGGCCATAGCCAGATTGCGTGAGTCCGTGTGAAGATCACTGAACCCAAGCCCCCTAAACTTGGAAATAACTTGAAATTTGATAGAGACCACGCTAGAAAAATCTGATTTAATAAAACTGGGGCAACAACAAGTCGCAACAAAACACCGTGCTATTTGGTTTATGTAATACAGCCCTGAACGAACGCCGCCTGAATTGCTGAGAGCGACCGGCGTGTAGGCAGACGTTTTGTTACCACACGACCTAACAGGCGTGAGCACAATTAATACAGTACCTTTAAAAGCCAATTGAACCGACTAATTTGAACTGCAGTAAATCGACGACCGGTAGCGAGTATTGCGGCGTCATCATTTTAATTTATTCAAAGAAAACAAATTTAGGGCATGGCAATGAACGGACTCCAGAGCGCGATAAAAAACCCGATAACTCGTAAAAAAGCACCTTTAAGCCCGATTAACGATCTGGCAACTCGTATGCATACAACAATACAACGGCATGGGGATTATTATGTTGTAAAGGCACCGGATGGGCGCTTTGTTGATACATTAGGTGAGGACGTCCTTTACGACGCCAACCTGTGTAGACTGACCAGCAAATCCGACGCAGAACGCCTTAGAAATATGTACATTAACGGCGAATTAGTGGCTAAACCGGATCGTGATAACTGGGTCTGCTTCATAACGTATTTGCTAATCGGTATCCTGCTTGCCATGGCTGTAGGGATTCTGAGCTAAGAGCTACAGCCGTGAAGCACTGCGCATCAAAGCAATAAACCGGTAATACGAGACATCACCCGATCCTAGGCGGATCGCTCACGACCTGAGCCAATACCCGCTTTACTGGGGGGGCAAGATACGTCTTTATATGGGCATGGAGTTTCCTGCTTACTGTCAAATTTCTGCATTTCCGTGTATCTTCCCTCCCCTTAGCTGAACCGCTTCCGCATTACGTCGCACATACCCGCCGGCCTTTGTGCGAAGTCTCAGTTAACATTAATTTCGCGAGTTTGTAGCACACCACCCGTTGCCAGATTGCTACAAAGCAGTAGCAGCCAGAGCCCTATGCAAAACATTGAATTAGAACGTAAATCACTGAACAGAGCGTTTTCGGTCGCGCCCATGCTGGATTGGACAGACTCGATTTGTCGCGGCTTTCACCGCATTCTCACTAAGCAGTCATTGCTTTATACGGAGATGGTAACCACCGGCGCCTTAGTACATGGCGATCAGGAACGGCATCTGGCGTTTAGACCCTGCGAGCATCCAATTGCCTTGCAGTTGGGTGGCAGCGATCCTGAACAGCTGGCCTTTTGTGCACGACTGGCCCAGGATTACGGCTACGATGAGGTGAACCTGAACATTGGCTGCCCTAGTGACCGGGTTCAATCCGGCCGGTTCGGCGCTTGCCTGATGGCCGATCCCGAATTGGTAGCTCAATGCACCGCGACCATGATCAGCGCCGTATCCATTCCGGTAACCGTTAAGTGCCGGATCGGGATTGATGAGCAAGACGATTATGAAGACCTGCAGCGTTTTGTTTCATTAGTCGCAGAATCCGGAGTGCGCACCTTTATCGTTCACGCTCGTAAAGCCTGGCTGAAAGGTCTAAGCCCAAAACAAAACCGCGACGTTCCGCCTCTGAATTACGATCGGGTTTATCTGTTGAAAGCCGAGTTTCCCCATTTAGAAATCATCATCAACGGGGGCATCGAGAACCTGCAGCAAAGTCGCCTGCATTTGCAACGGATTGACGGAGTGATGATGGGGCGCGCTGCGTATCAAAGCCCGATGCAACTACGTACGGTGGATCAGGAAATATTCGGCCGCAACACCCCGACTTTAAATGAAAATGAAATTATTGCTCAGCTTTGCGATTATACCGAAACCCTGATGCAGCAAGGGGTACATCTGAAGTATATTAGTCGTCATATTGTCGGCTTGTTTCAAAACCGCCCGGGCGCAAGACAATGGCGGCGCTACCTGAGTGAAAACGCGCATAAGCCCGGGGCCGACGTTGAAGTGATCCGCAGGGCTGCGGCGTTTCTTCCTGAACTGGACGGCTGAGCACGGCAACTACCGATTATTCCAGGCAGTGATGCCCAGTCCAAAAGCTACAAGGCTGTAAAATGACTAACAAACTAAAGCAATTGAGATCAATGACCACCGTGGTAGCAGACACCGGTGATGTAGACGCTATACGTCGTTACACGCCCATCGATGCCACCACCAACCCATCCTTGCTTTTAAAGGCAGCGGAACTCGAAGAATACCAGCCATTGATTGATCGCAGTATTCGTCAAAGCTCAACCGGGGAAGTAGATGAAATCTGCGAACGCCTCGCAGTTAACATCGGCAATGAGATCCTGAACGTCGTTCCGGGCAGGATTTCCACCGAGGTCGATGCCAGGCTGTCTTTCGATACTGCAGCCACCATTAACAAAGCGCGACGCATTGTCTCGCTGTATCGCGACCTGGGCATAGAAAAAGACCGGATACTAATAAAAATCGCGTCAACCTGGGAAGGCATTAAGGCCGCTGAGCAGCTCGAACAGGAAGGCATAAACTGCAACCTCACCTTACTGTTCAGTTTCTGCCAAGCTGTAGCCTGTGCGGAAGCCGGCATTACCCTGATCTCCCCTTTTGTCGGCCGTATTCTGGATTGGTATAAATCCAGTACCGGCACGACTGAGTACGCGCCCTTCGACGATCCTGGCGTACAATCCGTTACCCGCATCTACCGGTATTACAAGCAATACGGCTACGCCACCATCGTGATGGGGGCGAGCTTCCGTAACACCGGAGAAATTGAAGCGCTGGCAGGATGTGATCGCCTGACTATCAGCCCTCAACTCATGGGTGAGCTGGAACAGGATTCGGCAATTCTGACACGAAGCCTGAGCCCCGACATGACCTCTTCGGACCCGCGACACAAACGCCTGGATGAACAAAGCTTCCGATGGCAGTTGAATGAGGATGCTATGGCTACCGAAAAGCTGGCGGAAGGGATCCGTAACTTCGCCAAGGATCAGGCTAAGCTGGAAACATTACTAAAACAGAGAATTAATTGATCCGGTGTAATTTGGTGGTGGAATCTTGATGTCTTGAGGCTTCGGATGTGACCGGTTCCGCTGCCCTGCTTTCCAGTGCGGCAACCACATCCTTAAAGGTTTCCCGGTTGTTGTCGTTCATGTCCATTAACACCCGGTGCGCTTCCAAAACCTTATCGAATGCGCTGTTTTCGTCGCACGGCACTTTGGGTATTTCTGTTAATTCCGGGCTGCGCACCGGCCTTTCGTACACAATATTAAAAACCTTCTCAAACCCCATTGTATCCAGGATCCGCGTAACATCATCTTGGGTACTGATAATAAGCGGTTTTTGCTGGAATTGCTTACGGGTCCGGACAGCAATCTTAGCCAATAAGCCCAGCGCTGTGCTATCAATCACCGATGTTTCACTAAGATCGATCAACACCGATGACAGGCGTCGATCGGTAAACATTCGCTCAATGAACGCGTCCAATGTAGAGCAGATTGGCACACGTATTTCGCCTATGAGTTTCACCACATAAGTGCCCTGATGGACCGCGTACATTGCTTTTCCGAAATTGGATTCAGCCATAGAATTACTACTACCTGCCCCTATTACTGATTCTTGACACGGGCCATGAACTCAAGCGGATTCCGCTCCGGAACAAGATACCGTCATCAACGCTATGTCATCCGGTACCACCTCTTTGGTGTGTAGCCCGAGATGATCTGCAAGCTCACCTACATTATGGATGCCCTTGCTTATGATTTCCATAAGGTACTGTTCTTTTTCAGCGACCGAGTTCTGCGGCATAACCTCCAGAATACCATCAGAAAGAATCACCAAGTGAAACTCCTTTCCGATATTAACCTGTTGATTTTCATAATTAACCTCATCAAAAATGCCGACTGGCAAACCCTTCCCGTGCAAAGCAATTGATTTACCTTCTGTTACCAAAATTGGGGGAGGAAAATGTGCAGCGCAACTATAAATAAGTTTACCCGAGTTGCAATCGATATAACCACAAAATACAGCGAGATGCTTACCTAAACCTAAAGGTAATAAGTCCTGATTGGCCTTTTTAAGAATCTGGGCTGGTAACAGACCGTCGCGCTCAGAATTACGGTGCTGTTGCTTGACCCGGTTCGCCATGGTTTTCAGCAATATCGTGACAAAAGCAGAAGAAGCGCCATGACCCGAAACATCCGCCAGATAAAAGCCGATGCGACCGGGCCCCAGGCTAAAATAATCGATGAAGTCGCCGCTTAGATACAGTGACGGTATAATCTCATACTCAATTTGAATGTTGCCGTATTTCTTGCTGGTCGGGGGCAACATCTTAAGCTGCACCGCTCGAGCAGCCTCTTGATCTTCCTTAAGCAAACGTAAACTGTTTTTCAGCTCTCGATTGGTTTCTTCCAACTGTTCCCGGTAACGTTTATTCTGCAAAATCAACTCATATTCTTCGAGCGCGCGTTTGACTGCGTGAAGCAAAACTTCGGGATCGGAAACAGGATCAACCAGAAAGTCGGTAGCACCCAATCGCAATGCTTTTACCACTTCCTCCATTCCGCCTGCACCGGAAATCATAATCACCTGAGTATCAGTATCCCCGGCTTTGATATCCCGCAGTAATTCCAGCCCATCTACATCCGGCGCTGATGCACCACAGATGACCACTTCAGGCTGCTTTTGTTGCCAGTACGACCGCCCTTCTTCTACGTCTCCGGTAACATGAACGTCATAGCCATGATCACGTAAGCACCCTGCCACATGAGACTGTAGCACTTCGCACTGATCAATAAGCAAAATGGAATGATCGGATTTGTCGGTGTCCGTGGACTTCATATAGGAAATAATCAACCCTGATAAAACCCTGCCCAAACAAAGTGGCAAGATTAAAAATTACTCTCAATGAGTGGGTTTTGCAACCGACTCCAGGCACTAATACCTTTTTACCACAGCTAAATCATTTTGCAGCCTAAAACCATAGCGATATTCAATTGCTCTGATATACTGATTTTGACTTGCGCGATCTTAGTGCCATCGAACTTCAGAATAATAAATCCGAATTAGCGAGAGAGGACACATGGCTTTGTCAGAAAGATCCTACGAAGAAAAACGCGGTTTTATCCGTATGAAGGTAGACACGATGGTCACCTTCACAAAGCTAAATGGCAAAGAGCGATACGAAGGTCGCTGCAGAAATCTGAGTGGTGCCGGCATGCTACTTGAGACTGAGAAAAAGCTGATGATGGGCGACAGGCTTAAGGTAACCATTCCTTCGGAAGGTCCCGATTTCACGCCACTGGATGCCGTGGTTGAAGTTGTACGCGTGACACCGTTACCGAATTTGCATTTCTTCCGGTTGGGCGTCGTCATCAAGCAGATTTGCGATTAACCCGTTTGAAAAGAGCGAAGCATGCTGAATGCTTCGCTCTTTTCTTCGTACCGCAAAGGCTATTCGACGGCCCTAAGCGCCACCTGTTTTTCAGGGGCGATCTTCGTGACAATGCTTTCGAATGCTTTCAAATCTTCTGCAAATGCGGCTTGTGCGTCGAACACGAATTGTCTTACTTCTTCAGACACTTTAGGATCCGGCAACACCCGGTCATTAACGATGCCCATGCCGATTCGCATAAAAAAGTTATCCAGGCCTTCAAATGCCGACTTCAAAATCAGCTGGGATGACTGGCCCGGCGGCGATTGTTGAAACTGAACCCCCAGCAAAAAACCTTTACCCTCGTTCCCGTGACAAACCACACCGATGAACTCCTGAATAATTTCGGCAAGGCTTTTCGGCATAACCACATCAATCATCGCTGTCGGCATGAAACCCAGCGCTTTGCCCTGAACCCGGATATCCGGCACATCAGAAAGCTGCCCCACTAACTTAAAGCCATCTTTCTTCGAAAGAAATTGCACTTTCGCCCTGGCATTGTCGATATGGGTGACGACACCCAGGATAGACATCGTACTGTTCATATGAGCAGTCAAGTTCCAGGGTTTGTCATCAGCAATGGGATTTGCATCCAGCATCACCTCACCGCCTTTGACCGGAACAATCTTACCGTCTGCCACAAAAGCCTGAAAATTACCGCGCAACTTCTTACTGTCTAATTCAGCCGTCAACAGCTCCCCTCTTTCGTCGGTGAGACGAAAAGTTCCATTGAACAAGCGATCCATGCTCAACAGGTGCTTACCTATATGGGGATAGCTTTTCTTCATCTTCTCGGGATCTATCACAAATGAGGCTTTTAACTGACGATAGGGTTTATCGAGGTTGTGATAGACAACATCTTCTATTCTGCCGACTTTGGATAGTAGTTCCCACATTGCCGGAAAGGATGCCCATAGCGGAGCAATGATATCCACATCCTCAACGCCCAGATCAGGATTCATGGACAGCGCTTTATCACGATACTGCTGCGCCACAAATTGCTGGCCCTCACTCTGAAATTCAGGAGCGCCATTTACCATCACCTTTAAAGCTTCAACTGTAGCCATCTGCATCGCCGGCCACTGAATTTCACCTACACCCAGTTGCATTTCGTTTTGTAGGAGGTAATGATCACCCAAACTGCCCTTTATTTTTTTTGCCTGAACCCGGACCGACATGTCTCCCAGATTTGCTGTCTCACCCGTGGGATTGAGTCCGATGGCAGCAGCATCCGGGCCGACTTGGTACTGATTGCCTTTTCTGGCACCGTACACACGCAACTGGCGCCACTCCCCATCCGCCTCCGGTAACTGCTTATAAAAATCACCGAGGTTAAAGCTTTCCAGATTGCCCCACATGTCATCGATGAACGTTTGTGTCTGCGGATGGAATTCCAGACCGTTAAAGACTGTGTTCTGAAAGTCAGCCAGCTCCTTCATGCGTACCAATGCAAGCGCGCGGTCGCCGTTCCCGGCCAGCTCTACCTGAGCTTTCCAGCCACGATCAACCACTTCGGGCGGCGCTGCCCACGCGACCGTCACCACGAGTCCGATGATTGCGAAGGAGAATAGCTTGATGGCTAAATTCATAGAGATTCCCTTACTGTATTTATTATTGTGGGGAAGAAAAAGTGTACCGAAACCCTTCACAGGACAGAAGTAATCGCATCACCCAAGACGATTGCCCGGATGCAGCAGATAATGAGCAAACGCACCTCGCCAGGATAAGGGTTACCGGTCAGAACGTCTCATCCTCATTGCTATCTGCAGGGTCGTCTTCAAAATCATCAAACAGGAGATCGTCTTCCAGGAAATCGTCGGCTAAAGCCCCGTCGCTCACCAGAAAATCCCGACGCTGCAAGTACGCATCGCGGAAAAAAGTATACCGATCGCCCGCTACCAGCTTTTCTATATCGAGCAAACTTGCGCGTAAGTCCAATACATCCAGCGCAGTAATACTATATCCGGTAAGATCGTGATGGACAGCGCGATACGGCGACACATAATAATCCGGAACCATGCCGGACGTATCACGCACTGTATTAGGGCCGAATAACGGTAACACCAGATAAGGTCCGGACGGAACTCCCCAATACCCCAGCGTTTGGCCAAAGTCTTCATCATGCTTTTCCAGGCCGATACGCGAGCCAATATCGATGAACCCGAACAACCCCACCGTGGAATTCACCAAGAAACGGGTAGTATCCAGCCCTGCCTGTTTCAACTTAAGCTGCAATACACTGTTCGCTATGGTTTTTATTTCGCCCAGATTACTGAAAAAATTGGAGACCCCGTTTTGAAGCGGGTTAGGCATAATACGATCGTAGCCAGTGGCAGCCGGACGAAGGACATAAAAATCGAGGGTGTCATTGAAGGTAAAAACGGCCCGGTTATAGCCTTCCCACGGATCGCGGTCTTCCAGGCTCGCCGCCCAGACAGAACCACCGGCCACACTACAGAAGAACCACCCCAGAACCAATAAGCCTTTGTTTATTAAGCTCATTCTATAAACCCAACCTGACATGACAATTACGGATTCTAACCATTACTTATGTGAAGTGCAAAATCAAGATCTTAATCATCAGACCCCGCGCGAAACCGGTTACCAATCCAGTAGTCCAGGCTCACGAAGCGCCCCGCGCCGGTGAAAAACAAGCTCATCAGCATTATGAAGTAGGTAACCGAAAACTCGATACCATTATTCAAAACAACAAATGCCCCCTTTTCAGTCAACCAGTCATAATTACCATGCTCCCCGAGAATACCGCGAGCCGCTTCCAGCCTGTTAGACACTTCCATGCTGTTTTGCAGACTTTGCTCCGCGCCGGGAAAGCCGATCACCGCAAACACATTCGCAATACTGGAATCCGCATCGGAAGGTGCAATCGCAAACCAGCCATTATCCCAATGGGCAGACACAGCCGCCACCAGCATGGTAATCATTAACGGGATTACCGCCCACCGCACGGCAACTCCCGCCAGTAGCGCAAGCCCCCCGAGCAGCTCTGCAGACGTTGCCAGAAATGCCATTAGTTCGGGCATCGGTAATTCCAGCGAATAACGGAACCAATCGACGATATCACTAAAATGGTTCAGCTTATGCCATCCGACAGCGATAAAAATAGGAGCCAAATACAATCTGAAAGCCAGGGGCGCCAGAAAATCGAATACGTTGAAATGCTGCAAGCCGTCCTGCGCTTTATTAATCCAATTTACTGCCCGCGACATAACTTTTCCTATGCTGATTTACTTTTGAAGATAACGTTCGTGGCAATCTGAATACGCTATCTGGATGCGTTATCCGGCTTTATTTTTTGACGATATTGACTATCCGGTTACGGTCATCAACTCAGTACCCAACACAATTCCGCTTTGATACAGCTGACCAAGCGCCTCGCGCCCGCCATCCAAAACCAGCTGCTCATCCGGGTGTTGCATTTCTTCAATGATCTGCCGGACAGCCTGCTCGCCGGTAAACGTTTTCTGCTCCTCAAGCACCATCAACAGACGCGCAGTGACGCCGTTGACTTCCATGAAGCGTACTTCGCATTGCTGGTCGCGATACACTATTAAAAACGTGCCTGGGGGCACAGGCTCGAGTGGTACATATTGCGGACCGATGCGATGAACCGGAAACTGATAATGCAGGACATGGGCTAACGGCGAAACAAACGGGCGAGCGTGCATCAGGTTACCACCTGGATTAAAGCCGGTACTGGGGAATTCTGTAACATCCACATCAACCGCGAGTTCAATCCACTCATAATGTGCCAGCTCAAACATAAACGGCAAATCGTCAGCGGCTGGTGCTCTTTGCTCTTGCAAATACGTCAAAAATTCCTGGCTGATTTCAAGAAAATACGGGGACTGGCAATAATATCCGGATATGAAGCCTCGCACCAAACAGTGCCACTTTTCATCATTGGTTAGGCTACGTAGTACCGGAAATGCACCGCTGATAAAGCTTTCAATATTGTTATAGACCAACTCCCGGTAGACCTTCATGCGGCGATCCTCGACATCCGTAGGCGCTGGCGTACGTTCAGGATCACGAAGGTGAGCTGCAAATTTTGTTTGCAGGTTAAACAATGAGTCTGGTCTGGTCATGGTAATACTATTTCGTTGATTAAGTAGTGCGTACTGGTACGCGTTGTTCCCTAGGAATAGCTTGTGGATTATCGGCTTGGTGCTGTGATTGAATACTGCGTATTCGCTCTACTTCCCTGACCAGCACGTCCATTGCAGGAATGTTAAAATCCCTTTCCAGCAGCGTCGGCTTCACACCAAAAATTTGATACGCCTTTTCCAGAAGATTCCAGACCGGATCAATAACATCCGCCCCGTGCGTATCCACAATCAGATCGTCAGCTTCATTGTAATGTCCGGCCACATGCATATAAACAATGTGTTCACCCGGCATTTGATGAAGAAAAGATTCTGCGTCGTAACCGTGATTGATGCTGTTTACATAAATATTATTCACGTCCAACAATAAACCACAGCCGGAACGACTTATCACCGATTTCAAAAACTCGAACTCCTGCATCTCCTGCCCTGGAGCCGCATAATAGGATACGTTTTCGATAACCAGTGGCCGTTTCAGAATATCCTGAACCTGATGAATTCGCGACACCACATGAGTCACCGCTTGCTCAGTAAACGGTATTGGCATCAAGTCGTAAAGGTGCCCTTGATCGCTGCAATAACTGAGGTGCTCACTGTATGTATCGATATTATAACGATCCAGAAACGTCTTGATATTAGAAACCAGATTAGTATCGATTGGTGACGGACCACCCAGCGACAATGACAGTCCGTGGGTAACAAAGGGAACTGCTTCGGCTATCAAACCAAATTGCTTTCCAAAGCGCCCGCCAACATCTATCCAGTTTTCCGGTGCCACTTCCATGAAATCCACAGCAGCGAGAGTTTCGTCGTTCAATGCATTGAGCATTGAACGACGCAGCCCTAACCCTGCACCTTGAACGGATGGTGGGGTTACAGTTGACATACCTTATTTACCACACTTGCCTTCGCCGCACTTGCCTTCGCCTTTGGCCTTACTTTCTCCACAGCTTCCTTCTTTCATACCTTTATCTTTTTTGTCGCCGCACTTACCTTCGCCGCATTTGCCTTCATGTTTGGCTTTCTTGTCGCCGCATTTGCCTTCGCCACACTTACCTTCGCCCTTTGCTTTTTCACCTTCCTCATGGTGAGCTGCCAGCATGTAGCCCGACGGAAGCTCGGATGTCGCAAACGGGTTTTGCGCTGCACTAACCGGAGTCGATACCAATGCAGATGCCACTAAAGCTGCACCAACACCGGCGGTTAGCGAATTTAATGAATTGAACTTAGAGTTGAACTTAGAGTTGAACTTGGCCATGTAATTTTCTCCTTGCCTTTCTATTCAGGTTTTATAAATCCGGGTAACTACCCGGGAAATCAGCGTAAAACTGGCTTGAACATCAGCTACTGCTGTTTAGTGTGACTAAGCTGAACGGTTAATGTTTCAGCCATGGTTCATCTTTTTCACTTAACTGGTCTGCTTTGTAACAATATTGCTGAACCCACAGTACCGCGCAATCTTAACAGAATTATCACAGCCGCCCCGGTCTACGCTGCTAAACGCAAAAAGCCGCAACCTGAGTTGCGGCTTTCACGGTATTCCAGGAGCGGCCCGAACCCCATGTTTTAGATCAAAGCCTTTTTACAATTACACTTCCCGCCGAGTAACCCGCGCCGAAAGAGCAGATGACACCGATAGCGCCCACTGCCATATCCTGGCGATGTTTGTGGAAGGCAATCACGGAGCCTGCAGAGCTGGTGTTGGCATACTCATTGAGAATGACCGGTGCTTCTTCGATACTCGCGTCGCGACCCAATACTTTCTTGGAAATCAGCAAGTTCATGCTCAAGTTGGCTTGATGTAACCACATCCGTTTGAGCTCATTCACCTCAATTGACTCGTCTGCTAGGTGACTGACAATCATTTCCGCCACCATGGGTACGACTTCTTTAAACACTTTACGCCCGTTCTGTCGAAACAGTTTATCACGCGCCCCCACCCCGGTTTCGTCACACCGGTTAAGGAAACCAAAATTATTGCGGATGTTATTGGAAAACTGGGTTTGCAGGCGACTACCGAGAATTTCCCAGTTTTGCTCACTTTTACTTGTTTCCAGACTTTCTACGACAATCGCAGTACACACATCACCGAAAATAAAATGGCAGTCCCGATCTTCCCAGGCCAAATGCCCTGAGCAGATTTCCGGATTCACCACCAAGACGGCCCGTGCAGAACCGGATAGAACCGCGTCCTTGGCCGTCTGCATACCGAATGTGGCTGACGAGCAAGCCACATTCATATCAAAGCCAAACCCCTTGATACCCAGTGCATCTTGAACTTCAATTGCCATCGCCGGATACGCACGCTGCATATTGGAACACGCCACAATAACCGCATCAATTTCATCAGCGGATTTATTGGCCTGCGCCAATGCCTCTTTGCAGGCAGCAATCGCGATCTCACACTGAACGGATTGCTCCTCGTCACTGCGCTCGGCAATACGGGGATGCAGCCGGGCCGGGTCCAACACACCGGATTTATTCATTACATAACGACTTTCAATACCCGACGCCTTATAAATAAATTCTTCGCTGGAATAGGTTAATGGCTCCAGCTCCCCGGCTTCGATCGCATGCTGATTCTCTGAATTAAAGAGATCTACGTATTGATTGAAGGAAGCGACTAACTCGCGGTTAGAAATGGTTTCCTCTGGTGTGTATAACCCGGTTCCACTAACCACAACCACTTGTGATGGTATTGATTTTGTCATTTTTATTAGCCTACATAGTATTTTTTTGGTCAATATATCAGTTATTTACCACTTGCGGCAGATTGATCTGAGTTTTGAGGATTTGAATTGCTGCCAATCTGCGCTTCCTGGCGTAATCGGTCCATTTCGGACATCCAGTTTACCATGAACGGAAAGTGATCATGCACTGCATCCGGGTGTGTGAGCATTCCGACGTGTGAATAATCGTGTTTATTTCCGTTGCCCTCACCTAATACAACTAGACGACCATTGTGCTGGCCCACCTCCAGCATAAACCCCTTCACGTCGTCCGGACTCGAAAATGCCAGATCACTGGCCGATGCAAAATACAAAGCGGGCGGGTAGTCTAGGCCCTCACTCAGCGCTTTGCCGTAATCAAAATCATCTGACGGATCGACCCAAGGCTGCCCGTTAAGCCAACTCATACTTTCCTGCTGCATATCGTTGAATTCGTTTTCAGCGCCAATTCGCAGACTTCGTCCGGGTATATAGCCCTTGAACCGGGCAAACATTCCCCCCAGCCAACCCCACAATCCGTCCACCCAGATCAGGCGCGACCAATTACGGTCGACGGCTACCCGCCGTGTGCCAAAATAAACTAGCCCATTGATGGACGAGCGATAGGAAGGATAGCGGGCAAGAAAGCTACTGGCTAAGACACCACCCCAGGCGTGGCCAACCCAATACGATGGAAAGGCTCCCTTTAGGTTGAAGATGGTTTCTACGATAGCAGGTATGTCCTGGCTGACAGCATCCTTTACGCGGTACCGAGCCCAGCCGCTCACCGGAGGCCAGGAACGGCCTTTCCCCCTCAGATCAGGAATAAAGACGTCGTATCCCTGCTCCGCTAGAAAGTGCGCCAAACCCCGGCCCTGGCGCGAATAAAACACGGTGCCGTCCTCAAGCAAGCCATGCAGCAATAAAATGGCGGGGGCATCCGGACTGTCCGAAAGGCGTCGCAGATGCAGCTGCTGTCCACCGGATAAAGGCACCATCAGAGATTGTTCTATTTGTCGTGAAGACATGGGAGGCTCCTTTTTGGCGTCCTGATTCCCTGGTTCTTTCCTCAAAGGGCGACTTTCTGCCACATCTTTTGTAGTCGCTTATAAGATACAGGATAAGAGGTCTTTACGCCCTGGGCAAATACTGAAACGCGATATTCTTCCAATGCCCAGCGCCATTCTTCCAGTGCCGCGTCGACAACTGACTCCTTGCGGTGTTTCTGCTGCCGCTCTTCGTACTGTTCCCACAGGCTTTCAATTTCGTCAATTAGCTGCCGGTCTCGCTCGATTTTACCTTGCAAACGCTTCCAGCGGACCTGGATAGCCTCAAGATAACGCGGATACTGTTGCAAAGGATCCAGCCCTCTATTTTGTATCCAGTTCTGGGGAAAGAGCTGAGATAATTGAAATTCAATATCCCGCTTGGTGGCTACCCGGGCCGGTGAGGAATCACCGGACAGCATAGTCACAACAATATGGTGCTGCTCCAGTATCAGCGCGATCAGGTCACTCATTTCGGTGGCGGCAGAAGCCAATAGCGTGTTGCCACTCTGTAGACGTGCCTTAAAATCCGATTCGGTACGTGGCAACGGTTTGTGGGCAACAAATGCTTGAAAAAATGACGCTTCGACCAAACCCTCGGTGAGTGATTTTTTATCACCGAAAGCACTGTATTTGATGACTGCGGATTCTGCCAATCCATGCTGCTTCTTTAAATATCGAACTTGCTTGGGCAACGCCAGCAAACATAATCTCAATATTCCTTTTTTCATGGTCAGCTCGGCGGCATATTGGGTATCAAGCAATTCGAGACTGACACCATCCTGACGATCCGTTAAAGCAGGATACGCCTTTACAACACTGCTGCCTTGCTTTAGCTCATAGACTTCGGGAATATCGCCAAAGGCCCAATGATCATAATGTTGCTGATCAATAGAGGATTGTGTCAACAGCTTCAAAGACTGGTGGAACTGCCCCTGAAGTTCCATTTTAATCTGACGAATATCGCGCCCTTCACGCAGCAGCTCGCCTTGTTCGTTCACCACCTGCAGGTTGGCCCGGAGATGCAACGGTAGTGCATTTTCATCCCAGCTGGTTATACTGATATCGATCGCTTTTCTTTGGCGAAGATAATCCGCTAACTGCAACAGCAAGGAGCGCCCCCTGTCCGGCTGTGTTGCAAGAAAAGCATCTGCAAAATCGGGGGCCGGAACAAAATGTTTGCGCAGGGTTTTTGGTAAACTTTTGATTAACGCTATACATTTTTCTTTTTCGAGCCCCGGTACTAACCACTCGAGTTTTTCATCTTCGATCTGGTTAATCAGCGTGACCGGAACCAGGATGTTAAGCCCGTCCTGATTTCTCCCCGGCTCGAACTGATAATCAATTTCAATTTTTCCACCTTCCACATCTACTTCATCAGGGAACTCAAGCTCGGACACATCATCGTTATTGGATGCGAGCAATTGAGCCCGATCCAGATATAGCACGCGGGGATTTTCGTGCTCCGCTTTTTTACGCCATTTTTCAAAACTTTTTCCATTGACGATGTGGGCAGGCACTATCTGGTCGAATAGCGCATAAAGGCTCAGCTCGTCGATCAGAATATCCCTGCGCCGGGACTTTTGCTCCAGGTATTCCAGATCGTTTATCAACGCCTGATTATGGCGGGCATAGGGAGCGCGGGTTTCGTAGTCCCCCGCCACCAACGCATTCTGAATAAAGAGTTCGCGGCTGAGCAGAGGGTCGATGGCTGCGTAATTCACCGCTTTCCGGGGCGTCAGGATCAAACCGAACAAACTGGTTTGTTCATACGCTATCGCTGATCCACGCTTCTTCTCCCAATGGGGCTCGAAATAGCTTTTCTTAAGCAACCCGGCACCGATTTGTTCGGCCCACTCGGGTTCTATTTTTGCCACGGTACGGCCGTATACTTTTTGCGTCTCGACAATTTCGGCGCACATTATCCACTTTGGTTTACGCCGGCTTAATCCCGAGCCCGGAAAAATACTCAGCGAGCGGTTACGGGTAGCCATGTAGCCTTTTTGGTCATCTTTCACTGCTATATGGCTCAATAGGCCGGTCAGGATCGCCTTATGAATTTCTTCGTAGCGTGCGCCTTCTTTATTTTCAGTCCAGCCTAGCTGATTGCAGGCTTGCTTCAGCTGGCGATACACATCCTGCCATTCCCGCATCCGTAAATAACTCAAAAAACGCGTCATCAGCCACTTCCGATAACGGGCATTGGTTAATGCCGCTTTTTGTTCTTCACATTCCCGCCAGATTTGGTTAAAAGTAAGAAAATCGGAATCCGGCTGTCGAAAACGATTGAGTGATTCGTCCGCTGCAGCCTGCCGCTCGTGGGGCCGCTGCCACGGCTCCTGCACGCTCATTCCACTGGCGATCACCAAAACTTCCTGCAGACAGTGCAAATCGTTAGCGGCCACCAGCATACGGGCAATACGCGGGTCCACCGGAAACTTCAGCAGATCAAACCCGAGAGCGGTAATGCGACGATTGCGATCGACGGCACCCAACTCGTCCAGCAAACGGTAACCATCATTAATGAGTCGCTGATCCGGGGGGTCGATAAAAGGAAAGCGGGCAAGTTCTCCCAGCTTTAGCCCCTGCATTTGCAAAATCACCGAGGACAGATTGGTGCGCAGCACTTCTGCTTCCGTAAACTCAGGGCGGTTCAGAAAATCCTGCTCCGAGTAGAGCCGGTAACAAACACCCGCAGCAACCCGCCCGCACCGACCCGCACGCTGGTTCGCACTGGCCTGAGAAATGGGTTCGATCGGCAGTCGCTGTACCTTGGTACGAAAACTGTATCGGCTAATGCGGGCAACGCCGGTGTCAATCACATAACCAATGCCCGGTACTGTTACCGATGTTTCCGCCACATTGGTCGATAAAACAATTCTCCGGCCGGAATGGGATTGGAATACGCGATTTTGCTCTGCGTTACTGAGGCGGGAATACAACGGCATGATTTCCAGAAAACTGCCAACGTGCCGCCGCAAATAGTCTGCCACCTGGCGAATGTCGCGTTCACTGGCCAGAAACACCAGAATATCCCCACAACCGAGAGTCTTAGGCTGTTCGCGTTGCCGTTGCAGAATGTCTTTAACCGCCTGCAAAATCCCGCTTTCCATCCGGCTTTCTTCATCAGCAACCGTGTCCTCGTCCGTCTCTTCAACGTTATCCAGCGGCCGATACACCAATTCCACCGGATAGGTACGCCCGGACACTTCGATTACCGGCGCATTATGGAAATACGATGCAAAACGCATGTGGTCGATCGTGGCGGAGGTGATCACCACTTTCAGATCCGGTCGTTTGGGAAGGAGCTGCTTCAAATAACCCAGCAGAAAATCAATATTCAGCGTACGTTCGTGGGCTTCATCTATAATAATTGCACTGTATTGACTCAGAAAACGGTCATGGTTGATTTCAGCCAGCAAAATACCGTCGGTCATCAATTTGATGATACTGGTATCGGCAACCCGATCCTGGAAACGGATTTTAAAACCAACTGCTTCACCCAAAGGTGAGCTCAGTTCGTCTGCGATGCGCTGGGATACGGTTCTCGCTGCCAGACGACGAGGTTGGGTATGGCCGATAAAACCATATTGACCCAACCCGGCCTGCATACACAGTTTGGGAATTTGTGTGGTTTTACCGGAGCCGGTCTCGCCGGCGATAATGACTACCTGATTGTCGCGGATGGCGGTGACTATCTCTTCGGCCCTGGCCGACACCGGCAGGCTTTCCGGATAGGACCACGGTGGAACCGATTGTTTTCTTTTTTTCGCGAGGGAGACCGATGCGGCCACTTGGCCTGTGAGACGTTGCCATTGCCCCGCCACATCCTGCCCTCGGGATAGGCTCTGCTCTATTTTTCTGACATGGCGCAATAAGTGATGACGATCCCGGAGCATGCAGTGATCAAGCTGCTTGCGGAGATCTTGCAATTGAGTGGGCGTCGTCACGCTAAGAACCTCAGAACCTCTTTACTTTGCAGACGGTATTCTGCAATTGGAATAAAAAAGGGGCCGTTGTAGCTGGGCCCCTTACTCTGGATCTGAATGTTACGCTGAGATTATTGTCCGCGCAATTCCCGACGCAATATTTTGCCTACATTGGTTTTCGGTAAATCGGTACGAAATTCAACGTAACGCGGAATTTTGTACCCCGTCAGATGTTTACGACAATGGGCTATGACGTCTTCTGATGTAAGATTAGGATCGCTTTTCACCACGAACAGTTTCACCGCCTCGCCACTCTTATCGTCCGGCACGCCCACGGCTGCACACTCGACCACCGCTGGATGTTTGCTTGCCTCATCCTCTACTTCATTAGGGTATACATTAAATCCGGACACCAGGATCATGTCTTTTTTACGATCCACTATGCGCAGATAACCATCTTCCTGTAGGAGGGCGATATCCCCCGTTTTCAGCCATTCACCATCTTCAGTCATGGTTTCCTTGGTGGCTTCTTCGCGCTGCCAATACCCCTTCATTACCTGGGGACCGCGAACGCAAAGCTCACCACTTTCGCCCAATGGCAATTCGTTTTCTTCTTCATCTACGATTTTCACATCGGTTCCCGGTACAGGAATTCCGATTGTGCCAACCTGAATCGCATAGGGTGGGTTCAATGAAACCACCGGCGACGTTTCTGTCATTCCAAAGCCTTCAGCAACGGTGCATCCCGTCATCTGCTCCCACTTTTCGGCTACACTACGCTGCATTGCCATACCACCGGCAATGGTGAGTTTTAATGAACTGAAATCCAGTTTCTTGAATTCGGCATTATTCATTAACCCCACAAATAAGGTGTTAAGTCCGGACAAAGTCGTGAAGCGGTGTTGCCCCATTTCTTTCACGAATCCGGGAATATCACGAGGATTGGTAATCAGGACGTTGAGGGCACCGTACGTCATCAATCCCAAACAATTAACAGTGAAGGAAAAAATATGGTAAAGCGGTAGCGGCGTGATAGCGACTTCCTGACCCGGCCGCAGCGTACGCAGGGAAAGATCCATTTGCAGCATATTCGCAACCAGGTTTCTATGGGTCAGCATTGCGCCTTTTGCTACTCCCGTGGTGCCCCCCGTATATTGCAATACAGCCACATCATCCAAGGATGGATTGGCATCTTCTTTGTAGGTCGCAGAGCCACCGAGGCTCATGGCTTTGGTAAATGAAACCGCCCCTTTGATTTTGAAATCCGGCACCATTTTCTTGATGTGCTTAATCACAAAATTCATCAATACCCGCTTTATCATCGGCTGCATATCAGCAACCTGGGTAATAATGACATGCTTGATACCGGTCTTTGGTAATACATCGGCAACCGCATCACCAAAGTTCGCCAATACCACTAACGCCTTGCATCCGGCGTCATTGAACTGGTGCTCCATTTCCCGGGTGGTGTACATCGGGTTGGTATTCACCACAATGAGACCGGCTCGCATAGCGCCAAAAGTCACAATGGGATATTGAATCAGATTCGGCATCTGCACTGCAATGCGATCGCCTGGCTTCAGATCCGTATGATTCTGCAGGTAGGCTGCGAAATCCGCGCTAAGCTTATCCAGCTCGCCGTAGGTAATGGTAACGCCCATGTTATGGAAAGCCGGTCGGTCTGCGTATTTCTTACAGGCCGAATCAAACACATCCAACACACTTTCATAGTCGCCAAAATCGATTTCAGAAGAAACACCTTGGGGATAAATATCTAACCAAATTCTATCAACCATTGTAGTTACCCAATCCGGATGAATTTTTTTGTGAATGATTATTCTTGCTGAAGCACCTGAACACCGGACCGTTACTGCAAATCCACTTTGCTGTTAAGACGATGGCCGGGGGAAATAACGCCATTGCTTTTCAGAATGAAACCCTGCACTTATTGCAAGCGCGCAGAAGGTTACCAGTTTTGCTGCTTAGAGACCAGTCAATACAAGGCCTGTCAGGGTTTAATCAGGGCGAGTTTAAGCGCCAATCGTAATGGTATGTCACAGATGACTCATGACTGTCCAGTCTGGCTCTAAGTCCTGAATTTGCATAGCGCCTGAGATGATTTTTTAACGCGCTCAGGGAGCCGCCAAAATCAGTTTGGTACCAATCGTAAATGGAAGATAGCACCAAACTGTCGCCCTCAAAGCGGACCCCCCTGGGGTGATTTATATAGTGCCGACTGCCCTGCTCCAGCAATTGCTCCATATTATCTGCCGTGTAAGCCTGCGGAGCCAGATTGGGGCAGCCTAAACTGGCACAATTAACCGCATAATGAATGCGCGGATCTTTCCAGATTGGCCGCAGTATGCGGTGCTCTATATCATTGAGGCTGATCCGATCGCCATCCACCTCAATCAGCTTTTCATCCCAGGGGCCAAAAGAAAACCAGCCGAAACGGATCTTACGTATACTCTCCACCGGGTAATGGTCCAACACCAATTTTACTGTCAGAGCATTATATAAGTTTATCCAATAGGCCTTTTGCACCGCTCGACTATAGGTGGCCGGCGTCCGTGTCACCAGATATTCAATGTATTCCTGTAGCTGTTGTTGATCCTGTTTACGGACCGACTGATAGTCAAAAAGCGTGACCAACGGATTTCCTGACTGCTTGAGATAACGATCCAGTAACACTTGCCAGCGGGAATGATCGATCGTCGCCGATGATTGCGGGTCGCTGCTTTGCCATTTTTTCCACAGCTTGGCGTCGGGTGCCGCCAGGCATCCGTTCGCAATACACCATATGAACAGTACCACTACGCCATACCGGACGGTGTGAATTCGAGTCATTCCTTGGTTCCTATCGTCTATTATAAATATTAACCCCGAGGCGCACTTGTTATAACCAGTAGGACGATCCGGTAGTCCCCTGCATGAGCAGCCTGTAGCGGACCTCCCTTTCCGGCGCGCATCAGTATACAATGGCACCTGCACGGGCTAACGACCAAGCCTTTACCCGCACTCCAGTACTTGACCCGGAGATATTCATGATTGCCGAGAAGCACCTTCTCACCGCCACAGACAGTCATAAAATATTTGTTCGCAAATGGAGCAATCCAGACCAGCCCCCAGTTGCAGCGATCCATATCAATCACGGTATGGCAGAACACAGCCAACGTTATCAGCCCATCGCAGAGATTCTGCTGGAGGCCGGCTTTGTTGTCTATGCCCATGATCACCGGGGTCACGGGCATTCTATCCCGCCAGGGGGGCTAGTTGGACATTATGCTGACCGCAATGGCTGGGATCTGGTGGTATCGGATGTCCACACGGTGAATCAATTCATCCGCCAAGAAAATCCCGAAATTCCGACCATCTTGCTCGGGCACAGCATGGGATCCTTCATTGCTCAAGCCTATTGCCTGAAACACGGTGACACAGTGGATGCCGTGATATTATCCGGTTCCGCTTACTCAACTCCCCGCTCGTTACAGCCACCCAAGTTACTCATCAAATTGGAGAAATTACGCGGAGGCGATAAAGGCCGCAGCGAGCTGATTGACCGGCAAGCATTTTCCAAATTTAACCGGCAATTCGGCAAACCCCGAACCGACGCAGATTGGCTGACACGGGACGTTGAAGAAGTGGATAGATATATGCTGGACCCCCTGTGCGGCTTTCTGTGTACCAATAAAATGTGGGAAGATTTTGTGGGCGGTCTGGAAACCATAAGCCGTTCCAGCAGCCTGCGTCGAATCCCTAATCACTTGCCCTTCTACCTTACATCCGGTGAGCGCGACCCCATCAGCTTCCGCACGACTCAGCATGGAGTAGCGAAACTAGCAAACCACCTTAAAAGTGGCGGCCAGACCGATGTGACATTTAAGCTTTACAAGGACGGCCGCCATGAAATTCTGAATGAAATAAACCGGCGGGAAGTAGTGCAAGACATCATATACTGGATAAATTCAAGGTTAAGGGAATCCATTCATTCAAAAAAGCCTGAAGCAGCATTGGCATAGGCCACGCTCTCTTAAACTCAGTTACATTTAAACGCTATCTACCGAATCCTTAGCTCGATAAACTTTTTGATCGCTGGATAAGGGAGAGCATGCCATGCCTATTTTAGAAAACATTCCATTCGATCAGCTCGAAATCGGAATGACTGCCGAATATACAAAACAAATACTCGAAGAAGACATCAAACTATTTGCCATTCTCTCGGGTGATACCAATCCTCTGCACCTTGATCCTGAATACGCAAAAACCACGCAATTTGGTGGCTGCATTGCCCATGGCGCTATATGTGCCGTCATCATTAGTGCCGCCGTTGCCACCACCATTCCCGGCCCCGGCAGCATCTATTTCGGCCAGGAAATGCGTTTTAAAAAACCGGTTCGGCCTGGGGATACGTTGACAGCTCACCTCACCTTGACTGAGAAAAAGCGTCGCGGAAACTTTGTGTTGATTGCCAATGAAATTAAAAATCAGCACGGTGAAACGGTATTCGTAGGCGTATCCACTGTGGTGGCCCCCACTGAGAAACTCGTCATTGAACAAGCCGTACTGCCTGAAATAGAAATCAAAGAATAACGGTTTAGACACTAAAAACGAAAAAAAGCAGACCTATGTATCATAGAGCTGCTTCTTTCGGCTTCGCGTTCTACAGAATTTACCAGCAGGCCAGGCTGTATTAATCACTTAGCCAGATAACGCATACTTTCTTCCAGCCCTTTCAATGTCAACGGATACATCCTGTCTTCCATAAGGCGTTTTGTCCAGGTAACCGACGTGGTGTATTCCCAGGTATTTTCCGGCTCCGGATTCAACCAAATCACTTTTTCAAAGTAATCCGTCAAGCGGGTTAGCCATTTTTCCCCGGCTTCCTCATTCCAGTGCTCCACACTGCCCCCAACAGAACTGATTTCGTAGGGAGACATGGTTGCATCCCCGACAAAAATCACCCGGTAATCGCTGCTGTATTTATGCAGAATATCCCAGGTCGATGTGCGGTCGGTCCAGCGCCTTGCGTTATCTTTCCAAACCCCTTCATATATAAAGTTATGGAAATAAAAATACTCCATGTGTTTGAACTCAGTGCGAGCAGCGGAGAACAACTCCTCACAGGAGCGAACATAGGGGTCCATTGATCCGCCCACATCGAAAAAGAGTAAAACCTTCACTCCGTTTCGGCGCTCGGGCACCATTTTAATATCAAGAAATCCGGCGTTACGGGCTGTACTGTCGATGGTATCGTCAATATCCAGCTGATCAGGCATCCCACTACGGGTAAACTTACGTAAGCGACGTAAAGCCATCTTAATGTTACGCACGCCCAAATCAACCGAATCGTCCAGATTACGATACTGGCGTTTTTCCCAGACTTTTATCGCTTTGCCAGTCCGTCCCGGTCCCGCCATGCGGAATCCAGCCGGATTCTGACCATACGCGCCAAACGGGGATGTTCCGCCGGTGCCAATCATTTTATTACCGCCCTGATGACGCTTTTTCTGCTCTTCCAGGCGCTTCTTGAACTCCTCCATGAGCTTATCAAGATCGCCTAACTCCTTGAGCTTTTCGTACTCTTCTTTGCTCAGGTTTTTTTCAATTTCTTTGCGCAGCCAATCGTCCGGTATCAAGTTTTCAAACAATTCATCCAGCACTTCCAGCCCTTCAAAATACTTTTTGAAAGCCTGGTCGAATTTATCAAAGTGCTTTTCGTCCTTGACCAATACCGTTCGGGACAGGTAATAAAACTGATCCATGTCTGCATAAATGACACCTTGTTCCAGCGCCGACAACAAGTCCAGGTATTCCCGAATACTGACCGGGACTTTGCCTTCATGCAGTTCAAAGAAAAAATCGATTAACATGCTTAGCTCTCACGACGGTGCATGAATGCCAAACGCTCCAGCAAATGAACATCCTGCTCGTTTTTGACCAAGGCGCCATAAAGTGGCGGTATCGCACTTTTGGTGTCACGGTTACGCAATATGTCTTCGGGGATATCGTCGGCCAACAATAATTTCAGCCAATCGATCAATTCTGACGTGGATGGTTTCTTTTTCAGGCCCGGCACCTTGCGCACGTCAAAAAACACCTCCATCGCTTCTTTTAGCAACGTTTTTTTAATGCCGGGAAAATGCACTTCCACGATCTGTTCCATGGTCGGCTTATCGGGGAAATCAATATAATGGAAAAAACAGCGACGCAAGAAAGCATCCGGCAGTTCTTTTTCGTTGTTACTGGTGATGATGACGATAGGCCGTATAGTGGCTTTTATGGTTTCTTGCGTTTCATACACATAGAATTCCATCTTATCCAGTTCTTGCAGCAAATCATTGGGGAACTCGATATCTGCCTTGTCCACCTCATCGATTAGCAATACAACCTGTTCACCGGATTCAAAGGCTTCCCACAATTTACCTTTTTTAATGTAATTTTTGATGTCATGGACTTTATCATTGCCCAACTGAGAATCGCGTAACCGGGATACTGCATCGTATTCGTATAAACCCTGGTGTGCTTTGGTGGTGGATTTAATGTGCCACTGCAGCAGCCGCATGCCCAACCCTTCCGCGACTTGTTCTGCCAGCATGGTTTTACCGGTGCCGGGTTCACCTTTAATCAATAATGGGCGCTGTAACTGGATCGCTGCATTCACCGCTAGTTTAAGATCGTCGGTGGCAACGTACTGATCGGTACCTTGAAATTGCATAGTCTTCGCCTTGAACCATTTTAATTTGGCGACATTATAAACCAAATCCACTTCTCTTGTAGACGTCATGAAGGCCATTAATGTGCCCCGGAGTCTTACCCCGGAAGTCTGATTCCCACTCTATCCACAGAGGAAGGGGTTGAAAATGGCCATACCGGACACATAGGCGGCACAATCGATCAACCCTGGCTGACTATATTTTCAATATATTGAATTCTGATCAGAATTCAGGAGTGCCTAACTGAACCACCCCTCCGATGACCGAAACCTCTTCCGGATTTTTCGGCTTGGCGGCATAGGGACTAACCTCTTCCTGAACGAGTACAGCAGCAGATGCTGCGACCGGCTCTGGCTGTTCTACCGTGGCAACGTGTTGCTGCAACCCCGCTTGTTGCACCTGATGGCGGATTGCGGATACCTGCGAGAGCAGATTCTGCCGACAAGCCGACGCGTTATACTGGGCATCCGTCACCTGCTGTTCATAGGCCACGCCACTGGCAACGGCAGACCTTACTAATTCGGCTGCCTGACGATCAGCGAGCTGCAGCTGTTCACTCACCTGCTCCAGAACCCGTTTGGTGGCCTGCAACTTTCCGCTATCCTCCATCGGGCTCTGCAGTAGCTTTTCAGCTACAGAACAGCTGTCCATAACGCGCTTGAAGCCCGCTAGCGTGCGCTCCGTTTCCAGAGCCACACGGCTTCGTTTTACTTTCGCTAACGAAATTTTCTCCACCAGCTGGTCGCAACGCCGAAACTGCACACCGAGCGAACCTACCCGCAAAACCGTGGGGGTTACTGCAAGTGCCTGCTGGCTCATGGTTTCATACTCATTGAATTTTGTCTGGGCCTGGGTCAGCGCGCCTTGGTCCAAGGCCATGCGGACCTCCCCGCAGCGATCCAGACTCGCTTGGGCCAACGTCATAGCTTCCAGTCTGGCAATATTATCCTCTACCAGACTGCAGCGCCGGGCTTCCCGCTGGATGTAACTATTGTCCTGAACCACCTGCGCCGCGATCGTCTTGGCGCGCTCCAGATGCGATAAATATTGTGCAAAATGCTCGCGCGCAGCAGACGCGTCCGTTCTACTCACTTTCGATGCCTGATTGCAATACTCCAGGCCCGCTCTGAACACCTGATCAGCTACCACATCCGCGGCGTCATTCTGTCCAGCAGTGACGGTGGTTGCCGCACACAGACCACTGCAAAAAGCGGCCAACATCCAATATTTCATAAGTCCCTCACATCCCGACGGTCATTTAACATCTTTATAAAAGGCTAGCAGTGAACCTCCTCGGCAGTGGGATGAAAGTTTGAACAGCCCCACAATAAAACGGGCACTAAGTGGCACTTCCGGGCAATAAATTGGTCAATGTGAACACTGCCACAATGGCTCTGTGAACTGGGTTGCCGCATTGAAAATGCATAACAAGGGAGTAGAATCCTTCACTGCACAACCTTTTCGCGTTGGGATTTTTCATTAACTGGATATTTACAATGACTAAAATATACGAAGACAATTCTTTCACCATTGGTAATACCCCCTTAGTTCGATTGAAAAATCTAACGCCACATACGGTGTTAGCGAAAATTGAAAGCCGTAATCCGGCGTTTTCTGTCAAGTGCCGCATCGGCGCTAATATGGTTTGGCAAGCAGAAAGTGACGGCTTGTTAAAACCAGGCATGGAGTTGGTCGAACCCACCAGCGGAAATACCGGTATCGCTTTGGCCTATGTCTGCGCCGCACGCGGCTATAAATTAACGCTGACCATGCCGCAGACAATGAGTCTGGAACGGCGCAAGGTACTCAAGGCGCTGGGCGCTAATCTGGTGCTAACAGAAGGTCCGAAAGGCATGAAAGGAGCGATCGCCAAAGCGGCCGAAATTGTGGAACAAAGCGGCGGTAAAACGATTATGCTGCAACAATTCGAAAATCCGGCAAATCCCGGTATCCATGAAAA
The DNA here is from genome assembly GCF_009746715.1 of Ketobacter sp. MCCC 1A13808. Classification (NCBI taxonomy): domain Bacteria; kingdom Pseudomonadati; phylum Pseudomonadota; class Gammaproteobacteria; order Pseudomonadales; family Ketobacteraceae; genus Ketobacter; species Ketobacter nezhaii. The sequence goes on from NZ_VRKW01000001.1 coordinate 157,074, forward strand.
AACCACCGGCCCCGAAATCTGGGAAGACACGGACGGCGCAGTGGATATTTTCGTAGCCGGTGTCGGCACCGGAGGCACACTCACCGGCGTTAGCCGATATATAAAACACACCAAACAGAAACCCATTCAATCCATCGCAGTAGAGCCAGTGGATTCTCCGGTAATAAGCCAGACATTGGCGGGGGAAGAATTGAATTTCGGGCCTCATAAAATACAAGGTATCGGTGCCGGGTTTGTGCCCGAGAATCTGGACCTGAAAATGGTAGACGGGGTTGAACAGGTGAGCAATGACGATGCCATCAAATACGCCCGCCTGCTGATGGAAAAGGAAGGCATACTTGCGGGTATTTCCTGCGGTGCTGCCGTTTGTGCCGCCATCCGGAGAGCAGACAGACCCGAAAATAAAGGCAAAACCACTGTGGTCATTCTGCCGGATTCCGGCGAACGCTACTTAACGTCGGTGTTATTCGAAGGTGTATTCAGCGACAACGAGAGCGTGCAATAGTAAACGCGCGATGCCCCCTCTGGCGAAAATGATCGGAGGGGATTGGGATTGACCCTGAGCTACGGCTCTTTACGCTCTCGTTCCGCACGCTGATCCACCATTCTAGACCAGGATTCAAAGTCGGTATTTTCGGCATCGAAAATTTCAAAGCCCGCAAAGTACCATCCATCATCACCGGTAGGACTGATCCATTTTACTTCCGTGGTGAGAAAAAACCGCCCCTGTTCCCCGGATATTTCAACCAGAATTTCTGAGATAAGGCCTTGTTCAACAGGCTCACTCATATAAATTTTTAAACCCCGCTGAGAAAGATCAACCGTCTCACAGGCGATAACCTTCTGAATGTACCCACCTTCAGCGTCATCTATGGTTACTTCCAGATAAGCATCTTCTTTGCGGCTTTGTCGTTTATGACTGCGTTGATCTGCCATATTTTATCCTATCGTTTTTCTTTCTGAATACTTCTGACTACCCGTTCCAAGGTACTATCAAAAGCCGACCCTGTATCCAGAATTGAAACTGCGCCGTAGACCATCAAACGCGCCAATTCCTGCTTATCTATTTCCAAAATCTTGATACCGACGCGATTCACGAACACCAATTTATCGCGACCCCGGATTTTTACGGCCAGCTTACACCTTAGTTCGCCCTCAGACGTTTGCTGCGCGATCCACCCGCCCACCTGAATCTGCTCGATTGCTTGCATAGCGGCAGTCATTTCGTGTTCGCTAATAGTTCTGGGGGCTATAAAGTCACCCACCTCATCAGCTTCCGTTTCCGTTTTCTCTAAAGCCAGAGCGGAGTTCTGTAGTATTTCTTCGGTGCGGGATTCGGTTGCGTCAACGCGGTCTACCTTATCCTCTTGCGGCTCTAACAGTAGCGCTGCTTTTCTGGCTTCTTCTTCCTTGGCAGCGCGCAAGCGGGCTTCCGCTTCTGCCTGTCGTTTGCGGGCCGCTTCGCGTTTTTGTTCTTCGTTGGCCTGTAGCCACTTGGCATGTAATTGATTTAACGCGCTTTCAAGTCCCTTATCCCAATAAAGCGTATTCTTAACGACATCGACAACACCGCCTTCGATACCCTGGGCCAGCTGAACCGAATTTTTCTTAGCCACCGTTTTACCACTTTGACTGACTAAAACCCAGGGGGCCTGATCCACCCCTTTCAGAGTTACCCTGCATAATTCATGGGTTCCTTCTGAGGTTTTCATGCGCAACCAGTCACCTTCACTAAGGCCTTCAATTTGATTGAGCGCCTGCTGGCCCACCCGTTTTACTTCCACACTGGACACATGCGTATTAGCATGCCGTAGTGCAGGCGTGTCAGTGAGCGGTGGAATGGCCCCGTTCAGCATCGCGGTTAGTGCCAACTCCAGCGGCTCCAACGTCGCTTCCAATGCCTCTTGATCGTCTGCAACACTTTCCAACAAGGCTTTTATATTTTTTAATAGTACCGGATAGAAACTGCGGTATTTTTCCTGTTCGCCACCGTCATTGGCGACACAATCCAGGCAGAATTCGACTATCGACTCAGTGATCCGTATCTGCCGCTTCCAGGTGGAGCCACTTTCCCCTTCACGCATTGACACGTGAAGCATTGATCGTCGCCATTCACCGTGCAGAAACTCCGTCACCATTTTCGGCAACTGCTTACCGGATGCAATCCGATTTAGCTCATCCACGACTCGGGGTTCAGCGACATTTTCTTTACGACGGGCAGATTCCAGCACCTTCAGCTGCTCTTCGATCTTTTCTACTTTTTCATTCTGACCTGCAAACCAAGCCTGCGCCTCAATACAAATGCTGTTCATATCCCCCGCATCGTCCACAAATTCGTTCAGGATACGCTTTATATAAACATCGAGTTTTTCCCGATAAACCCGACGACTTTTTTCAGTGCTGCTCAACAGGATCAAATACGCTTGATTGAGAAAGCGGCGAACCAGGTTTTGCGGAGTGAAAAAAAAGGAATAGTCCAGAAGGGCGTAGCGCAGAATGGGCAAGCGCAATTTTTCGATCCAGCCACGGGCTTCCTGATCCAGCCCTTGTTCTGTCAGCAACTGATCAAACAACTGATCCAGCAAGCCCACCGCGCCCCAATCCGGTTCGGCAATAGGCAACGCGATCTCCATTCCGCTGCAGCTTTCCGCCAGTATTTGAGTAACCGAACAGTGAACATCGTTTTTGGTTGCGTGCCGTTGCACTTCGATCAGCTTCTGTTTAAGCACCGCCAGAGCGTGCTTCGTCCGGTTCGGGGTCAGCCTGATATTGTCAGTAGGAGGGTCTTCTGCCTGTATTCGCAACAGTTCGATCACCAGCCGCGCCCCGATCCGCACAGGCGCGCTGTTTTCTGCTTCTAAGGCCTTATTTCCGTTCCCGGTGCTGTTATTGTACATCGTTGCTCTTCAAGAATTACTGGGTGCTGGCGGCACTTATCTTTCCGCTGACTACCCCCTTGTGGAAAACCAGAAGCTCACCTGGCTGAATCGGAGTCCAATCCTCGTTATCCGTTAATGGCTCAGTGGCAATAACGGTGACAACATCGTCGGGCGTGGTTTGGTCGCTGAAATTCACCACCATATCATGGTCTTTGAGTCTGGCCTGGCCAAAAGGGCTTCGGCGGCAGATCCAGCCTAATTTGGTCGTACAGTAACAGTATAGATACTTTGAATCACTCAGCAGAATATTAAAAACCCCGAATTTACTAAGGTATAGACAATGTTCATGCAATGCACTGAAAAGTGCACCCTTCGCCGGATAGCGGGTAAACTGCTTTTGTAGCTGGTCCAGAATATAGCAAAGAGCAAATTCGCTGTCCGTGCTTCCCACCGGGCGATAACGGCTTAATTTCTGCTTGCGGACCCCGTTTTTAAGTTGGCCGTTGTGCGCAAAAACCCAGGTTTTTCCCCACAGCTCACGCTGAAAGGGGTGGGTATTTTCCAATGCCACAGGGCCACTATTGGCTTGTCGAATGTGACTGATAACGACGTGGCTTTTTATAGGAAAGCGCCTCACAAAATGAGCCAATTCTGACGTGCTGCTGGCGTCCACATCTTTGAATTCACGCACGCCTTTACCCTCGTAAAAAGCGATCCCCCAGCCGTCCTTGTGCGGCCCTGTTTCACCGCCCCGTTTTATCAGCCCGGCAAAACTAAAACAGATATCAGTCGGCACATTGGCGCTCATTCCCATCAGTTCACACATCCGGCCTTTACTCCGCAACGAATTGATTTACCAACTCTAACAGACCTTAATCTTTTTTGGGGTCATCCAGCTGAAACTCATCGTCGGTCATGTCGACGTCGGGGTATTGTTCGTCCGGGACGCCGTCACTGTCATCACCCACCTCAACGGTTTCGTCGTCTTCGAGCTCGAGCACTGAAGTCTCATTCTGATAGCTTTGCTCCGGTAAAGGCGGCTCCGGCACCGGGTTTACAACGTCCTTCGCAACCACATCAGGTTTCACAGCAGATTCTGCATCCGCGTTTACCTTAGTTTCGGATTTTGGTACAAGCGCCGCATCCTGCTCACTATTTTCAGCCTCGGCTTTGGATTGTTTCTGCTTCTTCTGTTGCTGGACCGCTTCGATTTCCTGCACAACTTTGCTCTGCTCTTCATCGGTTTTGCGCAGAAATTTCATATAGATAAAGATCCCGCCCCCAATGACCACCAGGTTACCCAAAACCACCAATATCCAGGTGGGGTCAAAACCCGTTGGGGATGCGTCGCTTGAATCTGTATTCTCTGCTATCGAATCCGGTTCCGAAACATCCTGCAATTCTTCGCCTTCAGGGGGTTCGTAAAGCTCATCTGCCCCCCCCTCCGGTGGCAGCTCCTCTACTTCCAATGTCGGAATCTCCAATGCACCTTCATCGAAGGTCTCAATCGTCCCCGGTTCACCGGCCGCGAGCTGGTCTCCAGCATCACTATTGGTGATTTCAATGGGCGTGTAATCGACCGTATAGGGACCTTGTACCAATTCAAACGGGTGTCCGTTCAGTGACGTTCCGGACACCCGGACCAGAACTTCATACGCGCCTTTCGAGTCGGTCGCGGGTACATCCAGCGTGTATTTACCGTCACCCAGTTCCACTGCATTTTGTATACTCTTTTCACCTTGTGGGTCGGTAATCTGGGCAACGATCTGGATGTCTTCTGGATTCACCAGGCCCGTTACGGTTTGCAGGTTAAGATATTGCAGGAGGTCACCCTGATTATCACGGTAAGCAGGCGTTACCTCCAACACCTGCTGATGTACCATGACAACCTGTGATTTCTTACGTTTGAAGGTTTTGCCGTCCAGCACAATAGAAAAGGTATGGGTGCCATCCGTGATCGTGCGCCCCAGCTTTGCGCTATAAATACCGTCCGCAGGCACTTTCGGTTCTCCGTCGCTTGACTCAGACAACTTGCCCTCGAAGGTTTCACCGCCCGCCGCGTCCTGACGAAACGTGATCTCCATTAACTTCAGGAAATTGGGATTGGTAATAGTGCGGCCTTTTTCAGACAGGGTCATTTTCATTACCAGGTTTTCACCTTCAAGCACATTTTCAGGCAACCCTTCCATATTCACCTGTAAATTGGACACCACGGTCACTCGGTTATCAGGATCGATATCCGCAACCACTTCCCAATCACCCGGCATCGGGTTATAGACCGTGATTAGGTCGAATTCCTGATCTGCAAACCAACTGACGTTGTGCGACCCCTGCTTGAGACTGTATTGGCTGCCATCCGGCGCCACCAGTTTGGTTTCTGCCATTCCGGATTTTCGGAACACCAACGCGGTAAACTCTTCAATTGAATCGTCAATGGCAAAGTGATTCCCTTCCAGCGGCACCTGATCTGGCACGTTGGCACGATCTGCAGCGGCGACAAAGACGTTCAGCAATTCATCGGCGCTACCGGCGCGGGAAAACGACCCACCCGTGCGGATCGATAATTCTTTTAGGAAGCCAAGGTCAGCATTGTCCGATAACGCAACACTGTGAATGTGAAATCCGGCCTGTTGCAAACGCGGCACGACCTTCTCAAGTATCCTTTGTTTTTCTGCCGCATTACGCTGGGGGTCCTTGGAAATATCCACCTTTCCATCTGACAATAAAACCAGAGTCCGCTCCCATTCGGGGTCAGGCTTGGTTTGCCCCATCGAGGCTTTCTCGAGTGCCAAACCAATATTGGTATACAAACCGGCGGAGTTAATCAGATTCACTTTGCTGACGACACTGGATTTCCATTGCGCCGAGGCCGCCGCTGACGGCACCAGGTTATTCACCATCTGGCCAAAGCTCCAGATTCCGAAGCGGCTGTTGTCCGGCGCCAGATTCAACAAGAGTTTTACTGCGGGAATACGCAAGTTCTGTGGATCTGATTGCTTCATACTGCCTGAAATATCAATGAGTACGCGCATATCCGATTTCGGCTGCTCGGCTGCCTGGCTATTCTGTACCGCATAGAATAGCGTCCACAAAAGTGTGATGAAAACGAGTCCGGATAAAGGGGGTAGCTTCACGCTCACTCCGTCAAGAATTGGTTGGCATTACCACTAAGTTATAGCAGCTATACCGGCAATTTCCTGACAGAGCGGTGACATTTGAACTGTAAACTACTGATTAGATTGAATGAGAACGAAATCAGACGGGGTCTGGTGTGCCGTCGTCCTCAGCAACAGGCTGAGTTTTCCGGTTTTGTTCTCGTTTACTGCGCCAGAAGCGGTATCCCATATCGGCTAGAAACAGCAGCAAAGCGACGACCGCTCCATAACTCAAAAAAGGCACAGCTCTCAGGGGGTTACCCTCTTCCTGCAATGTGATGTCGAATAGCAAAACGAATAGCGCGGGCGCCCAATCCAATCCGCCATCGGTGACCGGTGCAGGCACCAGCAGTGGCGCCACTACGATCAGTCTGAGTGCATTTCGAATGGTTACCCAGGGAATAAACAGGGTCACCCGCCACCAGAACAGTAAAACACCCAGCACAGCTAACAAATACGCTCCCCACGTAGCGGCGTACTCCATACTATCTAACATTCGTATTCCTTCCGGTTAACATTTAACCCAATGAACAATATGGTCTTCCCAATCCTGTTGCTGCACCAGAGAATCCGGAATCGCCCTGCCCCGCGCAGATATTCCAGCTTCATGCACAGATTCACGGCGTCCGGAAATCAGCGGATGCCAATCTGCCAGTGACCGCCCCTCCGCCAGACGGCGATAAGCGCAACTATTGGGTAGCCAATGGAACTCATCGATAGCATCCAGGGTAATTTTGAGGCAATCGGGCACCAGCTTTAATCGGTTCTTGTAATTCTTACAGCTGCACTTATCAATATTCAACAAGTGACACGCAAGGTCCGTATAATAAATCCGGCCACTGTCAGCATCTTCCAGCTTTTGCAAACAGCATAATGCACAACCATCGCATAACGATTCCCATTCCGAATCCGTCATTTGTTCCAGTGATTTATTTTCCCAAAAGCGTTCAGTCATGGCCGCTGCTCGACGTAAGTAGGTTGCTATTCTGAACCGTGAATAGACGGTGGCATCTGCAAATAATAGCCTTTTTCTTTCAGTCCGTTGATCACATCCAACACATTGACTCTTGCCAGTTTGCGGTCCTTGTCCAACACCAGATCCATCACATGACCCGGTTCCCCAAACTGCTTCATCAGATCTTCCGGTAATTCCTCAAACGGCTGCTCTATTTTCAATACATAGATATACATTCCGTCTTTTTTCGGGCTTCTATAAACTGAGCACCGGATACTGCTTTCAGTCATGTGCGGCTGAATCCTCGTGTTGATTAGCTTCGTGATCGGACGATTCGCAATACGCGTCCAGACAAGGTTGTACGGCCTGTTCCCGCCAACCACCGGCATAAGGGCTGGCAGCGGACGTTCCCCTGGACAGCAGATAATCCACCAGATTCGCTTTACTGGATAATAGATCGGCGGGAATTTGCAGTTTTTCGGCCTGGTCAGAAACGACTTTACGCAGTTCTTTATAAAACCGTTGCTGGGATTTGCTTAACGGGCGCGGAATCAAAGGATCGGGAATCGGTTGCTGATAACCTATTTCCACCTGCTCTATCAACTGGTCTCCATATTTGCGGATCTGACTACTCTGCAGACCTATTTCCGCCAACTGGCCTTTTGATTTCGGGCGGTTTTCCACCAAACCATATAGGTTCGCGTCTTTGGCAATAAAGGTTTTGGGCGTATTGATTTCCCGTGCGGTACGTTCACGCCACCCTGCCAGGTAACGCAATGCGGCTTGCTGTTGGGGTTTTAGCTTCCAACCTGCGCCAAACCCCAGATACAACTGATCATCCGCAGGACGGTTTTCATAACGGGTGATCAGCGCGCGGCTCTCCTGTTGAAACCAATCCATTCTGTCCAGAGTGATCAATTTGTCTTCCAGCACATCCGCCAGTTTATGCAGATAGCGCACATCTTCAGCCGCATAGTGAAGCTGACTCTCACTTAGCGGCCGTTTCAGCCAATCGGAGCGGGTTTCTTCTTTTGCAAGGTCGATATCCAGCGCATTTTTAAGCAGGCGTTGCAAACCGGATTGGCGGTCAAAGCCCACAAAACTGGCGGCAATCTGGGTATCAAATAGGTTGACCGGTAACCGGTTCCACAGTCCCCGGAACACGTCCAGGTCCTCCCCTGCGCTGTGCATTAGCAATTGCACATCGGCTGCAAATAGGCGGTCACCCAAAGGGGCAATATCAGCCCGCCTCAAGCCAGTAGGATCGATTAAATAAATAGTCGAATCGGTGGCGACCTGGATCAATCCAGGTTGGGAAAAGTAAGTGTTGGTGCGGACAAATTCGGTGTCCACTGCCAGGCGGGATTGGCCCTGAAGCTGCTCGCAAAGCTTCAACACCAGAGTGTGACTATCGATCCACTGTACATTCACAAGTAAGAATATCTCAGCCTTCAGGCTTTTGGAGTGTCAAAAACTGTGCATTATATAGGGCATAGCCGCGAATGACTATAAACCCAACTGCTTGGCTATGACTTCGTTCATGATTTCGAAGGTACCGCCGCCAATGGCAAGAATGCGATTATCGCGATACAGTCGCTCCACGAGCGTCTCACGCATGTAGCCCATACCACCAAATACCTGAACAGCGTCGTAGGTTGCGCGGTCGCTTACACTGGTAGCAAAGTTTTTCGCCATCGATACTTCTTTAATAACCGAGTCACCCGCCGCGATTCTGGCTGCAACCCGATAGGTGAACTCCCTTGACGCTTCCAGCTGGGTAGCGACCTCTGCCAGTTTATGCCGCAGTGTCTGAAAACCGGACAATGGCTTGCCAAACGCCTTGCGTTCCTTGACGTAACCCAGACACGCGTCCAGAGCCAGTTGCGAGGTGCAATTTGCCATAATCGCCAGATTCAGGCGCTCCATCTGGAAATTCGTCATGATCACATAGAAACCGGCATTTTCCTGACCGATAAGATTCGATTTAGGCACCGCACAATCTTCAAAAAAAAGTTCGGCAGTATCGCTCGCCCACCAGCCCATTTTTTTTAGCTTCCTGCCTACGCTAAATCCGGGAGTGCCTTTCTCGATCAGTAGCAAACTGATGCCACCATAACCCGGCTCACCCGTACGCACCGCTACGGTGTAATAATCGGCGTTGACGCCACTGGTAATGAACGTTTTGGAGCCGGTAACCCGATAGTAGTCCCCGTCTTTGACCGCGCGTGTTTTGAGATTGGCTACATCTGAACCGCCGCTGGGCTCGGTTATTGCCAGACATTGAATTTTCTCTCCAGCAATCACGGGTGCAACTACACGACGCTTTAACTCGTCACTGCCCCAGTTGACAACCGGTGGCAATCCGATATCGATAGACCCCAGACCGGCCGCAACACCGCCAGCGCCACACGCCATTATTTCCTCTGAGGCCGCAATTTTACTGAACACATCCAGCCCCGTGCCACCGTATTGCTCGGGATAACCGATACCCAATATGCCCGCTTGGCCTGCTTTGCGGTACAAGGTACGCGGCAATTCGCCAGCCTCCTCCCATTGCTCTACGTGGGGATTGATTTCCTGCTCGACGAATTTTTTCACCGAGTGGCGGATGAGTTGCTGAGTTTCCCCAAAATAGACTGGGTACGAAGACATGGCGATTCCCTGAGCCCGGAAGTGGATGAGGCTCGAATATACCAAGCGCTTGCTTGGTTCGCAATTTTCGTTTATTCACGTCACGTGGTTTTGCGGGACGAGCCTTTCACCACCGGATCAGCCATGCACCAGCATATGCCCGATCACACCCAGTAGAAAACCCAACACCGCACCAAAAGGGGGGCTCCAATGTCCTCTCATCGCTGATTGCGGCGCTATGTCCTGAAAGATAAGGTACAGTATTCCGCCACTGGCAAAGGTCATAATCCCCGCAGTGAGTTCCGCCTGCTCGCGCAAAAACACATGGCCAATGACGGCGGCAACCGGGCCCAATAGCGAAGCGAAAAAGAGCAGCCGCAGCACGGTCTTGGCACTCACCTTGTTTTGCACCATCTCCCGGTAAGCATTAAATCCCTCAGGAAAATTCTGGATAGCAATAAAGCCCGCCAACAGCATGCCTAACGCGCTGTTACTTGCAAACACAGCGCCCAGCGCCATGGCCTCCGGTATAAAATCCATTAACATCGCCAGAAACTGGGAGACCGCACCACCCCGCTTTGTCAGAAATTGATCCAAAAAGCAGAATACGGCGCTGCCGGCCAGAAAAATCAGGCTCAAATTTAGTACCGAAAGGTTTTGAATACCGGACGGCAGCAGGGCGTAAGCTACGGCGGAAATCAACGTGCCACCGCCAAATGCGACCACACCGTGTATGACCTTGTCTTTTATTTCTGTTTCGGGAGTACGTTCATAGCGGGCCAGCAATCCCCCGACATACGCAGTGATGCCGGCAAACCAGGTAATTGCAGCCACCGTATAAATGGTATTCATACCGGCGTTACTCCAGTCGTTTCCTGCCCTTTAGCGCAAGACTGAGGGTATTGCTATCGACGTATTCCAGATCACCCCCCATTGGCACACCGTGCGCGATTCGTGAGGCGACCACTCCATGCCTGCGCGCCATTTCAGAAAGGTAATGCGCAGTGGCTTCGCCTTCCACTGTTGTGCCAGTGGCAATCACCATTTCTTTCACTTCGCCTTCCGCCAGGCGTTGATCCAGCAACGGAGCACCGATCTCTTCCGGGCCAATGCCATCGATCGGCGACAGGTGCCCCAACAGAAGAAAATAGTAACCGCGGAAACCACCGGATTGATCCAACGCGATCACATCCGCGGGGGTCTCTACCACGCACAACAGACTGGCATCACGACTGGTTTGAGTACAGGTCTGGCATACCTCACTCTCCGAGAAATTGCGGCAACGCTGACAACGACCGATGTTATCCATCGCCAATTGCAGCGTTTGCGCCAGCTTTTCACCGCCATTTCGATCGCGATCCAGCAAATGGAGCGCCATTCTCTGAGCGGATTTAGGTCCAACGCCGGGCAGGCAGGTGAGAGCCTCAATCAAGCGGCTGGTTAACGGGCTAAAGCTCATGGTTCAGCTGTCAAAAAGGCAGTTTAAAGCCGGGCGGCAAATTAATACCCGACGCGAGGCCGCCCATTTTATCTTTATTATTCTGCTCAACCCTGCGTACCGCATCGTTCACCGCAGCCGCCAGCAAATCTTCAAGCACCTCTTTATCCTCACTCAGCAGGCTGTCGTCAATTTGTACCCGACGCACGTCATGGCGCCCGGTCATTAGCACTTTCACCATGCCTGCACCGGATTCACCGGTCACTTCGGTATTTGCCAATTCTTCCTGCATTTTTTGCATGCGCTCCTGCATTTCCTGCGCCTGCTTCATTAAATCACCTAATTGTCCTTTCATGCTCTTACCTATCTTATCGCCCGAGGGCTTCGCTAATCGTCCAGTGGTATCACCGAATTCACATCTAAAGTTGCACCGAAGCTGGATTGTAATGCTTGTACGAAAGGATCAGCCTGCATTAGCTCGATCGCTTCATTTTTTCGTGCCTGTTTATATTGCGCCAGCAACTGGTCGGGGGTTGGCTTAGTTGGCTCCTGAACCAGGATGTCCAGTGTAATCGGTTTGCCCTGGTTTTCCGATATCGCCGTTTCAAGCAACTCCCGGTTTTCCTCCTTATAGAGCGCTTCAAACCGCGGGCTGATAGCCAATACCCAACGCTGTTCGCCTCGCTCCTCCAAAGTGCAATTGCGGGCAAAATTTCGCACCGGGCCGGCCAACTCCAACAGGCCCGTCATATCCGCCCATTCGTCACCCAGCCGGATAACGTTGGTCTTGATCTTAGGCTTGGGCTCTGCAACTGGGTCCGCCTGGGGCTTGTTATTATCGCTAGCTTTACCTTCAGGAGCACTGCGATCTGCACCCTGACTCGCGGTATCCGGTTGAGGAGGTGCACCCGCTTGCGCATTCCTGAAATCCGGATTTTTGACTCCATCTTCTTTTCGCGGCACCGGCTGCCGCGGTTTGGTTGCCACCGGCGTCACGGTGGGTCCCTTTTTGGCTACCTCAGGTGAAGGCTCGGCGCTTCCCAGCACTTGTTTCATTTTCGAAAGATGGTCGTTGGCATTGCCCGACGGGCGGGCCGGAATCTCGCCGGGCTGCCCTGCCGTAACAGGGCTAAGGGGCTTTCCCGGGGGAGTTGCTCCCTGGCCGGACGCCCCTGAGTGAGCACCCGGTGCTGAGATCAAACCCTGAGGCTTGAATAACACCATGCGCAGCAACGCCATTTCAAAGCCACTGCGGGCCTCCGGTGCCAAAGGCAGATCACGCCGGCCCAGCAACCCCGTCTGATAATATAACTGCAATTCCTCGGGGGCAAAGCGCTTCGCGTATTCCAGCACCCGCTCACGGTCGCCGTCACTATCATCAACCGCATCGGGAGCAAGCTGAGCTACCGCCAGGCGATGCAACATGCTGATCAATTCGGCCAGCACTCCGGCGTAATCCGGGCTTTGCTCGGCCATGTGGATGACCGTTGACATCAGCATTTCTGCACTGTGTTCCGCCAGACCATCGATCAGAGTAAATACAAATTCGCGATCAATGCTACCCAGCATTGATCGCACATCGTGTTCAATGACTTTCCCGTTACCGAATGCGATAGCCTGATCGGTCAGACTGAGAGCGTCCCGCATACTGCCGTCAGCGGCCCGCCCTAACTGCCATAGAGCGGGGTCTTCAAATTCAACCAATTCGGCTTCGAGCACTTTCTTCAGGTGACCGACGATGCGCTCAGGGGTCATGGCTTTGAGACTGAACTGCAAGCAACGGGAAAGAATGGTGATCGGCAGCTTTTGCGGATCGGTGGTTGCCAACAGGAACTTAACGTGGGGTGGCGGTTCTTCCAGTGTTTTCAGCAATGCATTAAAACTGTGCCCCGATAACATATGAACTTCATCAATTAAATAAACTTTGAAGCGGCCTCGGGTTGGCGCGTACTGAACATTTTCCAACAATTCACGAGTGTCTTCGACCTTGGTTCGTGAAGCCGCGTCCACTTCAATCAGATCCACAAAACGGCCGTCATTGATTTCCTGGCATGCACTGCACAAGCCGCAAGGTTCAGAACTGATACCGGTTTCACAATTCAGGGATTTTGCCAATATGCGTGCAATGGTGGTCTTACCCACCCCACGGGTGCCCGTAAACAGATAGGCATGATGTAAACGGCCATGGTCAAGGGCATTGATCAATGCTTTAAGCACGTGCTCCTGCCCCACCATTTCACGGAAAGACTTGGGACGCCACTTGCGTGCAAGAACCTGATAACTCATGAATTTTTAATTCTAATCTGTGATGGAGGAACGAACTGAGAATCCAGTTTAATACGCTGGCCTCTATTGATAAACCAATGAATTAAAAAAGAATTGCGAATGCAGGAGAAATACAAAGGAAGTTAGAGAGGCGACTCTATCAGCCGCACCCCGGCACACGAGTCGCTTGCTACCGTTGCTCCCTTCCGGGCCTGGCGGGGTTCACAAGTTATCGTTGCGGGGGGACCAATAGAGCCACCATTACGATCTCATTCTTACTACTGCCAAAATGAGGGGGCCGATTATTCCTCATTTTGTGTTGTATTTCAAGGCAAGCGATTGAAGGAAAAAGTATTTTGCCGTTATGGTCTATGATTAAGTGAAAGTAGATACCGATCCGGCGAAGGAAAGTTGAAACGAAGTATGAAAGGCAATCACGGCACCCAAACACCCCGTATTCTGAATGTCATTATGTTCAGCACGGTTTTACTACTCAGCAACCTGGTCTTTAGCGGTTTGTCCCTGGCCGGAGACAGCTGGACCAACGCCATTGTCAAAGGCGAACCGATTGCCGTCACCCCCAAATATCGACTGCACATTTATATGGCCAAACACCCCACCGAACCGGTCTGGGGTAAACTCGATATTCCGATTAAAGCTGAACAGCTACCGGAGTTAAATAATCATCTGAAATCCCCTAATTTTCCCTTTATAGACGTCGCCATCGAAGTAGATAAATACTATCGGGTCATGCAGGGTAGGATTTATAAAGACGAGCTCATCGTCTCGGTAGATTTGGACTTACGGCAATGGGACGGCCTGAAAAAAGGCGACGAGCTTGAAATCGTTTTACCGGGCGGCACCGAATTCAAAGAGAGTTTGCGTGGCTCCGGTACGGCTTTGCGAAAAATCGAAAGGCGCTAGAAAAGCGCCTTCCCTATCCAGCATCCGGCTTCACGCAACCTCGTTATCGGGTATTACTGAATATAAAATCCAACAGGTTATTTTCAACCTGGTTGTCATGCAGCTGCGGCAAGTTTGCAGTGGCGAACATCGGGTCCAAATGCGCTTGCCCTTCCAGCCACACCACTTCCAATAAACGATTATCGCTATTGGACTGGGCAAATGCTTCCGACAAGCCACCCTTGGCCAGCAGTAACAGCGTGGGGATCTTACGAAAGCTGTCGGGATTTAGAGTATTAATACCGTACTCCGGGGCATAACCGGTGCCGCCCGCGGAGGCATCAATCAAAATTCGCAGAGGGAAATACCATTCAGTCAGATTGGTAGGCCCGATGTACAGGGCACGGGCAAAATCTTCCAACCGGACCATTTCTTCTTCCACACGGGTGTACTCATATTCACCTGTTTCATCTGTGTAAACCAAATCGTCCGGCGACCCGATCTCATCCATTTTGGCCCAACTGTATAATGGGCCCTGACCGAGATGCTTGAAATCCGGTCCGGCATCCGCCGCAATATGCTGCTGCAATGGCCCGGATGCCATGTTCACAATATCTTTTAATACCGGCAGATTGCGGGCAAAACTGATCAGCGGTGATTTGGGGACCACCGCACCACCATGCAAATGACCCAAACTGGTTTGCAGAAATGCCAATATGGAAAAGTGGTCGTCAAACATCAAGCCCACCATTGCTTCGTTGGTATAACGAAATTGTTCGATATGGGGGCCAAAGGTGTAATTAGGGCCATTGCGCGTATGAAAAAAGCGGAACAAATTACTGATCACCGGGGACTTGGGCACCCGCGCAATGATCGTGCTTTCCTGGTCAGGCCCTTTTGAAGCAAGGATGCCCACAGCCTCCGGTAACGCAATGGCTTCGGCGCTGAAGAGCAAAGGAATATCCACGTTCTTGGGTAATATGCCGTTACGCATCCAGCCAATCATTCGTTTGTAAGCGGCATCGTCATCTGTTTCCCCTTCTGCAATGCTTTCAGCGACAGCCTGTTTTTCAATGGAGGCGACGTCCACCATAGCGACCGTACTCGACATTCCCGGTAAACCGTCCAAAACCGAGCCGATTGAAGTATCAAAACCGATAGCCCCGGCGACCAGGTTGGCTCCCTGATCCTGCGTGGTGGTGGGGTCTCCATCCAGATCCCAAGCCAGGAACATCGAGCTATGCGCGCCACCCAAGGAATGTCCGCCTACAAACACTTTTTGCTTGCTGAGCGCGGGGTCAGGGATCATTTGTTGGAGTATGGCGTACATATCTTCGGTGCTTTGCTGCATTCCGAATTCAAGTAAAAAGGGCATGTCTTTGCTTTTCAGAAAGCCCGGGAATCTTTTACCGTTCACTTCCAGACCTTCATAGTAATACCCGAGAATTAAATCTTCGGCTTCACCCGCTGTTGCTGCGTGTTCGGCAGCCTGAAATCCGGTTAAATCCTCAAGGCAATTTGAGCGGCGGTCCATCGCCCAAATTTCGATGTCTTTGTTGCGCTGGGTTTTCGCCATATATACCAGCTGGCGCCCAATATACTCAAACGCATTGGCCCCCTCCAACACCCCGGGAACCAGTAACACCGCAGCGTCGGCCTCAGCTGCATTGTGGCTGCTGGTGCGGGTTTTAAAACGCAGAAATTTAACCGTCCGACACTGTTCAGGCAAGCTGGCATCGTCAATTTGATGTATCGGTGCTGCACTTTCATAACTAACGGAGACCACCCGGTCTACGTCAGCGTCACTCCACAGGGGCGTCATCTGACTCTTCTTTGCCTCCGGCACCGGCCCCGTCGGATCGTATCCAAAACATCCGCCCAGCAACAAACCAACACACGCCAACAACCCCCACCGGGCGCCTGGTTCAAAAAGAATATTTAGCATGGGTGCTCATCTCCCTTTCCATTTTTATATTGTGAAAGACAACCGCTATGATCTTCAGAGACCATTAATAGGCAAGACCCGCCATTAACGTATCGATGAAATGCACCTCATTATAGGGCGGCCTGCCATAGGAAGATTGTTCATTCAGGCTAAAAAAAGGGCTCTGCCTTTCGGCAGAGCCCTTTATAAAACAAATTAATAGGGTGACGAAATGTGTATAGTCAGTTGTTCGCTTTCGCCCAGGTATCACGCAAAGTTACGGTCCGGTTAAACACCAACTTTTCCGGTGTACTATCCGCATCTTTTACGAAATAGCCTTCTCGCTCGAATTGATAGGCTTCACCTGCAACTGCATTGGCCAATGAAGGCTCCGCATAGGCCTGCGCTACTATGGTCAGTGAGTCACAATTAATATGGTCCAGGAATGACGTGCCGGCTTTGGAAGAGTCCGGGCTTTCATGGTTGAACAGGCGATCGTACAATCGAATTTCAACCGGCAGTGACCGGGTAGCAGACACCCAGTGAATAACGCCTTTTACTTTTCGCCCTTCCGGGTTCTTACCCAGAGTCTGGTCATCAATACTGCAACGCAGTTCAATCACCTCCCCCTGTTCATCTTTTATCACCTCATCACAACGCATAACGTAGGATCCGCGCAAACGAACTTCACCGCCGGGAATCAGGCGCTTAAAACCCTTGGGAGGCACTTCTTCAAAATCACTTCGGTCTATATAAATCTCGCTGCCGAAGTAAAGTTCGCGACTGCCGAGTGTTTCATCTTTCGGGTGAGCGGGTAAAGTCAATGTTAAATCGTCACTATGCTTCCAGTTTTCAATAACCACTTTGAGTGGGTTGATCACACACATAGCCCTCGGCGCACGCTTATCCAGATCATCGCGAATCGAAAACTCGAGCATACTCATATCGACGACCCCTTCACTTTTGGTGACGCCAATCATTTCACAAAAGTTACGGATGGAGGCCGGGGTGTAACCGCGTCGACGCATACCGGCAATCGTCGGCATACGTGGGTCGTCCCACCCGGATACATGTTGTTCATCCACTAATTGCTTGAGTTTACGTTTACTGGTCACCGTGTAATTCAGATTCAAGCGCGCAAATTCTATCTGTTGTGGATGGCAAGGAACATCGAGCTGGTTCAGAATCCAGTCGTAAAGCGGACGATGGTCTTCAAACTCCAAAGTACACAACGAGTGTGTTATGGATTCCAGTGCATCAGATAGGCAATGGGTATAATCGTACATCGGATAAATGCACCACTTGTCCCCGGTTTGATGATGATGTGCCCGGCGAACCCGGTACAACACAGGATCACGCATATTAATGTTGGGCGACGCCATATCGATCTTGGCTCTTAAAACCGCACTGCCATCGGCAAATGCGCCTTCACGCATACGCTCGAACTGTTGCAGGCTGTCCTGCACCGGTCGGTTGCGGTAAGTACTTTCGGTACCGGGCTCAGTCAAGCTGCCACGCATAGTACGGATTTCTTCTGCTGAGGACTCGTCAACATACGCTTTATCACGCTTGATCAGCTCGATCGCAAATTGATATAACGCATCAAAATAATCGGATGCAAAGCGGATTTCTTCATTCCATTCAAAACCAAGCCAGTTGACGTCCGCTTTGATCGCGTCAATGTATTCCTGACTTTCCCTTTCCGGGTTGGTGTCATCAAATCGAAGATTGCAGGTGCCATTGAACTCTTCTGCCATAGAGAAATTCAGGCAAATTGACTTTGCGTGCCCGACATGAAGATAGCCATTCGGTTCCGGTGGGAATCGGGTAGCTACCCGGCCGTCATTCTTACCTGATTCCTGGTCTCTGCGGATAATCTGGCGAATAAAATGGGTGGGCTTTACAGGTTCGGTCTTGCTCATAGAGTCGTTATAATCCCAGGCTATTGGATACGCTGCTTAGCACCCGGATTGCGTGCACAAATTGCCTGCAGAACCGATACTACGCTTTAGCCGCGTAGTATAGGTGATTCAACGGCACAACCCAACCAAACCCTGACACCGCGTCTAACATCAGACCAGCGCAATGGATAGCACCGCCATGGCCACGGCCATCACCGCGAGCAACGGCTTTAGCGCCACCTGCCAGGCGGGCTGTTGGTGTGGAAATGAGCAAAGCTCTTGCAGTAACGGCGCACAGGTTCCGCAGACTGTCCCGGCTCCGGTACAGGCCGCTAACGAATCGGCAGTGCTACATCCTGCTCTCTGCGCGTAGAGCAGCTTACCCACCGACACATTCCTGCAACTGCACAGCTTCGCGCTGGCCGGCCAGTCCCGGACGTGCCTGACTTTACCCACTGGCCACAAGCGGCCATCCTTTTTAAAGCGTTTTTTCTGCCAGGGCAGGATTCTTTGCTGCGAAGTCACCACCTGATGCAAACGATTTTTTTCTTCGCATTCCCCGATGGCCACCACACCGCGTAATCGGTTACGCTGCAAAAATAATTTCCGATAGGCTCCGCTTTCACAATGAAAAATCAATGTCTCGTCAATGCGATGCTCGTATTCATCGCCGATCCAGCCCAAAGTGAAGACAGGTAAATCCAGCACCTTAAGGCTGGTCGTTGCCTTGGAACCTTTATAGTGGGCGTTACCACCGCAAAGCCGATCCGCCAGAACGGCCGCCTGTTCATGACCTGGCGCTAACAGGCCATAGATCTGATCGTCGTGCTCCGCACATTCGCCAATGGCAAAGATATCCGGTAGATTGGTCTGCAAGTGATTGTTGATTCTTATGCCCCGTCCGACCTTGATACCACTGCTTCTGGCCATCGCCACATTCGGTTGGATACCGGTTGCGAAAATTACGGTATCACAAGTCAATACCTGCCCGTTGCGCAGCTCGACTCCGGTCACAACGTCCTCGCCCAGTAACGCGCTCACCCCCGCATTCAGCTTGACCTCAATACCATAGCCTTCCAGGCTGCGTTTCAAAATAGCACCGGCTTCCACATCAAGCTGGCGGTTCATGAGGCGGTTGCTTTGATGCAACAACGTCACCTGCGTATGATTACGCTGCATCGCACGGGCCGCTTCCACACCCAACAACCCTCCCCCAATCACCACGGTATGCCGGGTACGGACGCTGCGCGCCATCAATTGCTGAGCATCATCCAAATCACGAAAGACAAAGACCCCTTTGAGGTCGACTTTGTCTAGTTTGGGAATCCAGGGGGTCGAGCCGGTCGCAAGCACCAGCGCATCATATTGGTGGCGCACCCCGTTGCTATCAATCAATGAATGTTTGAGCGCGTGAATCTCGGTCACACGCCGGTTGAAAAAGTGGTAATGCTCTTTATCGGTGCTGATTTCCGGATACACGATGTCGCCGTATCGTATCTCCCCTGCCAGCAAAGCGGATAATTGCACCCGATTGTAAGGGCGCCAGGGCTCATCACCGAACAATTTGATAATGCCCTTGAAACCGCGCTGAATCAGCTCTTGCGCAAACTGCACGCCCACCGGACCGCTGCCCACAATAATTAAAACGGAGCTTGTGGTTATGTTTAGGGGCTTTGCTTTGGGTTTACGGTAGCTATTTTCCAATATCACCGTGCGCTCTACTCTCGCCATGAAAACCTGTGCCCTGACTTACGTTTGCCGATTAAAGAAAGCGTGTTCGTTCGCAATTGCCCTACAAGAGGCATGCCAAGTCCACCACAAAGGTCAATGAAACCTCCACCCCTTGCCGGCACGCTAATGGCTGCAGCACCAATAGGCTTCCGATATAGCCGAGCGCAGACATTCAACCGCTACCGTGAAACCGACTCGAACCGGCTCCGCCACCCCGTCAAACCTAGTCAATCTGCCTCACTACCCAACCCCAATTCACTGCGATTCAAGCAGATCCCTAATGGCCCTCGGCGACCAGGGTATCCCGCTGTGCAATCCAATTAGACCGGGGGTACTACCAAATGAAACATTCTATTGCCGCCAATTCGTTGGTTTTGTTTCACTTCTCCCATATAATACGCCCGTTTTAATTAGTGGGACCCAGTCTGTTTTTAACAGCGGGTAAATCTTTTTCGGCCACCGATTGCGGCCACCCACTTTCTGTTCATCCATAGGCTTGCCAGAGGAGACACGCTATGGAACGTGAATCGATGGAATACGACGTAGTCATCGTTGGTGCGGGGCCCGCAGGACTTTCGACTGCATGTAAACTGAAGCAAATTTCCGAAGACATCACCGTTTGTGTGGTAGAAAAAGGCTCTGAAGTTGGAGCCCATATCCTGTCCGGCGCAGTCATCGAACCACGCGCTATGAACGAACTGTTTCCTAACTGGAAAGAACTGGGCGCGCCCTTGAACGTTCCGGTGAAAGGCGACGAAGTTCACTTTCTGACAAGCGACACCAAAGGATCTAAAGTCCCTCATTTCGGCATTCCTAAACCCATGCACAACGATGGCAACTACATTGTCAGCCTGGGGAACGTCTGTCGCTGGCTGGCAGAACAAGCAGAAGGATTGGGGGTAGAAATCTATCCCGGCTTCTCCGCAGCCGAGGTGCTGTTTCACGAGGATGGCCGTGTAAAAGGGGTAGCCACGGGTGATATGGGTGTCTCGCATAGCGGTGAGCACAAACCCAGTTACCAACCCGGTTTCGAACTTCACGCCAAATACACTGTTTTCTCTGAAGGTTGTCGAGGCAATCTTGGCAAGCAGTTGATCAAGCATTTCAAACTGGATGAAGGAAAGGATCCACAGCATTACGGCATCGGTATCAAAGAGTTGTGGGATATCGACCCTGCAAAACATCAGGAAGGCATGGTCATACACGGCGCTGGCTGGCCGCTCACAGAAAATGGTGCCACCGGCGGGTTTTTCCTATACCACACCGAAAATAACCAAGTGGTTGCCGGCCTGATTACCGATCTGAATTACGACAATCCGTATCTTAGCCCGTTCGATGAATTTCAGCGTCTCAAGCATCACCCGCTGTTTAAAGATACATTGGAAGGCGGTAAGCGTATTTCCTACGGTGCCCGTGCCGTCATCAAAGGCGGCCTGCATTCCTTGCCTAAAATGACCTTTCCGGGCGGCCTCTTGATTGGATGTGATGCCGGCACACTGAATTTCAGTAAAATCAAGGGCACGCACACGGCCATGAAAAGTGGCATGATCGCCGCAGAAACACTGGCAGAAGCACTGAAACAAGAAACACCGCCAGCAGAAGTAACGGCATACACCACTGCATTTGAAAATTCCTGGGTTTATGACGAGCTGTTTAAAAGCCGCAACTTTGGAGCCGCAATGCATAAATTCGGCACGTTTATTGGCGCTGCGTTCAACTTCATTGACCAGAACATTTTTAACGGTAAGTTGCCTGTTAACCTGCACGATATGACACCGGATTACGCGTGTACTCAGCCGGCGGCAAATTTCTCACCCATTAGCTATCCGAAGCCTGACGGAAAACTCAGTTTTGACAAATTGAGCTCCGTTTTCCTGTCCAATACCAACCACGAAGAAGATCAACCCTGCCATTTGCAGCTAAAAGATCCGAGTATTCCCATTGATGTGAACCTGCCCAAGTACGCCGAGCCAGCTCAGCGATATTGCCCGGCAGGCGTGTACGAAGTGGTGGACAACGCAGACGGCAGTAAACGCTTTCAGATCAATGCGCAGAACTGCGTGCATTGCAAAACCTGCGACATTAAAGACCCGTCGCAGAATATCAATTGGGTGACACCGGAAGGCACAGGCGGTCCGAATTACCCGAATATGTAAGCGATCAAAAACTAAATCATCGCCTGATCAACCAGAACAACGTTACAGGTGACAAAAAAGGGAGCCGATGATATATCGACTCCCTTTTTTAATGATGTTGACCGGTCTTTTCACCGTCAACCCGATGGGTTTCGTTTTTAACCGACCTGCTTTGGCTCTAAAACTTTCCAAGACTAAAGCGCGATCCAAGGCTTGTCACATACAATTCATTGGTGTCGCCCTGTTCCACATCGGCCTGGTCCACCAACTGATAAAACACATTGCGGGAAATCAGCGCTTCCAGGTTTCGGCGTACGGTTATCAACGGAGTAGGTTCCTCGGTCACCGAATCGATCACCACCCGTATCGGGTTATCCGGCCCGGCGACCACCCAATCGCCGACGTTGGTCTCGAACACCAAAGCAGGCTCTCTGCTTTGATCATCAACCTTCTTCTGCACCGAAATGGCAATAAATGGCGCTACTTCAACAACAATACGATACTTTTCTACCGGGGTGACGAGAAAGTACTCGTCGTCTTCCCGCAACAATATAGTCGAAAACAATTTCACCATTGCACTGCGTTTAATTTCAGAACCCAGATAATACCACCGACCGTCCCGCGCAATACGCATATCAAGATCTCCGGAAAAGTCCGGATTCCATTTTTCTATTGGCGGTAAGCGTTTGCTTTTCCCTTCGATCTGTTCAGCGATTGTGTTCAGAGTAGTTGAATCCATCATGGCCTTTTTGAAGATTTACCTCTCGCTAATGTGCCTGGCTTGTTTATTGACTGGTATGAATTGTGACATTAACTGCGCAGCCATCGTTCCAGAATTTGTTTTAATTCTTCGGTTCTGAAGGGTTTGGCTACGTAGTCGTCCATGCCTGCCTTTATACATTGATCACGATCTCCCGCTAATGCATGGGCCGTCATCGCGATGATCGGCGTTCTTGCGCGGGTCGACAAACGCTTCTCTTCCTGACGAATTCGACGGGTAGCTTGATAACCATCCAAAACCGGCATCTGACAGTCCATAAATATAAGGTCAAATTGTTCCCCGTTCAGCATTTCAAGAGCAGCGGCCCCATTCTCTGCCACCTGGACTGAATAGCCCAATTTTTCCAGCCGCCCCCGAGCTACCTGCTGGTTAACCGCATTGTCTTCCACGACCAGCAGCTTATAGGAACCAAAAGGCAACAGATTAACCGGTTTCACCGCCGGGTCTATTTTGCTCATTACACAATCGGAGTTTACTTCGAACAAAGTATCCTTCAACCGCTTATAACGAAGCGGTTTCATTATAAAGCTGTGTTGGATTCTTTCTTCTGCTGTGAGCTGACCGCGTTGCTGCGCGGTACCGGCAATTGCAATTTGGCGATGTGAAAACCGATTCAGTAACAGCGAACAACTCAGAGTGGCTGCGACCATTTCAACTCCCGCACTCAGACTCATTATCACCCCATTATATTCAGCGGGGCTGTCTTCGAGTTCAACCACAAGGCTCTCCAGATCAGCCACCGACCGGGCTGTAATATTGAGCGTTGCCAGGTAAGTCGCAAAACTGGATTGCATTGCCCTGTCGGGCTCAAGAATCAGAAAGTGCTTTGTTTCGGGAAGCCTGTTTTGGTCTGGCTGTCCCACTTCCGCCAAGGTAAAGAATACTTCAAACCAGAATGTACTCCCCTTGCCATACTCACTTTCGACTCCGATTGTGCCATCCATCAGCCGCGTTAGCTGCTTACATAAAGCAAGCCCCAGACCGGTACCGCCAAATTCCCGAGTGGTCGATGTATCTGCCTGAGAAAATTTTTCAAATATAAGATCCCGTACTTCCTCTTTGATTCCGATCCCTGTATCGCAGACCGTGAAACGGAATTTTTTACGCTCGCCAAAATCGCCGGTTTGTGAAATCCCAACGCGAATGTGTCCTCTGGAAGTAAACTTGATTGAGTTGCCCACCAGATTCACTATTAACTGTTTAAATCGAATCGGATCGCCCACCACATTCAACGGTGTGCCAGGCTCCCAATCCAGCGCCAGCTCCAGCCCGTTTGACTGCGCGGATTCTGCCAGTATCGCAAAGACCTCTTCTATAGACTGACGCAGATCAAAACGGATGCTCTCCAGAACCAGCTTGCCCTGCTCAATTTTCGATAGGTCCAAAACATTATTAATCAGGTCTAACAATACGTGTCCCGACTCATAGGCGACGCCCAGATATTCCTTCTGCTCTTCAGACAGTTCAGTTTCGTTGAGTAATGACAGCATACCCAGAACACCATTCATAGGTGTACGCAACTCATGGCTCATATTGGCAAGAAAATGCGCCTTGGACGAGGCACTGGCTTCCGCCAAACGTTTGTTCTCTTCTGAAATACGGATGGCCCGGTTGGCCTGCTGCAAAGCTCGAACTGTCTGCTCCAGACTTTCATTTGCGGTTCGTAATTCCCGCGTTCTATCCTGCACATCCACTTCCAGCTTCAGATGCTGTTTACTCAGCTCGGCATCCCGTTCACCGATCTCCTTCAACATTTGGTTGAACGTATGAGACAACTCACCCAACTCATCACCCGGGATTTTTTCAACCCGGACCGCATAGTTTCCCTGGTCCCGAACCGCGTGTATCGCTTCGAGAAGGTTATCAATTGGCTCCGTCACCACTGACACCATACGTCTCACCATTAACCAGGCGACGCTCAATGCAAAAAGAAACACCAGTGCGACAAACCAACTTGAATTACTTTGGGCGCTCGATGCGTTTTGTAACGACAGCCGAACGAACAATCCACCCTGACGCTCAGCAGACAAGGGAATACTCTGAATGACCAGAACACCTTTCCGGGAGAAAACCACCGAATGCTTATCAGACCCTGGCCACTGCAATCGGCCACCGTACAAATAACTATAATCGGAATCTTCTAAGTGGGTATTGGAGGTGCTGTATCGAGCGAAAACTTCACGTCCCGGACCGAACAGAACCGCTTCTTTAACCGCGGGGTCAGATTGGTATGCCGAAAGCAAACGCGCAGCTTCAACCTGGTCTTCGCGTTGCAATGCAGGTGCAAGGCTGAGCGCCATGATTTCTGTCTGCTTGCGTAACCCGGACACAATCTGTTCACGATCATCGTTACGCTGGGAAACAACCAGAATCGCCAGCGCACAAAGCAACGCGGCGAACACGACAACCATATTGATCGACACCAACTTACCTGCGATCGAAAGCCGGTCAAAAAAGCGCTTCATCCGAAGCCTCCGAGCCTAATCCTTCTACCCCAGTCTCACTGTTTGCAACTGCCTAGGCCAGCTACAAATCTACTCCCTGATACCCTGCCTTGAGACATTGAATTAACACGCCCAGCGCGTGTCAGTTGATCTATTGACTGCGGATGTTATCAGCAATCAGTGTACAATGCATACCCATGAATGCTCAGTTCGGCACCAGTTTCGAGACAATTAACTGGTTTAATAAGCCCAGTTCTTTCAAATTGTCTTTGTAGAGGTACGAGGAAGCGCCTCTTCTGGATCGAGCGGAAATCGTATCTAACTGCCGTCGAGATAACACATCGTAGATGGCAATCATCACGCCCATTTCATCATTGGATGAGTTCTCATTGCTATCGCTGTCGCAGTTTTTCGTGGCCTGTGGCTCATTCTTGCAGTTACGGCTGCCTATTGGCTCAATATCCGGCCATTTCGTGATTCGGGGATACAATAAAATCTGCGCATTATTGTCGAGCGCCTGATTGAGTGAATGACTCAGACTTTGCGGGGTGTCAGACACACTGACCTCAATAAAGTATCGGCTAATCTGGTTGGCCAGCGCGTCACGCTGAAGCCTGTTCAGGTCTGCAGACTCCGCCACCGACATCCCTCCCGGTGCATACCCGATGTGAATTCGGTAGCGGCTGGCCAGCGTCGTTTGATGTTTACGGATCACATCACGGCTACCCACAGGTGAATAGGCACCAAACAGATCGGTAGAGGATTTGGCTACATGCGAATCAGAACTACAGGCAACCACAGCGCAAAAAGCGCTGCCAAGAATCAGTAAACGAATAAATTTCAATTGGACTCGACCTTTCAGATGCATTCTGAACGGTAAGTATAGTTAAGGTCTAAAGGGTGTGGGCGATAGCAATCGGGGTGCTTGCAATAAAAATTAAAAGAGCTGCCAAGTGCAGCCCTTTTTACCGGTAGGCCTGATCAAACAACCCGGATAACGGTCTACTCGTTATTACTCTTATTCTTTGTTCGTTTATTTCCCATACGAATACCAATATCGCCCAGAAAGCTGAAGAAGCCCTCCTTGTCATCAATAAACTCCTGGTAAAACTTGGAATGATGGATAGCCACCGCTCCGTGCACCAACGCCCAGGCGGCGAAGATATGGTAGTAGGTTGGCACATCTTCCAAGGTGCCGTCATCAATCTTGGCTTTGATCGACTCCGCAAGCTGATCCAGATTTTTTGCGCGGATTTCGTGTAAGGTCGCCACCAGCTCCGGGCTCGAAGTCCGGTTCGTTAATTTATGCTCCAGACGATGAAAAAGTGCATATTTATCCGGTTGTTTCATACGAAACGAAAAATAATCCTTCGCCAAACGGGCGCGATCTTTGGTATCACCTTCTTTAAGCCGGTCGAACATTGCGGCCAGCTCTTCTTCATAGCGAATCATTAATCTCAGGTAGATTTCATCCTTGGTTTCGAAATGTTTATAAATGGTCCCTTTGCCAATGCCTACCGCATCCGCAATCATTTCGACGGTAACCTTATCCTCGCCATTAGCAATGAAAAGCTCCTGCGCCCGCACTAAAATTTCCTCTTCCCTTTTCCTAAATTCCTGCGCCTTTAGGCTAGCTTTGTGCAAATCAGACATTTACCTCTCCATTCACCGGATTTTTGCTGCGCAATTATGCGCAATTTACGCGGGGTTTCCTATTGCTGGCAGACAATTTGTTTAGCTAAAAAACGGGTTTACCGAGCAGGATCAACCACTTATACGGCAATTAGATTGCCGCGTAAATCATGACCTTTGAGTCATCATATCAGACACTATAGACTATGGCCTAAATTGTTAAATGAACCGGATTGAGCACCAAATGCCGAATATTAAGGACCAATTTCCCCAGGATCCCGCCATCACCTATCTCAATCACGCTGCCGTTTCACCTTGGCCCCGCTGTACGGCTGACGCTGTCACCCAATTTTCCAAAGAAAACGTATTCCGGGGCGCCACTGATTATCCTGGCTGGCTAAAAACAGAAGCCAACTTACGCCAACAGCTGGCGCGCCTGATTGGAGCGCCTTCCACACATAATATCGCATTACAGAAAAATACATCGGAAGGTTTATCTGTCATTGCCTATGGGCTTGAGTGGCAGGCTGGTGACCAAGTTGTTATCAGCGACCAGGAGTTTCCGAGCAACCGAATCGTGTGGGAATCCCTACAACAATTCGGGGTGAAGATCGTTGAAGTAGACATTTCCGTCCCGGATCCCGAGGCGTCCATCATCAAGCACCTGACCCCTAAAGTACGCTTGCTATCCATTAGCTCCGTGCAATACGGCACCGGACTGGTGCTGGACCTTGATCGCCTGGGTCAGGCGTGTGCCACCCGGGATACTCTATTCTGTGTCGATGCGATCCAAAGCCTCGGCGCCCTGCCCTTCGATGTCACGGATTGTAAGGCGGATTTTGTCGTCGCCGACGGCCATAAATGGATGATGGGGCCGGAAGGCGTTGCATTACTTTATCTAAGCGACCGGGTTCTGAACTCACTAAAGCTGAATCAATACGGCTGGCATATGGTTCAGGATCGCGGTAACTACGACGTTAAAACCTGGCAGAGTGCGATTGATGCCACGCGCTACGAATGCGGTAGCCCTAATATGCTGGGCGCAGTAGCGCTCAGCAGCAGTATCGGTTTGTTGCTTGATATAGGGCTGGATCAGGTGCACAGTGAGTTGATGGCACGAATGGACCACCTTGAACGGCGTTTGCAAGAGATTACTGCCATTGACATCATCACCGATACCAGCCGATCGTTACGCTCAGGTATTCTTACCTTTAGACATAGCCAAATTGAATCCCTGGCGTTACAGAAACAGCTTCAATCGGCTGGAGTTATCTGCGCCTACCGGGGTGGTGGCATCCGTTTTTCGCCTCACTTTTACACCCCACTGGACCAATTGGACAAAGCAGTAGACTTGATTCCGCGTTGAATATAGAAATCAGGAAAATCAGCCGTCGATTAGAAGAGTATCACTATGGCCCTTTTTAAACCCTTTATTGAATTCGTGCTGGAGCGGCTGACCAAAGTTCAGGACAGCGGGGAGCACGGCCTGAGCGATTTTGAACGCGTCCGCAATGAAATCAAACCCTGTGACGTGCTTTTAATCGAAGGCACCAGCCGGTCTGACCGGGTGATACAGAAAGCGACGCAATCATCCTGGAGCCATGCTGTTCTTTATATCGGTCGATTACTGGATATTCCTGACCCCGATTTAAAAACGATAATCAGTCATTTTTTTGAAGGAGATGCCGACACGCCACTCATTATCGAATCCAGGTTGGGGGAAGGCATTGTTGTGAAACCATTGCACTACTATGAGCATGAACACGTTCGTATATGCCGGCCCAAAAGCCTGAATCGAAAAGATACTGCCCAGGTCATCCGTTTCGCTATTAATCGCCTGGGGGCCCACAGAGGCGGTGGCTATATGCTTGATCTGATCCGCTTCTATTTACCCTGGAGCCTATTGCCGCTGAACTGGCGCACAAAAGTGCTGGGGCAGTGGGCTGGACGCCACACTAAAAATGTAAGTGCGGCGTTTATTGCGGAGTGTTTCGGATTTATTCAGTTTCCGGTTTATCCTCTGGTAAAAATCAACGGAGACCAGGGTATAAGATTACTGCGACGCCATCCCAAATTGTGTATGCCCAATGAAATCGACCAATCTCCCAATTTCGAGATCATCAAATACCCTTTTATCGATTTTAAAATCTATGAGAACGAACGTTTGATTCCATGGAAGGGCAGCGGCATCTATTCCGGCGTCGATCAGGAGCCGGCATTAACGTTCGATAGCAAACCCACACACCTGAACCATGTGGATCCAAAACAACTCGGCGACCAAACTAAAATCACACCGATCAACACCAAATCGGACTGACAATTCAGTCGTCAGCAGGCATGGCCCCTACTTATGCCGAATGGGCAGAACTTACGTCTTTTTAATGTCTAAAGAGTTTAACCATTTACTGGATGTTTCAGGTTGTTACGCAATACTTACCATTACTGATGTTGCTCACTTTCCCCCAAACGTGAGAGATAGCATTGGTTGGGTCACCTAGTGTGGTCCAGGTACCGTGGATCGTGTACCGCATATTTAACTCCTATTGGTCTTAACCCGACTCCCCCCCAGGGGTCGGGTTTTTTTTTACCTGGAGTGCCCGAGCGTTTGTTTCCGTCCCCTGCATCCAATCACTGCGCATACCCCGATCTGAATACCACTTGGCAATAGAACAAGATACCCTGCTATTTGGCACAAACTAGGCAGAATTCAGTTTTGCGGATATAGTGAATAATGAAATGATCAAGCACTGCTCTAAATGTAAGTTGGCACTTTTCCCAGAGAGAGAAAAACATTGAAAGGCCGGTTTCACCTGAAAAATATTCTGGCAATAGCTGCAACTGTTGCCGCGCCGATGTCAAAAGCAGAGAATGCAAAAACAGAAAATGATCAAGCCTGGACTTGCCTTACGGAACAAGTTGTCGAATTGGGGCGGGACACGGACCTTTTAGCCGCGGTTAATAATTACAATAGCAACCCACCTGACCCGATCCAGCTGGATAAAATATGGCCTACCCTGGATAAAAGCACGGAGATCATCGAAAATTTAACTCAAACGCCAGCGGCCCGATCTATGCGGGAATGGATTAACGCTATTTCGATTCAAGGGGAAGGTCTGCTTATCGGTAAGAATGGAGGTTTAGTTGCTTCGACTGATAAAACCTCAGACTTTTGGCAGGGGGACGAAGCGCAGTTTCTGCAAGCGATCACACTGCCTGAATCACAGGTGCATATTCAGAGGGAAATGTTAGACGAGAGCACTAACATGATGCTTCTGAAAGTATCAGCACCTATCTATAACCCGCGTTCAAACCACGCAATAGGCGTCCTGGTCATCGGCTTTGACCAGTTTGTGATTGACTTCAATCAGCCCTGCGAACTAGATTACCATTGATCTTATTGATCCGGGCTTAGCAAATCATGCGCAGCGTTCTGCGAGCCGGGGAGTTCATCTTCTAGCTGATCTGGGGCTGCATCTTCCCGATAAGAAGCCGGCATGGTTTTCTTAGCCTTGGCACCCAACGATTCCAGCTGAGATACCCGTCTAATAAGATTCCCCTTGCCTGTTGCTATGCGTTTGCGCGCGATCTCATAGGCTTCGTTCGCTTTCGAAATTTTGTCGCCGATATCTTCCAACGATTCCAGAAACAACACAAATTGGTCATGCATGGAACCAGCACGTTGCGCTATTTCCAACGCGTTCCGATTCTGATGTTCATAACGCCAAATATTATGGATGGTTTTAAGGGTGACCAATAATGTAGACGGGCAAACCAACATAATATTCTTTTCAAACGCCGCGGAAAACAGGGCAGAGTCGACCTCAAGTGCTTTCAGAAATGCCGGTTCAATGGGTATAAACATCAACACATAATCCGGTGTATTTATTCCATATAAATCAGGGTAGTTTTTAGCACTCAGTTCTTTAATATGTTTTTTTATAGATTCAACATGAGCCTGCAAATGCCCGCTCTGCTCTTCATCCTGCACCGAGGTAAAACGTTCCCACGACGTCAGTGACACCTTCGAATCAATCACCACCTGTTTATTTTCAGGCAAATGAACGATCACATCGGGTCTCAACCTCTGACCGTTTTCATTACTGTAACTACCCTGAGTTTGGTATTCCCTGCCCTTTTGCAGCCCGGACGCTTCCAGTACCTTTTCCAGCACCATTTCACCCCAGTTACCCTGAGCCTTACTATCCCCTTTAAGCGCTTTGGTCAGATTGATGGCGTCCTCACTCATTCGGAAATTAAGCTCTTTCAGCGACACGATTTCTTGCAGCAATCCGATTCGGTCACGGGATTCTTTATCGTACACATCTTCAACTTTCTTTTTAAAATCGGAAAGCTGGTCTTTTAAGGGAGACAGAATCTCGCCCAAATTCTGCTTATTCTGCAGAGTAAACTTCTCGCTCTTGTCTTCAAATAGTTTCTGCGCAATATTCTGGAATTCATGTTTAAGCTGATCTTTCGCTTCTTGCAACAACTGAACCTTTTCTTTCGTTTCTCGCTCGGCGGCTTCCAGGCGTGCCTTTAATTCCTTCGCTTGTCCATGCTCCTGTTTCAGCTCAAGCTGCAGTTCAGCGACCTGCTTTTCCTCTGCGAATAACGCCTCCTGCAAACGCTGCTGATGTTTTAATTGCTCCTGAGCCTGGATAAAATTGCGCTCCGCAGTGGTCAATAACTGCCGGTTTACCTCAATAGTCTGCTGCGACTCTGAAACTCGCCCGTTGAGCTCATCTATTTTCTCGAGTTTTTGCGCCAACGCTTGTTCAAATAACGCCTGCGCGTGCTCAGACTCCAAACGCGACTTTTGCAACCGGCTTTTGCCTATCAATGCACCGGCAACCCAGCCCACTAACACACCCACCAGAGCCACACAGGCCAGCGTCAATTGCATTGTGGGATCTATTTTCATGAGTTCGTGCAAATCGATCATTCCCGGGGTGAGAGTAAATGGTCAGGCAGGATTTGCTTTTTGAAATAACTGAAAAAAATTATCAGTGGTGACCTGAGCAACCTCCTCAATATCAACGCCCTTTATTTCGGATATCTTTTTCGCCACCTCAAACACATACTGGGGCTCGTTCTTTTTGCCGCGATGGGGCACCGGAGCGAGCCAGGGAGAATCGGTTTCCACCAGTATCCTGTCCAGTGGCAAGGACTTTACGACCGCCCTTAATTCATCTGCATTGCGGAAAGTCACAATCCCCGAAATCGAAATCAGAAAGCCCAGATCTATGGCTCGTTTCGCCATATCCAAATCTTCAGTAAAACAATGCAGAACACCGTTGACCTGATCGCCACCAACCTGCTTAAGATAATCCAGTGTGTCTTGCTTTGCACCGCGGGTATGGATAACAAGTGGGAGTTTGGTCTCCCGCGCGGCCTGAATATGGACACGGAAGCGGTCTTGCTGCCAACTCAGATCCCCTTCTCCATAAAAATAATCAAGTCCGGTTTCACCAATCCCAATGATTTTCGGGTGATTTGACCATTGCAAAAGTTCATCTAAAGCAGGTTCACGACTGTCGCGATAGAGCGGATGAACACCCACCGTCGCAAATACCTGATGATATTGCTCAGTCAGGCTGACTACATGCGCAATATTTTCAAGATCAATACCGATACACACCACATGCTCGACGCCGCGAGTCCTGGCGGCAGCTAATGCTTGGTCCAGATCACCCTGGTATGCGGTAAGATCGAGTTTATCGAGATGACAATGGGAGTCGACCAGCATCGAGCGAAAGCCTCTTAATTCGTAAAATCAATAAGATGCAAAGTTTACACGGAAGCAGGTCCGGATTCGAGGAACGGGTACCAAAAGGCATTTACATAGTGTGAGTGGGACGATCCGATTGCAATGCGCCCGCCAGGTAGGTTTCAATTTTGGAACGAGCGGTATCATCCTGATCATTGAATTGCACGCCAATTCCAGCGGCACGATTACCCTGCGCGCCTCTGGGCGTAATCCAGACAATCTTACCTGCTACCGGGATCTTCTCGGTCTCTTCCATCAGGTTCAATAGCAAAAACACCTCTTCCCCTAATTTATACTGCTTGTTGGTGGGAATAAAAAGACCCCCGTTTTTTACAAACGGCATGTACGCCGCGTAGAGCACAGCTTTGTCTTTTATTGTGAGGGATAGGATGCCACTCCGGGAACCGCCAATTGCCATAGAATATCCACTGATTCGCTATTTACTCATGTTTATCCTGAGTTTAGCATTTAAGCAACCGGATGCCAGCATAAGGCTAACGCTTTGCGGCCTGCGACCATTTCAATAGTAATTCTTCCAGCAACAGTTGCGTATTGGGGTTAGCCTGACTGGCAATGAGACGCTTCACGTTGAGTAAATGCTCGTAGCAAAAAAACAACTGGTTTACGTTCAGTACCGCCGCCGCTGCATGCAGGTCTTGCTCCAGATCCTGATTATGAATGGGTTGCTGTGAGCCGGATACCAATCTTGCCAAATCCACCTGCCACGCCTGTAACCAGTTCAATAGTTCTTTCAACGGATATTGCATCCAGCCATCTGCCGTCCGCACCGCATCACGCTTTCCGGTAAGCACACCTAACCACTGCTGAACCACGGTCACCCTTTCCCCCAGCCACTCGCTCTGATCCAGGGACAAAGCCCTACAAGGGGCGCCTCCCGCAACATTGAGCAACTTCTCAACTTTATTGTCGTCACCTATCTGGGGTAATAACCAGCTTTTCGCCACAGAGCGATCGGGAATTCCGAATTCCATTACTTCACAGCGGGAACGTATGGTCGGTAAAACACCACTGATCTGATCCGATACCAGAATCAATAACGTGCGCTCACCGGGTTCTTCCAGTGACTTCAACAACGCGTTGGATGCGTTGGCATTCATTGACTCTGCGGGCCCCAATACCATTACGCGGTAGCCACCCAATTGAGCGGTTTTACCTACAAATTGCACCACTGCACGAATCTGATCCACTTTAATGGCCCGTCCCGGCTCCTCGGGCTCCAAAATAGCCAGATCAGGGTGGGTACCCGCCAGATTCAGCAAACAACCCTTACATTTGCCACAGGCGGTATTCGCAACCGGTTGCTGGCACAACAAATACTGCCCCAATGCCAGTGCAAACTGTCCTTTTCCTGTACCGGGCTCCCCTCGCAGCAGCAGAGCATGGGGCATCCTGCCAGCCTGTAAACGCTCGATCAAACGCAACCAGGACGCCTGTTGCCAGGGCAACGCAACCATCAGATGATTAATTTCAGCAAGGTTCATTTATGTTCTCGCTACGTTAAATCGGCTTTTAGAGTAGCCAGCACCAAATTCAGCTGTTGCTGAACCCGATCCAGCGGCTGCCCGGCATCCACTACATGATAACCTGAATGGTTTGCCGCCCGCGCCAGATAGCCCGCCCGAACACGCTCGAAAAAGGCGACATCTTCACGCTCAAACCGGTCCAGTTCACCGCGACCGCGGGCTCGTTGCAAACCTATTTCTACCGACACATCCAGCAAAATAACAGCGTCAGGTCGCAGACCGTTCTGAACCAGGTTTTCCAGCTGCGCTATGGTGTCCTGGTTCATGCTTCTACCGGCGCCCTGATACGCGTATGTGGCGTCGGTAAAACGATCACATAAAACCCATTTTCCTTGTCGTAACGCGGGCAAAATCACCTGATTCAAATGCTGCGCCCTGGCAGCAAAGACCATTAACAGTTCAGCGGTTTCATCAACAGATTCTTCCCGGGGTTGCAGCAGAAGTTCCCGTAACTGCTCCGCTAAAGGCGTTCCTCCCGGCTCACGGGTCACTATAAACTCGATCCGGTTTTCAGCCAGCCAATGCTTAATAAACTCGATATTAGTGGTTTTGCCCACGCCTTCACTGCCTTCCACAGTAATAAAGCGGCCTTTCGGCAACTTTTCAGAATTTTTCATTGGGTTGCTGATTTCCTTGGTAGTACAGGTGAAGAGCGATAGTCTGAACGACGTTGCCACTGAAACTGGCGCACGGCCTTCTGGTGTTCCTCTAAGGTTGTGGAAAACTGGTGGCTACCATCGCCTTTGGCAACAAAATACAAAGCTTTTGTAGTTGCCGGATGCAAAGCTGCTTCGATGGCAGGCAACGCCGGATTGGCAATAGGGGTCGGCGGCAAACCTTTAATACGATAGGTATTATAGGGCGTGTACGCTTTTAAATGAGCACGGGTTATATTGCCCTGGTACTCTGCGCCCAACCCGTAAATGACCGTGGGATCCGTTTGCAGCCGCATATTTTTTCGAAGCCGGTTTACGAAAACTCCGGCAATCAGGGAACGCTCTGAACTGACAGCGGTTTCCCTTTCCACTATGGACGCCATGGTCAGTGCTTCATAGGGTGAATTATAAGGTAGCGCATCCGCTTTACCGGCCCAGGAAGTTTCCAGCAACGTATTCATTCTCTGGTAGGCCCGACGCAAAATATCCAGATCGGAGTCACCGGCTTTGAAATGATAAGTATCGGGATAGAAAAGACCTTCAGGGTGACTGTATGGGGAGTTCAGTTGTTCGAGCAGCGCTTGCGTCCCTAACTGTTGGAATTCCTTCGCTAAACGAGGGTCCCCTTGCAAGGTTTCAACAAACTGGTTAAATGTATGGCCATCAATTAAGGTAACGGCATATTGAATGACGTCACCGGACTGTATTTTGTTGATGAGTTGCCTGGGCGTGGTGCCGGATGCAATATGATATTCTCCCGCCTGAACCAGATTCCCCAGATTATTAATGCGCAAATACGCCCGCAGCAATAGGGCATGCTCAATTAAACCTTCAGCCTGCCACTGCCTTGATAAACGATGAAAATTGAAACCTGAAGGGACGACTATTACGCGGTCCTGGTCCAGCTTGAGCGGCGCCTCTCCCCAATGATTCAGACAGGCTTTCCCACCAATCACAGCTAACACAGCTAATATCAACAAGACCAGAATGGATTTAGAAATTCGTTTTAAAGACACCAGTGTTCAGACACCATTTTCTGAGCAAGACGCGCTACCGGTCCTGCAGGCCAAGTATTTTCTTCGAACCGGCGTACCGGCCAGACACCATACACACTATTGCAAAAAAAGCGCTCATCTGCGAGCTTGAAATTGTCGGGGGTTAACTCACCTTCGACTGGGTTGTAACCCTGGACAGCAAACTGTTGCAGCAGCCAGTGACGCATAACACCTGCAACCCCGCACTGCTCTATTGCCGGCGTCAATACGGTCTTGTTTTTTACCACAAACACATTACTGAACACCCCCTCTACTACCTTGCCATATTGATCGAGCACCAAGCCCTCCTGGTATTCCTGGCCAGCCCATTCCTGACGCGCCAAAACCTGCTCCAAACGATTCAGATGTTTTATACCGGCTAAACGCCGATGACTCGACAAACGGGTTGCACAGGGGAACACGGAGATGCCTTCATCGTAATTTTGACTGGGATAGGCTGGCTCGGGGTGGCTGGTGAAGATCCGTGTTGGCGGTGCTGAATTTTCGCAACTATAACCACGGCCACCTGCTCCGCGGGTGACAATAATCTTCACCACGCCACACTGCTTGAAGCCGGGGTAGGATGCCAATTCTGACTCCAACAGGACTGGGTCAATTTCGATAGCAAGTCTGCGTAATCCTCGATAAAGGCGCTCCAGATGCAACGACATTAACACCGGGCCGGACCGGCTAACTCTTATGGTTTCGAATACACCATCGCCATAGGCTAGACCGCGGTCCTGCGTGGACAACCCGCCTTGTGCAGCGGGTGAACCATTGATCCAGGGGAAATCAACTTTGCTTTGTTCAGACACGTTTGAAAATTAATGATCCATTGGTACCACCAAAACCAAAGGAGTTGGACACTGCTATATCAATTTTGCGCTGCTTAGCTTCATTTGCCACATAATCAAGATCACACCCGGTATCCGGGTTTTGAAGATTGATCGTGGGGGGTGCGACCTGGTCCTGCAGCGCTTTGAGGGTAAAAATAGCCTCGATGCCACCGGCTGCGCCCAGCAAATGTCCGATCATCGATTTGGTCGAGCTCACGGATAAATCGTAAGCATGACTGCCGAAGACCGATTTTATTGCGTTTGTTTCTGCCATATCGCCAGCCAGGGTAGAAGTACCATGGGCGTTGATATAGTCCACGGCAGAGGGATCAATTCCGGCATCACCAAGAGCATTTTCCATAGAATCCGCGGCGCCGCGGCCGTTCTCGGGAGGAGCTGTTATATGGTAAGCATCGCTGCTGGCGCCGAACCCGATTAATTCTCCGTACACGGTTGCTCCGCGTTTCACAGCATGTTCGTATTCTTCAAGTACCACAATCCCGGCACCATCCGCCAACACAAATCCGTCGCGCTCTTTATCCCACGGCCGGCTGGCAGACTGCGGATCGTCATTGCGGGTAGAGAGCGCACGAGCAGCGACAAATCCCGCCATGCCAAGAGGACTGGAACCACATTCCGCTCCACCGGCGATCATAACGTCAACATCGCCGTATTTAATCATACGGGATGCATAGCCAATACAGTGGGTCGCTGAAGTGCAGGCGGTCGTGATTGCCCAGTTCGGACCGTGGAAACCAAACATGATTGATAGGTTTCCGGCAATCATGTTAATAATCGAGCCGGGCACGAGAAACGGGCTTACTTTGCGGATTCCGCCTTTATCAAGTAGCTCTTTATTTTTCTCGATAGAGCCTATGCCGCCAATACCTGCGCCAATTGCTGCCCCTATCCGCTTGCGGTTTTGGTCGGTAATTTCAATACCGGAGTCCCTGATCGCCTGGATGCTCGCAATCAGACCGTATTGTATGAACAGATCCATTTTTCTGGCATCTTTGGCGGGCAGATAATCAGTCACGTCCAGATTTTTAACCATCCCGGCAAAACGGGTCGGATAACTGGATACGTCATACGTATCTATCGGTGAAATACCGCTCTTGCCATCCAGTATCCCTTTCCATGTATCATCCACGTTATTCGCCAGGGGCGATATAGCACCCATTCCAGTGACAACCACTCTGCGACTCACGATATTGCCTCCAATATTCTCATGCTGATTTCTGCGTAGCCTATTTCCGGAACGCTAGTGTACCCTCGTTACATTATTGTTATATAGTTGAAATATCTTTCAAAAGGTTTCGTAACAAGAGATTAGCAAGATTCCACTATAACGCATTGTAAGCATTATAATTTAGCAAAAAAAAGCCGCTGAGAAATCAGCGGCTTTTTTTATCACGATACCTGCTCACATGTGGGCAGAAACGTAATCGATAGCTTCCTGAACCTTAGTGATTTTTTCGGCTTCTTCATCAGGAATTTCGGTTTCGAATTCTTCTTCCAGAGCCATTACCAGCTCAACCGTATCAAGAGAGTCTGCCCCCAGATCTTCGACGAAAGAAGAGTCGTTAGCTACTTCTTCCAATTTGACGCCAAGTTGTTCGGCAACGATCTTCTTGACGCGCTCTTCGATATTGCTACTCATTTGACTCTTATCTCCTGTGAATGATCCCTACTTCTGTAGGATATTAGTAGTTTATATAAAGCGCGATGGTAATTACAACCTGCAAAATATAACGACCAACAATCACGCCATAAAAAAACAATGCGGAAACTATATCACATATACATACCACCATTAACAGGAATTGTTGCCCCTGTTATGTAACCAGATTCTTCACCTGCGAGGAAGCTGATAGCAGCAGCGATTTCTTCCGGTTGACCCAACCGTCCGGCCGGAATCTGCCCCAACAAGGCTTCTTTTTGAGCATCAGGGAGTTCTTTCGTCATGTCGGTGTCAATAAAGCCCGGTGCAACTGCATTCACGGTGATATTACGCGATCCGATTTCCCTCGCTAACGAACGGGTAAACCCTTCCAAACCGGCCTTTGCAGCGCTGTAATTCGCCTGCCCTGCGTTACCCATCAACCCCACCACCGAACTGACGTTGATGATACGCCCCCACTTGGCTTTGGTCATTCCCCGCAGGCAGGCCTTACTCATCCTGAATACAGAGGTCAGATTGGTATCAATTACCTGTCCCCATTCGTCTTCTTTCATCCGCAACATAATATTGTCTCGAGTGATGCCGGCATTATTAACCAGCACCAAAGGCGCACCGAACTCATCTTGAATAGCCGACAGCACAGAGTCAATACTGCTGACATCGGTTACATTCAGGCAATATCCGCGCCCCTTACCACCCGCTTTCTTGATATAGTCAGTGATCTTTTCTGCACCTGACTCCGTAGTGGCCGTTCCCAGCACAATTGCGCCCTGCGATATCAGGGATTCAGCAATGGCTTTTCCTATACCGCGGCTGGCACCGGTTACTAATGCCACTTTGTCTTGTAAAGACATTCCGCTCTCCTTTACTAATGAATTTTATGTGTTTTGTTATTATTCAGACTTGCAGGGCCGAAGGCACAGGGTAATTCTGCAAGCTGAATTTTTATTGATTCTAGGCGTTCAACTGCGCCAAAGTGCTTTCAAATCCGCTTTGATCCTGCAGAGTAGACACCTTTAATTGACGGGAGATCCGCTTATTCATACCACAAAGCACCTTACCCGGGCCACACTCAACCGTGTGCGTAACACCACTGCCTACCATATTGTTTACTGATGCAACCCAAAGAACCGGGCTGTAAAGCTGTGTTGCCAGCTTTTGCCTGATCAGATCGGGATCCAACTCGATGGCAGCATCCACGTTATTAATCACCGGAATGACCGGCGCTTTAATCTCGGTATCTCTCAAGCGCGCAGACAAATCTTCACTCGCAGCCTTCATTAAATCAGAGTGGCACGGCACGCTCACTGCCAGCGGCATGGCTTTCTTGGCACCCGCCTGCTTAGCCAGATCAATGGCTCGATCAACCGCCTCCGCATGCCCAGCTATCACGACTTGCCCCGGCGCGTTAAAATTCACAGCCTGCACTACCTGCCCTTGAGCTGCCTCTGCACAAACAGCGATAGCCTTTTCATCTTCCAGGCCTATCAGTGCTGCCATTTTTCCTTGGCCATGCGGGCAAGCGTCCCGCATCAGCTCGCCACGGCGCTTGACCAAACGGACGCCCTGCTCCAGCGAAATAGATTCTGCGCACACATAAGCACTGTACTCACCGAGACTATGACCTGCCATTACTGCCGGGCGAATTGCCGATGCCTGACACCAGGCCCGCCACGCCGCCACACCCGAAACGAACATGATCGGTTGAGTGATCTCAGTTTGCGCTAACTCGGTGTCCGGACCATTTTGGATTAAAGCCCACATATCTCGGCCAAACGCGTCGGAAGCCTCATCAAAGGTTTCTT
The DNA here is from genome assembly GCF_009746715.1 of Ketobacter sp. MCCC 1A13808. Lineage (NCBI taxonomy): Bacteria > Pseudomonadati > Pseudomonadota > Gammaproteobacteria > Pseudomonadales > Ketobacteraceae > Ketobacter > Ketobacter nezhaii. The sequence goes on from NZ_VRKW01000001.1 coordinate 197,171, forward strand.
TTACAACGGGGTGCGTATCGTTCAGATCCGACATCATGCCTACGGATTGGGAGCCCTGACCGGGGAAGACAAATGCGAGTTGTTGGTTCATTGGAATCCTAAATTGAAAAGATTTTGGCTATGATAACTGGCCTAACCGCTGTCTGCTCACCTCAAAAGTAACAAAATTTAGCGCGTCAGCTAATTAGACTTTCAATCTTGGCGGGCAAGTTTTTATCCACATAATTACGAGCTGCCAATATCGCCTGACAGAACTCCTGCTTATCGGCGTCACCATGACTTTTCACCACTACGCCCTGCAAACCGACCAACACTGCGCCATTGTAGGCACTGGGATTAATCCGTTCCTCAACTCGCAGCCAGAATGGCACAAACAAAACACTCAAAATTCTGCTCCACCAACTGCGGGCAAACTCACGCTTGGTTTCCGCCATAATAAACCTGGCCAGACCTTCGATCGTTTTCAACGCCACATTGCCTACAAAGCCATCACAAACCACAACATCGGCCTTATTTCTGAATAAATCCGAGCCTTCCACAAAACCGACATAATTCAGGCTATCATCGGCGCGGAACAGCTCGCTGGCCGCGCGCACCTGGTCATTACCCTTTACTTCCTCGGTTCCGATATTAAGCAATGCAACCTTAGGGTGATGTCGGCCATCCATCACCTGGGCAACTGCCTGCCCCATTATTGCGAACTGGTAAAGCTGCTCAGAATCGCTTCCCACATTCGCCCCCAGGTCCAAAATAAAAGTATGCCCGCCATCCTCTCGGGGAAGCGCAGATATAATAGCGGGGCGATCTATGGATTCTGAAGTTTTGAGGATAAACCGGCTTAATGCCATTAAAGCACCGGTATTACCGCCACTGACACAACCGTCTGCCCGCCCTTCTTTAACGGCCTGCAGCATGAGCGCCATGGAGGATTTTTTCTTGGAACGAAGTGCCACTGAAGGTGCATCGTCCATCTTTACCGCTTGCTCAGAGTGACAGACCACCAACCGGTCGTGACTGTGGCCACCCAACAAAGCTGCGATAGCAGGTTCGTCACCAAACAACAAAACCCGCAAATCCTGTTGCCATCTAAGGGCATCCAGAACTGCGGGTACAGTTATCTGGGGACCAATATCCCCACCCATTGCGTCAACCGCAAGGGTCACCATAATCAGCTAGCTATTTATTCGTCGTCTTTGCTGGCGATAACCTGACGGCCACGGTAAAACCCGTCAGGGGTTACGTGGTGGCGACGATGAACTTCACCTGTGGTTACGTCTTCTGACAAAGTCGAACCAGGCAAACTATCGTGTGAACGACGCATGCCGCGCTTGGATCGGGTTTTACGGTTCTGTTGAACTGCCATTTGTATGTGCTCCTGACTACCGATACACGTAATTAATCGGAATTTTTAACGTTCCCTTTCAGCTGTTCTAATACAGCGAACGGGTTGGGTTTCTCGCTTGCTTCAGCTTCGCCACCATCACTTCCTTCGTATGGGAAAGGCTTACACTTTTCGTGATAAGCGACTATCGGCAACGCCAAAATCAATTCTTGTTCGAGCAGGCTGGCCAGGGGGATTTCCTCCTCTTCCAGCATAAAGGGCTCAAGATCACCCGGCATCTGATTTACCTGCTCTTCAGTTTGGGCAACCCCTAAAGCAACCTTAATATCAATTTCCACTTCAACCGGCTCAAGGCAACGCTGACAAACCAATTGCAACGCCGCTTTCGCCGTGCCATGGATTTCAGGTCGGGCACCGTTCATATGAAGTGCAAGATCGGCCTCCACTCTACCATCGTCAGTCGCGCAATCAGCCACCAGCGCTGTCAGCTGTTTCAAAGGCATATAACCAACTAACTTACCTTCTTTACGGGCAAGTTTTACGGGTTTTATTGTCGTGGGCAGTGGGTGCTCAAACATAAGCGCGCAATTCTATTGTCCAGTTATAAATCTGTCAAAGGCTTTGACCGGATTTTTTCGGCTGGATGTGGCTTATTTGCTATGAGATCATGGGATTTCACGCGCTCAGCACCTAGTATCTTTAGGTTTTGAAGTCGAATTCATTAATTGCCTGGAATCACGAATATTTTTGCAAAACCAGGCACGGTACGGAGTCATCCGTGAAGCAAATTGTGTTGGGGTCCAGTTCCCCTTTCAGAAAAGAACTGTTGGGTAAAATTCTGAGTCATTTCGAAACTTGTTCACCCGACATAGACGAAACGCCTCGCGCCGATGAATCCCCTTCAAACCTGGTAAAACGCCTGGCGCTTGAAAAAGCACAAGCAGTTGCAACCAGCTATAAAAACGCCCTTATTATCACCAGCGATCAAGTCTCCGTAATAGACGGTGAAATAAACGGAAAGCCGGGCAATTACGACAATGCATTTCGCCAATTAAAACGTTGCAGTGGAAACACCGTCACATTTTTAACCAGTTTATGTCTCTATGATGCTCCTACAGCAACATATCAGTTAGAGGTCGAACCCTTTTGCGTTCACTTTCGCGACTTGAATGACGGGCAAATTGATCGTTATTTAAGAAAAGAGTCACCTTTTAATTGCGCCGGAAGCTTTAAATCAGAAACTTTAGGCATAGCACTCTTCAACAAGTTGGAAGGTAACGATCCTAACGCGTTGATTGGATTACCCCTAATAAAATTAGTCACAATGCTCGGTAAACAGGGTGTACAAATTCCGTAATTTTTTTTGCTAATTTCTAAACAAAGTTCGTCGGGCGTCTACACTTATATTGTTAGGTGCTACGGAGTGTTCGCGCAGTCAGTCGAACACCTGTGTAACGAGGCGAAAAAACAGATGGCCGATGAATTTCAAATTACTAAACCAAGACGCAGAAACACCAAAGAAAAGATCATAGACGAAGCGGAAGCGCTTGCTGCTTTACATGGTATTGAGCATTTAAAGCTACAGGACGTTGCAGATAAGATCGGAATTAAACTTCCATCTGTCTATGCGCACTTTAGCGGCCGAGAAGACATCCTCGCAGCCATGGGTGCACGAATCAGTAAAGGGATGGGGCAACTTTATATTGCCCGACCGGGTGAATCTGCAATCGAAACCCTTAAGCGGGGTGCGCAGGATATGTTGAAGTTCCTGGGTGAGCATCCGGCGTATTTCCGATTGATGCTGCGAGATCATTCAGTACCGCTTGGATACGACCCACTGAATCACCGCGCAGCAGTGAATCAGAACGTCAGTTTGCCCAGTGAAATCCAGGACATGCATTCCCGCCTGCAGCATTTAATTGATCGGTGCAGCGGGGAGAACAGCAAAATTCAGGCAGTCGATTTTGCAGCCTGCATACACGGGTTTCTTTTGATGAGATTGAGCTGGTTGCCGACACGCAACGACGACCAGGGACGTGTCTATATTGAGTATCAGCCACTTCAGAGCACAATCGATACCATTATCAACCGGCTGATAAGCTGCTCCTGAAGCGGATTTTCGGAAAACTACGATAATACAGCCCGGCTATAAGTCCGGGCTGTTTTTTGCTTGGCGTTATTTCAATTGAATGGTACCAATCCCCAAAGTCGCCATAACGCGATCTGCCATGGATACCCCCAAACGGCCAGTCAAAGCCTCAAGCGGACTGACCCGCGGAGTATAATTCACGATTTTCTCTTCGCCGATCACTTCACGCGCCACCTGCCCAGGACTTGCCAGGCCGTCGACCAGACCTAAATCCAGCGCCTGACGGCCCGACCAGAATAATCCGGAAAACACAATATCATCATCTTTAATCCGATCACCCCGCCCGGCTTTCACTGCGTCGATAAACTGATTGTGCACATCACCCAGGATGGTGGAGAAAAACGCTTTCTGCTCCTCGTCTACGGGTTGGAACGGATCCAGCATTGCCTTGTTGGCTCCCGCATTAAACACCCGACGCTCAACACCCAACTTATCGATGGCCTCGACAAATCCGAAGCCATCACTGATTACTCCAATTGAACCCACTAAACTCGCGGGGTCTGCGTAGATTTCGTCAGCAGAGGCTGCAATATAATACGCTCCCGATGCGCCGATATCGGTTATGACTGCGTATACTTTTTTATCAGGATATTCGTGCCTTAGCCGCTGCACTTCCCGATAGACTAATCCGGATTGCACCGGGCTGCCCCCCGGGCTGTTGACGCGGATAATGACGCCTCTGCTATTTTCTGCCTCGAAGGCATCCCGAATCCCCTTGACCAGGCGGTCAGCACTGGCTTCACTATCGGCCATAATCGGCCCACTCAAATCCACCAGCGCTACATGAGGTGAACTCTCGGACGGTGCATCGCCACTCCACATTCCCGGGTTGAACACCATCAATGCAACGAACAAATAACCAAACATCAAAAATTTAAAAAAGATGCCCCAGCGCCGGGCTTTTCTCTGCTCGTCCTGGGAGGACATCACCATTTTCTCTATCAGCTTCCATTCTTTACTGGTCCGCGGCCGATTGAAACGATTCCGGTCATTTTGCTGATACTCGTTGGTTTTACTGTCGTCTTCGCTCATCTATCCTTCCTATGCAATATCATCATGCAACCAGGCTGATAATTCCTCTACGCGGTCAACACAGACCTTGGGATTATGGCGCCGGAGTCGTGTTATATCATGCGCGCCCCAGGTCACGCCAACCGCATCCACTTTTGCCCTGGCGGCCATTTCGAGATCGTATTCGGTATCACCTACCATTACCGCCTGAGCGGGGCTCAAATTATGCAATTGTAATATTTCCAGTAACATATCGGGCTCCGGTTTAGACCGGGTCTCGTCAGCACATCGTGAGCTGTGAAACAGCGCGCCGACGTCATGGGCACCGAACACTCTGCTTAGGCCTTTTCGACTTTTACCGGTAGCCACACTGAGCAATCGACCCTGTTGCGACAAACTGCGCAGCATTTGAGGAATTCCCGCGAAGAAAGGGCTCGGTGCTGCCTCGGCCTTGATATAGTGGAAAGAATAACGCTGCCGCATCAGCTCGACCTTTTCATCTGACAACGATGGATGCAGTTGGCGGATAGCAATTCCCAACGCCAGACCGACAATATTTTCAATGGCCGGAGCAGACGCCGGAATGATATTTAAATCCTGGGCGGCTGCCTGCATGCATTGGACTATACGGGACAGGGAATCCATGAGTGTGCCATCCCAGTCAAAAATGATTAGTTGATACCTGAACATCGCTACTACGCCTACAATCGCTCTAAAAATGCTTTCAGTTCATCCGGTAGCGGCGCTTTAAACCGCTGCTTTTGACCCTGTACGTCTACCAACTGAAGCACAGAAGCATGCAGAAACAACCGCTGAAGCCCTTTTTCTGCAAAATAGTCACCCTGCTCCCTGTGTAAGTATTTGTCATCACCGGCAATGGCGTGCCCACCGTGCTGGGCATGCACTCGGATCTGATGAGTACGGCCGGTAACCGGCTTGGCCTCCACCAGGGTTGCGTTGTCATACAGTTCGAGTTGCCGGAACAACGTCAGTGAAGGCTTGCCATCGGCTGACACTCTCACCACACGCTCACCGGACGGTAAGTGGAACTTACGCAGCGGGGCATCGATACGGTGCTGAAGCCCATTCCAACGCCCCCACAACAAGGCGGTGTAGCTCTTTTCCATGCGATTTTCGCGTAAATCGTCATGCAGTTTTTTCAGTACACTGCGCTTTTTTGCAATCATCAAGCAACCTGAGGTATCACGGTCTAAACGATGCACCAGCTCCAGGTAACGCTGTTGAGGTCGCATCAGACGCAAAGCTTCAATTACGCCCAGACTAACACCACTACCACCGTGCACAGCAATGCCGGAAGGCTTGTTAATAACGATCAGGCCATCGTCTTCATGCACGATGGACGCTTCCAGCCGTTTTTTCAGTGGGTCGCCAACAAACAAGTTCTTATCTGCTTCAGGCCGCACCCTTACCGGCGGCACCCTGACGTTATCGCCTATTTTCAACTTGTATTCAGGCTTTACACGGCCTTTGTTTACGCGCACCTCCCCCTTCCGGATGATCCGGTAAATGACTGATTTCGGGACACCTTTCAGTCTCGACATCAGGAAATTATCAATCCGCTGATCAAGGTTGTCTTCCGTTACTGTAACTACGACGACCGCTGTGGAACTTTCAGTGCTGTTCATGAAAAATCAAGGACTTATTGCTATCTATTTGATGAGGTTAACAATTCCTGCTATATTGGACGTTGGCCAAAAAAGAAGCTTAGATGAGCTAGCAGGGACTGCGTCAGATGGTAGCTCCATCCCGCGCAACACCTTCGCTAATTGCCCCTACCCGAATCAAATCAGGTGGCCAATTGAGCGAAGGGCCGCATATTCTAACCAGAATAGCGACAATAACCCAATCCTCATATGATCTTTCTTCGTAGGGCCGGGAAGCCGGTTGATCCGGTCTCCATACGGCATTCTGCAGCGGATGTGAGTGAACGCATCGGTTAGTATCATGTTACCCCATGAACGATGATGCTACTTAGCCATCCGCTAAAGCCGTGTTTAGGACGCCATTGGTATGCTGAAAGCCAATAGTGAATTGCAATAAATTTTGTAATTTTAATCGTTATAAATAGGTACGTTGCCATTTCAAAACGAGCAACGTGAACGTTAAACATGCGTTTAACACAATTTCAGAACAGATTATTTGTCAGACTTGATTACAACGCCCGACAGTCCATCGCACACAGATTTAACACAGTGCGATCAAAGCTAGGGCATCATAGTTTGATCAGGGTGTAAATAAGACACCCAGCACAAAAAAATGCAGCAGTAAACCGGCAAAGCAATTGGATTTTATACCCATAGGCCCACATCGAGTTTTAACGATTCGGCCATGGCGTCAGGGCTTGTAAAGCCCGCGACCGAAAGCAGAAATAAATGCGTATGGCGAATCTATTATACCAGCGCATTTCTCGCATTCAGCCAAGGGGAAACCATTTCAAAAGCGATGTTCACGGCGTTGTCATAATCAACCGCCATGATTGTTGGTTACCCGCCCGCATTTCAATATGTGTTCATACTCTTTCTTGTTTGTGTTTTGCGCTTTGATTGCTGGATTTAAACCTGCATGAAAAGAATGCTTATTAATGCAACCCACTCAGAAGAGTTACGGGTTGCTCTGGTCGACGGTCAACGTTTATATGATCTGGATATTGAACACCGCACCAGAGAACAGAAAAAATCAAACATCTACAAAGGCCGTATCACACGCCTAGAACCCAGCCTGGAAGCCGCTTTCGTTGACTTCGGATCTGAACGCCACGGCTTTCTCCCTCTGAAAGAAATCTCCCGCGAGTATTTTGTTAAAAACCCGAAAGACATCCAGGGTCGATTTTCCATCAAGGATGTTATTAAAGAAGGCCAGGAAATCATTCTTCAGGTTGGAAAGGAAGAACGCGGCAATAAAGGCGCAGCCTTATCCACTTTTATCAGCCTGGCCGGTCGTTACCTGGTTTTGATGCCAAACAATCCGCGAGCCGGCGGAATTTCGCGCCGCATTGATGGTGACGAACGTGCCGCGTTGCGTGAAGTAATGAACGCACTAAATATCCCTCAGGATATGGGGGTTATTATCCGGACTGCCGGTATCGGTCGCAGCGTTGAAGAGCTGCAATGGGATCTTAATTACCTGCTGACATTGTGGGAATCGGTCACTGAAGCATCCGCTAAAAAGTCGGCTCCATTTCTGATATACCAGGAAAGCAACGTTATCATTCGTGCCGTGCGTGACTACCTGCGCCAGGATATTGGTGAAGTACTGATTGATACACCCGAAGTCTATGAAGAAGCCATAAGCTTTGTGCGTCAGGTAATGCCGCAGTACGAAAACAAGATAAAAACCTATCGCGATAATATCCCGCTTTTCAATCGCTACCAGATTGAATCGCAGATCGAAACTGCGTTCGAACGTGAAGTTAAACTGCCTTCCGGTGGATCCATTGTTATTGACCCGACCGAAGCCTTGGTATCCATTGATATAAACTCTTCAAAATCCACTAAAGGTTCGGATATTGAAGAAACAGCGCTGATGACCAATCTGGAAGCAGCAGATGAAATTGCCCGGCAATTGCGCCTGCGTGATATCGGTGGCTTGATCGTGGTGGATTTCATAGACATGAACGCCAATCGCAATCAACGTGAAGTTGAGAACCGGATGCGCGATGCCCTGGAACTGGACCGGGCCCGCGTACAAGTAGGCCGGATTTCCCGCTTTGGGTTAATGGAGCTTTCCCGTCAACGTCTGCGTCCCTCCCTTGGAGAAACCAGCGGTCACATTTGCCCACGCTGCAACGGGGTCGGCTTTATCCGGGATCTGCACTCTTTATCGCTGAATATTATGCGGCTGATTGAAGAAGAAGCACTGAAAGAGAACAGTTCCGAAATCCACGCGAAAGTCCCCGTTAACGTTGCCACTTACCTGCTTAACGAGAAACGGGACAATATTGTTAACGTAGAAAACCGCAACAAGGTTCGGGTCCTGATATTGCCGAGCCCAAATCTTGAAACACCTCACTATGAGGTGTCGCGCTTCCGTACTGATCAAGTAGAAAATGACGGAACCGTGAGCTATGAGCTAATAGAAGAGGCTGACGAAGTCGAAGAGACGTTCCTGGTGCCCGGAGAATCTCCAATTAAGCGCCATGAAGAAGCCGCCGTTCAAATGATCCAGCCAAATACACCGGCACCGGTACCTGTAGCACCGGTGGTCAAAAAGGATCCGAGCTTCTTTGCCCGCCTGTTTTCCTGGTTTATACAACTGTTCAGCAGCAACACTCCGGAACCTGAAGAGAAAGAAGTAAGCAAACCCAATAATCGCAACAATAACCGGAATCGGGACAACCGCAATCCACGCAACAACAGCCGTCGCCAAAGTAATGACAACCGCACCCAAAGAGGCCGCAACCGTCGTAATAGCAACGCCGACAAACAAGATGCGGAAGCCAAACCCGGAGCCCAGGACACATCAAATAAGGACAGCAATAAGGATCAACAGCAAAAACCGGAACGCAAGAGCAATAATCGGCAAGGCAACCCGAAAAGGGAAGACCAGGGAGCCAAGAAACAAAACGCCGAAAACAAGCAATCGCGTTCAGATCAACCTGATAAAGAGAATAAAGACAATCAGGAGCGCGGCCCACAGGAACGCAACGCACGGCGTGGCCGACGTCGCAACCCCGGTGACAACCGCCGACGCCGCCAGAGCAAGGCGCAGTCTGAAAAGTCTACTGATAACAATAGCTCGCCCGAGAACAGCCAGCAGCAGTCACCGGCACCGCAGCCAACGACCGCTCATGTTGACACTCAAAAAACCGCCAAGCCGGATCAACAACCGGCAGTAGCTGAAAACAAGGGTGTAAAACCGAGCCAGAAGCCAGCAGCGTCCCAGCTGCCTGATCAAGGCGAAAAAAAGTCAGCTGATAGCGGCTCAAACAGAAACACCACTGTGCAGCAAGGTCAGCCTTCCGCGCCAAGCCCCAGCCCGGCTCCGGAGAAAGCTGCGGGGAAAACCCCGACGCCACAAGCGTCAGAACAGGCCCCAAACCCAGCACAAAAACCACAACACGGCACTCCGGAAGTGTCCAAGCCGCAACCTGCAAAACAGGAAGCCGCTGCCAGTTCCGCACCGCCTGTGCCAAAAACCAAACCCTCCTCACCGGTAGCGGATCAGGCTGAGTCGTCTTCGACGCCACCAGCGCAGGCGAAACTGGATCGAGCGAAGGTTGAGGCAGTAAAAACAGAGCCTGGAAAAAACGTTCCGCCAGCGGCAACCGCGCAAGCACCCAAGATTGCGGCTGCAGCACCGGAAGCCCCTAAAAAGCCAACCGCCGCAGCGCAGGACAAGGCTGAACCCAAACCTGAACTCAACAAAACCGAGAACAGGCCAGCCGCAGCGGTAAACGACGAGCAACCCAGAAGGGCGTCAAACGACCCGAGGGAAATTCGTCGCCGCCAAATAGCTGAAGCAAAAGCAGCCCAGGGAAATGCTGCACCGAAGCAAGACAATTAGACTTGCTTGAGCATTTGCTTTAGTCAGCAAAAAGCCCCCCTGCAATAGTTTGCACGGGGGCTTTTTCATAAGCTTTCTGCAGCGGAATTCTCTGCTTGGAGCTGAACACTGGCGTTTGCCTTAGACAATCCTTGGTTCTATTTCCAATACCACACCGAAATGAGCTGACACATCTTTTTGAATGGATTTGGCTAGAGTTAGAAGGTCTTCACAATGACCTTCTCTCACGGTCAAAACCAATGCCTGTCTTGAATGCACCCTGGCCATACCCAGCACCTTTCCCTTCCACCCCAACCGATCAATCATCCACCCCGCAGCCAATTTCACGTCGTCGTTATCAGTGGCCGGGAAATAAACCAAATCCGGGAAGCTCTCCAATATAGTTTGCAATTGCTTTTTACCGATGACCGGGTTTTTAAAAAAACTTCCTACGTTGGGAGTCACTTTGGGGTCGGGTAATTTACGTGCACGAATAGTTGAAATCAATTGTCGCAGCTGCACGGGGGTCAGCTCTTTCTCGCTGATGCGGCTGGCGTCCATTTCGCTTCTGATTTCCCCATAATTTAATTTCAGAGTCGGTCTTTTATCTAACCTGAACGTTACTGAGGTGATGATGTGCTTATCTTTTTCAGCCTTTTTGAAAATGCTGTCCCGATAACCAAACTCGCACTCCTGCCTGTCAAACTGACGAACCTGGCCTGACACCAATTCAACAGTGGATACAGAGACCAAACAATCCTTAAGCTCGACCCCATAAGCACCTATATTTTGAATAGGTGCCGCACCAACTGTTCCGGGAATCGCACTCAGGTTTTCCAGGCCGGCCCACCCCTGGGATAAACTGTAGGCAACAAATGCATCCCAATTTTCACCACCCCCGACGCTGACCATAACAGAGTCCGAATCCTGATGGACGACATCAATGCCTTTAATCGCGTTCAATAACACCAGGCCCGGAAAATCCCGGGTCAACACCAGGTTACTACCACCCCCGATCACCAGAATACCGCCCTTCTCCGTAACGGCAGGGGTGCGCAGCAATGAAATTAATGCAGCTTTTGAATCAATCCGACAAAACCAGGCCGCGCAGGCATCGATCCGTAATGTGTTGTAGTCAGCGAGGCTAACCTGCTGTTTCAATGTAGTCATACTGTATTTGATACTACCAATATACTAAGCGCCGTTCTCATTGCTTCGGAGCCGTTCTATCAGCCCGTCACACGCGTTCTCTACCAAATCCAGCACCAAATCGAAACCGGATGCCCCGCCATAATAGGGATCCGGCACTTCCAGGTAATCGCTATCACCAAATTCCAGCAGCAACTGAATCTTATCGCGGTATTTTTTAGGCGCCCGTTTTCGCATCTCGTTGGCGTTGGCGTTGTCCATCGCTAACAAATAATCAAACTCCATATAGTCCGCGTCTGACAATTGGCGGGCGCGTAGATCTGACATATTGTATCCACGTTTAACGGCCGCCTGCTGAGAGCGCTTATCCGGAGCTTCGCCCGCGTGGTAGGCGGCAGTCCCGCAAGAATCAACCTGATATCGGTTTTCCATTTGTAAGTTCTTGAGTTTGCCTCGCAGAACCGCTTCAGCAGTCGGGGAACGGCAAATATTTCCCAAACAAACAAATAGGATTTTTTTCAATTTTTATTCCCTACAATCAAACTAGGACTGAAAAAAAGCCCGGACCCGATTCAGATCTGCTTCGGTATCGACCCCGGCCGGTGGTGTAATCTGAGCTTGCTCAACGTGTATTTTAACACCATGCCACATCGCCCGTAGTTGTTCCAGGCATTCAGTCTGCTCCAGATCACACGGCCCCCAGCGAACAAAATCATGTAATAAGCTGACCCGATAAGCGTAAATACCAATATGGCGATGTAAGTTCATCTGCGGCGGTAAAGATCCGTAGTTTTGCCCGTGTGAGCTGTTAAACGTGTCGCGACTATAGGGAACAGGTGCTCGACTAAAATACAACGCGTAGCCTTGCGCATCCGCCACCACTTTTACCGCATTGGGATCAAATGCCGTTTCCATATCGATGACCGGCTCACACAAGGTGGCAATACCGGCACTGGACGCAGCCAAATTCTGAGCCACCTGCTCAATTACCTGGGGTGGAATTAACGGTTCATCGCCCTGCACATTGACCACGATGTCGTCTGCCGCCAAGCCCAATTGACTGACCACTTCCTGCAAGCGGTCCGTTCCTGATTGATGGTCAGCTGAAGTCATAACTGCTTTTGCACCAAATGACTGAGCGGCCTGCTCGATACGGGCATCATCGGTGGCGATAATAATTTCTTTTGCAGAACTTTTGCAGGCTTGCAGATAAACCCGCTCCACCATGGATTTACCCGCGATATCCAGTAGCGGTTTTCCGGGTAAACGGGAGGATGCGAAACGGGCGGGAATAATAACTCGGTAGTCAGGCATAACGTGTGCTCAATAACGGTGGCTGTGATGTAATTTAAAATCCTCAAGCCTGGCCATGATAACATCAATCAGGCCCTCCTGAAGTTTGGCATTTACCGGCAAGTACGCTCCCCGAACTTGCGGGAAGCATTGTAATTTCACAGCGTCTTTTTCAGTGGTAACGATAAAATTCTTACCCATAGCCACTCGGCTCAGCTCTGACAAATCCTGCTCAGTATACCGGTGGTGATCCCGAAACGGATACGGGTCAAATTGGATAGACAGATCACTTAGCGTTTGGAAAAACCGCTGCGGATTGCCTATTCCGGCGACCGCCTGAACCCTGCCAGGATTTTGCAAAGCCATGCTACCCGAGCCTAGTGGTTGCTCTGATTCTTTATTAAGTGCGACCAGGTCACCCGCTGTTAGGTGCATTTGAAAGCGGGGTGCCATCGCATCCATGTCATTCAGACGCGACACCAAGGCCTGACCAGCGCTGCAATTAATAACCACTGCATCCACTTCCTTCAATCTTCCCACCGGCTCTCTCAGCGGACCCATAGGTAGCAGATTTTCATTGCCGAATCCACGCTGGCCATCAACCACCGCCAACTCTACAGTGCGGGCAAGCCGGTAATGCTGCAGGCCATCGTCGCTGATGACAACGTCAACTGCGTTGTTCTTTAGTAACGCCTGAACGGCACTTGAACGATCAGGATCAATGACCACCGGCACCTTACTGCGTAAATAGATCATCAGTGGTTCGTCACCCACTTTATCTGCGGTATCTGCCGGGCCCACCTGATGCGGGTATTGATCCGGATCTCCGCCGTAACCACGACTGACCACGCCGGGTGTATAGCCGCGCTCACGCAAAGCCTCAATTAGCCAAATCGTTAACGGGGTTTTGCCAGTACCACCCACCGAAATATTACCCACCACGATGACGGGAACCGGCGCATGAAACACAGGCGACTGTCCGTTTAAAAAAGCAGAACGACGACGAGAAGAAAGAGAGTGAAATAGTCGCTCGAAAGGCCACAACAAATATCGCAAGGGGTTGTGGCCGTACCAGAAAGACTGAATAGCTTTGTTCAGCAGATTCATATCAGCAACCGCAAGCGTTACTCACCGGGTTGCTGAGCGGTTAAACGCAGTCGGGTAAAGCCGAGTTGTCCTGAAACATCCATTGCGGTCATAACAGACTGATGAGCGGCTTTTGCATCCGCCGTTATGATTAGGGGAGTATCCATATTGCCATTAGCCAGATCTTTTAATGCCCGCGATAGGGTTTTGCTATCCCGGTTCACCAGACGCTTGCCATTGACCGCGTATTCACCTTCGGGGTTGATTTCTATTTCGATAAATTCAGTGGATTCGGCTATGGCTTCGCCCACGGCTTCCGGCAATTCAACCGTAAGTTCCCGCTCACGGGTAAAAGTGGTAGAGACCATAAAGAATATCAACAGAAGAAAAACGATATCGATTAACGGTGTCAGATTGACGTTGACCTCTTCAACCGGCTGACGTTGAAATTTCACCGCTTCGCCCCTTCACTGTTTTCTTCTTCCCGATCACCGTGAATTACATCCACCAATTTTATCGCGTCTTGTTCCATCAATACGGCGATCTCATCAATACGACGAGTAAAGAAACGGTGAAAAAACAAGGCGGGAATTGCAACTACCAAGCCGGCAGCTGTGGTATAGAGCGCCTCTGAGATTCCACCCGCCAGAATCGCGGCATTACCCGCGCCTTCAAGTACAATGGCATTGAATACTTTGATCATCCCAATGACGGTACCCAGTAATCCCAACAGGGGCGCAACCGCGGCTATGGAGCCCAATAAATTTAGAAAACGACCTAACTCGTGAATCTCATGAGTTGCGGTATCGACAATCGCCTCTTTCATAATGTCACGACCATGCTTGGCGTTGATTAATCCGGTTGCCAACACCCGACCCAACGGCGAAGAATCTTTTAGCTCCTTAACCTTACGACCATCCATTTGACTATTTTTAACCCAACCCCACACCTGAGCGATCAGGTTTCTGGGGCTGATTTTATTCACTCTTAATGCCCACAACCGCTCTGCAATAATGGCCAGAGCCAATATAGAACATAAGAGGATGGGGTACATTACGATGCCCCCGGCCAAAATCAAATCAAGCACTCGCACGCGCCACACTCTCCCTTGTTTTTTTAATAAGACTTTAACAGCGAATTTAACCGTTAATTGTCTGATGAATATAGCAATTTAATTTAGCACAATCAGTGGATGATCTCCTATTAAATGGGAACAAATGCGGACCTTTGTTTATTTTTTTAAGGCGATATAAAAAAAGCCATCCTGATTCAGATTATGCAACAGGCCTCGATCCAGTTTCTCGGTGAGCCAGTCGCTATTCTCATACTCGGCATCCCAGTCTCCTAGTAAAACAACCTGGCTTTCACTAGCCGGGACCTGCTTCATGAACTGTTCTATTCTCAATCGCGGGCCTGCTTCCAGCACCAACAACGAGGCTGACGGAGGCAATGGTTCCGTAGAACTGAGCATAGCGCCCCGGATCCCCTGCTCCGCCGCTGGCCAAAACAACCCGGTCTGTCCAGCCATATTCCACTGCAGTGCGCAGTATCGAGAATTACCTTTTGCAACCAGCGCCGATAATGTGACCACGCCGTAGCGCAACGGATGGCGAGATCCGCACACATCCTGGTAAATAACCTTTTCAACCACCGCTTGCCCCAACCAGTTCCGCTCCAGCCTGTATTCCGTAGCCACGAGACCTTCAGCACGCCATAGCTCAGCGCCTTGCTCAACCGGCACCAGCGCCGCCGGCATCTGCAGTCCCCAATACCTGAGCAACTTCTCGTGCCAGTCGGGCACTATTTGTGGCCAGTGACTATCTGAAACGAACACCACCCGGTCCGGAAGATAAATGGCCATCTGCAGCTGTTTTGACTGTAACACGGTGAGGCCATAACCTTGAGAGTGCGCCAGAAATATCGGTGCCAACAGAATCAGCCCCCAAAGCCGCCCCGGCACACCCGCACTACACAACCACAGAACGCCGGCCATCGCGAGCACCATGTCTGTCCAGTGCGATGCGCCAACAGACCAAATGCTCCACTCCCAGGCCGCAGCCTGCTCAAGCAGCGCAATTATTGCCTTCACCAGCCCCGACAATACCACCAACACGACATCAGCGGATGCGCCAAAAACGCCCCATAACAACACCCACAACAAAGCGAACGGAACCACCAGAAAGCCAACTACCGGAACGGCAATCAAATTGGTCAACATTGACACCAGAGACGTTGCCTGAACTTGCCATAACAGAATAGGCGCAAGGCCGATAAGCAAGCCGACCTGAACTCTGACCCAGACCCGGACAGGTGAAGCAATGATGGCGGAACCACCAACCACCCATATGATGAGGTATACCGCGACAAAAGACAGCCAAAACCCCAAGCTGACGCAGGCTACAGGATCCCAGGTCAGCACCAAACAAAACGCCAGCGCCAGTGCAAACCAACGCTGCTGAATCCGGCCCGACAATTTAAGCGCCACAAAAACAGTCAGCATAATCACAGCGCGCTGAACCGGAAATGCAAAGCCGGCCACAGCGGCATATATCAGAGCGCCCGCCAGCGCTATAACGATGGAGCCGTGGCTGGCAGGATAACGATCAGTGAACCAATGCCAACGCCGCAACAACGGTTGCGTGCACCCTATAATAAATGCAGCCACCAGCCCGATATGCAATCCGGAAATGGCGACCAGATGAGAAGTTCCCGTGCGGTTGAATACGTCCCAATGCAGATCGCTCATCAAGGAACGATCACCGGTGACTAACGCCAGGATAACAGCATAGGGCGATAGTTCCGCAGGCGGGCCCGAATCCTGTTGCTGTGCCAGATACCGATTCACCCGAAGCCGGAACCGATCCACTGAAAACCACGACTGATCAAGGATTTTCGGATTACTGCCGCTAATTAGCACAAACTGCGCAACCACATGCTGGCTAAGCAACCAACGATGAACATCAAACTCCGCCGGGTTGTCTGCGGTTTCTATGTTGCTGAAACGCACCCGGAAACGGACCCGCGCCCCGGGGACGAGGTCGAGTTCGCGTGGCAGGTTAATATGCGCATAGACTGATTGCCCCCACAACGCCTGCAACCAGGGGCGGCGGTAGCCTTCACAGTGATCCGGCTTCACCCCCAAACATTCCATTCGTACTTTTAGACGCTGGCTGTAGAAACGGTCTGATGGTAACTCGACTACCTCGCCAGTGAGAAAATACGCATCGGGCGGCAAAGCCCAGGGTGCCAACTTGAGGGAGGAGATTGCACCCCACTGCCAGCCGGCTCCCGTAGTCAAAAACAACAAAAGCACCGTCAAAGTCCGCTTGGCAGGTCCTGAAATTTTTGTTCGCGCAAAACCCAGGCCGCAGCACGCCAATACCAGCAGCAAGAATGGACTAAGACCCGCATTTTCTTCAGGAAATAGTACCCCACCGACTATTCCCACTGGGAAGCCCAGTACCAGAAACCACATCTAGTGTTATCACTCCATTGACGGCATAATAGGCGCGCTGTTAGCGGCAACCAGGTATTAATTTCTCTTGAAGAATATATTCAAAAAGTACATTCCAGCTCCGCACACCATTACGGAGCACCGCTGGATTTCAAAACTTGGTCCAAAAATAAAAGACCCCAACCTATGGCACCTCAACCGCAGGTCTGTGTCCTATGGTATTTTGGCCGGCACTTTCTGCGCTTTTATTCCATTGCCGATACAAATTTTCTTCGCCATTTTTGCGTGTTTTTTTATCCGCGGTAATCTACCGGTCGCGGTGGCATCCACCTGGATAAGTAACCCTTTCACCTATCTTCCCCTGTACTTTTTTTGCTACGAAGTGGGTGCCTGGCTTTGGGGCTTTCCTGTCGACAGCACAGGTAAGCCGATTCAGATACAGTTCGATTTAATTCTGTCCGATTTTCAACTATTTATTCATCAGTTGGGGAATCTGGGCTGGAAAGCGATGGGGCCGCTGCTGTTAGGCTGTTTTATTGTAGGCACTCTGACTGCAGTTGGCTGCTTCATAGTAATTAGAGTGCTGTGGCGAGTGCATATTTATCGCGCCTGGAACCACCGCCGCGAGAAACGCTTCAACAAAAAAAAATGGTAAATCAAAACCGGGACCCATCACCTTACAACGATTGACTAGAGCCCGCTCATCAAGCTCTCCCTATCTGCCTCACTCAAATGCCCATCTTCCATTTTGACTACTCTATCCACCTGTTGAGCTAATCCAAGGTCGTGAGTCACAATCAAAAACGAAATATTCAGGCTACGATTCAGGTCATGCATTAATTTCTGAATTTCTTTTGCTGTATGCACGTCAAGATTACCCGTAGGCTCATCTGCCATCACGCAAGCGGGCTCGGTCACAAGGGCTCGAGCTATTGCCACCCGCTGCCGTTCACCTCCGGATAACTCAGATGGTTTGTGCCGCAACCTGTGACCCAATCCCACCCGTTCCAGCATCTCGGCGGCACGCCGTTTTACCTCTGCCGGCGCCTCATTGCGAAGCAATAACGGCATCCCTACGTTTTCCAACGCTGAAAATTCAGGTAAAAGGTGGTGAAATTGATAAACAAAGCCTATGTGGCGGTTGCGTACAATCCCCCTATCTTTGTCGTTTAAGGAACTGAAATCGCGACCATTAATTAAAATGGCACCGGAAGTGGGTGTATCCAATCCGCTTAGCAGATGGAGCAAGGTTGTTTTGCCGGATCCGGAATTGCCGATAATCGCAGCGAAATCCCCTCTGGCCAGGGAAAAGTTGATGGCTTTGAGCACCTGTATCTGCTCCGGACCTTCATCAAAACTTTTGCTTAAATCCCGACATTCAAGCACGATCGGGTTATTGGTGTGATGAACGTCGTCACTCATAACGCAGTGCCTCCGCCGGTTGCACTTTGGCTGCTCTGCGTGCGGGGTAAAGTGTCGCCAGGAAGCTCATAATAAAACCCATACCACTGACAAACATGACATTGCCCCAACGCAACTCGGATGGCAGATAATTCACGAAGTACTGCTCGAACAGCTGGGTATTTGAAACCTCTTCAACCCAGAGAGCGAAGTCACTGATATTGAGGGCAATAAATACACCCAATAAAGTTCCCATCAGCGTGCCCATCACTCCGATAAAGCTGCCTTGAACCATAAACACCGTCATGATAGTTCGAGGTGAAGCCCCCAACGTTCGTAAAATCGCGATATCTGCTTTCTTATCCGTCACAACCATCACCAGGCTGGATACAATATTGAAGGCTGCCACCGCCACGATCAGAGTCAGTAACAACGCCATCATCGTTTTTTCCATTTTGATGGCCTGGAATAATGTGCCATGAGTACGGGTCCAGTCCGAAGCATAAAACTGCCCATCCAGTTTACCGGCGATTTGCCAGGCCACCTGACCCGCAATAAACAGGTTATCCACCTTAATGCGTACGCCTTCCACCTTACCCTTGATTCGGGCCAGGCGCGCAGCATCTTCCAAATGAATAAATCCGACGATACCGTCCAGTTCTGCCCCGACTTTAAATAGCCCGGACACAGTGAATCGTTTGAAGCGGGGAATAACCCCGGCAGGTGAAACCGTTGCTTCTGGTAACACCAGGGTGACTTTATCACCCACGGCAAGGCCTAATTTACCTGCCAAAGCGCTGCCCAGAACAATATTAAAACTGCCGGATTGCAGATCCTGTAGACTGCCACTGGTCATGTATTTCGAAATAATGGATACCCGGTCTTCATAGTCCGGATGAACCCCTGTAATAAACGCACTGTCTACCGTGCCCTTATGACTGAGTAGCCCTTGCAGCTGGATAAAAGGGGCCGCGCCTTCAACGTGTTTTTCAGTTTCTGCGTCTGCGATTACCTTTTCCCAATCCGAGAACGGCTGATACCCGACAATGCTACCCTGAGGCACCATACCCAGAATGCGGTGCTGCAACTCGCGGTCGAATCCATTCATCACCGACAACACCACAATTAAAACCATAACGCCGAGTGTGAGGCCCAATATAGAGGTCAATGAGATGAAGGATATAAAGTGATTACGCCGCTTTGCGCGGGTATATCGTAATCCGATAAATAATGAGACAGGTCTAAACATGGACGGAATTAAACCACAGCAGAGAATCGAATACTATCAGGATATTAGACCCCATAAACTCACCAATTGCAGGTTTTCTGATACACTTTTTTTAAGGTACTTTGCAGAGGAATAAACGTGAACGATCTGGACCGCAGGGATTTCTATCGTATTGACGACCTGATTCATCTGATTCATACCCCCATCGACCCCGACCACGCTTCGGGAAATCCCTATGATGAGCGTTATCCAATCCCGCGGGAGGCCCTGCTGGTAAGCCAGCTGCAGACGATAAACAACGATAACCGTGATTTGCTCAGACTGGTGGGTGACTCGAACCGGGCATTGGGAAATTACCTGCGCAGCATCGACGAGAAAATCAAGTTATTAGCGCAATACATCGCAAGCGATGACCCCGAACTACAGCAGAAAGTACCCGTCACCCTGAGCGAGGGTGGCCTCTCCTTCTATAGTGGCGAACTGCTTGAGATAGGCACCTGCCTACACCTGGTGATCGTGCTCTTCCCCAAAATTAATGCAATTGCTGCGATCGGCACCGTTAAAACCAACGAAAAACTGGAAGAGCACCCCACCCTATACCGGCTTGGGGTAGAGTTCACATCCCTGAACGAGGCGGATCGCAAACAATTAGTGCGCCATATCCGACGCCTTGAGTCACAAGGGATTCGTGAACAAGGCCAAAATTCGACCAACAATAATTAGCGAAACCAAAGATCTATCTGCTATAACTTATTTATAAGTGATAAAAGGTTGATCCATTATGAGAAAACTGAAGCCATTCCTATTAGCTTTGGCGGTGTTGGCATACGCGCCACTGGGCATTGCCCAGGATGTTGCTATCCCCGTTGGACAGCAAGGCACCGAATACAGCAATGTTGAACGCCCGAAAACCGGCCAGAGTATGGACCAGGTGAACGCCCGATTCGGCGCTCCGGATCAGAAATTAGCGGCCGTAGGCGAGCCCCCCATATCACGCTGGATTTATTCTCAATATACGGTTTATTTCGAGAGCGGCCAGGTCATCCACAGCGTCCTCAACAACAGCCACTAAAGCTCTTTAAAAACAGGCGGTAATGGGCTATGTTACCGCCTCGTTTACCCCATCTTTGGCTGTGATTTCCCGACTATGTCTGACCCCTTTCAAATGCTGCCTGAGTGGGCAGAACAGTCTGCTGTAATGTTGGCGTGGCCACATGAGCGCTCTGACTGGAAGCCCTGGCTAACCGATATTGAGCAGGACTACGTGGCTCTGGCAAGCGCCATAGCCGACAGTGCCAACCCGCTAATCTTGTGCCGCGACCATCATCACCAGGCACGTATAGAGCAACTGATAGGCGATTGTTGCCAACACCCTCCCCAATTTTATATTCGCTCCTACAACGACACCTGGTGCCGGGATTTCGGGCCGTTGGCGCTGGGTCACCGGAACGACCTGGTTCTGATGGATTTTCGATTCAATGGCTGGGGCGATAAGTACAATGCCGAACTGGATAACGCTATCAACAGCAGCCTGAAGGCGGTTTGGCAGGTGCCAATGCGTTCGGTCGACTTTGAATTGGAAGGCGGCAGTATCGAATGTGACGGCCTCGGCACCCTGCTCACCACCGAGCACTGCCTTTTGGACAGCAACCGAAACCAACACTTCGACCGCAACACCATCGAACACCTGATCAAAGACAAATTGGGGGTGTCCAGGGTTCTCTGGCTTTCTGCAGGCGCTCTGCTGGGAGACGATACCGACAGTCATATAGATAATCTGGCTCGCTTTTGCGATCCCAGAACAATCGCTTTTGCAAGCTGCAACAACCCTGAAGACCCTCACTTTCCACACCTGCAGGAAATGGAACGTCAATTGAAAAAGTTCAGGCAGTTGGACGGATCACCTTATATCCTGGTGCCCATAGAGATTCCCGAGCCACAGCTGGACGAAAGTGGACAGCGCCTACCAGGGAGCTATGTTAATTTTCTAATTCTGAACCAACAAATTATTGTCCCCGTTTTCGGTTGTGAGCAGGATGAAGCGGCCCTGAATTCGCTCCGTCGCTGTTTTCCTGACAAAAAAATTCGTCCGGTTCGGGGAAATAATCTGATCCGTCAGTTTGGTGGCCCTCATTGCGCAACCATGCAACTACCGAAAGGAGTCATTGCCTTATGAGTGAAAACACCCACATTCGCGTGGCCGTTATCCAGCAACCGGCCTGGCCAGACAAAGATAAAAGTCTGGCCCAAACAGAACAACTGCTACAGGAAGTCATGGCGTCAGCCAAACCGGATTTGGTTTTGCTCCAGGAGCTACATTGCACTCATTATTTCTGCCAGACAGAAGATACCCGGTTATTTGACCTGGCCGAACCATTGGACGGCCCTTCTGCTCAGCAACTTGCTGGCTGGGCAGCACAGTATCAAGTCGTGATAGTCGGCTCACTGTTTGAAAAGCGTGCTCCCGGTGTGTTTCACAATACCGCCGTGGTTTTTGACAAGGATGGCTCGCTAGCCGGGTTTTATCGCAAGATGCACATACCTGACGACCCGGGCTTCTACGAGAAGTTTTATTTTACGCCCGGTGACGCAACCCAGCTAAACGGTAACAACGGATTCACACCAATCCAAACCAGCATAGGCAAGCTGGGCGTGTTGGTGTGCTGGGATCAATGGTACCCGGAGGCAGCACGCCTGATGGCCCTGGCTGGTGCCGACCTGCTTTTGTACCCCACCGCCATCGGCTGGGATCCGGGCGATACCGAGGAAGAAAAAAGCCGTCAAAAGGAAGCCTGGCAGCTGATCCAGCGCTCCCATTCAATAGCTAATCACCTGCCCGTATTGGTCGCAAACCGGGTGGGCCATGAATCAGACCCGTCCAAGCAAAGTGAGGGCATTCAATTTTGGGGTAATAGTTTTATTGCCGGGCCCCAGGGTGAGCTACTGGCGCAGGCGGATGCGATCAGCGCCCAAAGTCTGTACGCAGACATCGATATACACCGCACTGAATACCTGCGCCGCATCTGGCCTTACTTCCGTGACCGTCGTATCGACGCCTATGACGGGCTTACCAAGCGTTTCTTGAGACCCTGATCCCATGCAAATTATTGGTCATCGCGGCGCGCGTAATGAAGCACCTGAAAATACACAGGCCGGATTCGAGTATCTGCGTCAACTGGGCCTGCATCACGTTGAACTGGATATCCGGCTTTCCAGCGACGATCAATTGGTGGTTATTCACGATACCAGTGTCAACCGGACCTGTAACGGACGCGGGAGAGTCCGGGAACTCACCGCGTCTGCAATGCAAGCGCTGGATGCCACCAAGCCCTTTTCTCAATGGCCGCAACCAAGTGGCGTCCCTCTGCTGTGTGACGTATTAGAGCAATGGCCTGCTTTGCAGTCCATCCAGTTGGAAGTTAAAACCACCGATTTACCGTCCTTGAAAATCATTGTCCGAAAATTGGTGACCTTGATCGAACAATTCAATCTCCATGACCAGGCCACCATCACCACCACCGATCAAAAATTGCTTCAGTTATTGCACCGGTCCGAACCCCATATCGCCCGAGGATTGGTAGCCGAGCGCTTCATCCGTTCGCCGATCGACGTTTGTCTACGCCATCAATGCACCCTGATCGCCGCTAATTATCATCGCTGCTCAGAACGATTTGTCGCCACTGCCCACCAGGCAGGGCTGCAGGTTTCCTGCTGGACCGTCAACAGCGTCAATGTTGCGCGTCGTCTGCAAAGTATCGGAGTTGACAGCCTGATAACCGACTGTCCCACCACCCTGCTCCAACAGCTATCGGGCTGTGATGTCTAAATCCATTTTTCGTACGCTTCGTTGCTGTCTGCTAATTTACCTCATGATCCTGGTGGCCGGATGTGACGCAACCTATTATTGGCAAGCCGCTTCCGGGCAGCTCCAGCTCATTACTGAGCGTCAATCGATTGAAGAGCTGGTGCAATCGGAGCGAACGCCACCGGCGCTAAAAAGCCAATTACAGTTAATACTCGACGCGCGGCAGTTTGCACTGGATCGATTACCTATTACTGCAAACGACTCCTACCTCAGTTATGTCGATCTGAAGCGCGAACATGTTATCTGGAATCTTTTCGTCACCCCGAAACTGTCTATGGAGAATCAAACCTGGTGCTATCCGATCGCCGGCTGCGTGAGTTACCGGGGCTATTTTTCGCAACAAAAAGCATTAGCGTCCGCCCAGGACTGGCAACAGAAAGGATTCGATGTTTATGTCGGTGGGGTGGATGCCTATAGCACCCTGGGCTGGTTTGACGATCCTGTGCTGAGCTCGTTTCTTTCCCGCCCCCCATTGGGACTGGCTGCCCTGCTGTTTCACGAGTTATCGCATCAGGTACTGTACGTAAAAGACGATACGGTTTTCAATGAGAGCTTCGCCACCACAGTGGAAGAAATACTGCTGCAACAATGGGTCGTCCACAACCATTTACAACCGACCTGGAGCGATTATCATACAAATAAAGCTCGCCAAAATGCGTTCATGGAAATGGTGATTGACAACAAACTTCAACGGGACCAGCTATTCCGCTCAGATCGCCCCGCCTCGGAAAAAGCGATCGGAAAACAACGATTGATTGCTGACTTAGCCAGTCAATATCAGCAGTTCAAAGCGGAATGGGACCACTACAGTGGTTACGATGACTGGTTCGCGCAGGGACTCAACAATGCCCAACTCTCAACGATTGCCACGTATTATGAGCTAGCCCCCGGCTTCCACGCACTGTTCCAACAGAGCAACAACGATTTAGCCGAATTTATCAATCGCTGCCAGGCGCTTGCGGAGCGCTCCAAATCCGAAAGGGACTCCGTACTGAAACAACTCGCAACCGCGAACATCGACTATACTGAAAACTAAGTAGATGAATTAAAAGCGGTTAACCTATTTCTGATGGCCAGTACGCTAACTCACCCCGACAAGAATGCCCTCGATCCTTTTAGCAGACTGGATGCATTAATCCCTGTTCTGTCCGACCTCTATACGGCAATCAAGGCCAAGCACGCCGGGTGTGTGGACATGATGGATAAAATCGTGGCTGTAATTTGCCTGATCACGGATACCTATCCGGATGCTGCGCTGGCCGCGATACACCTTTCCCGGCAGACATCGCCTCTAAAACAACCTATCTATTGCGCTGTTATTGCTCACCTTTTCGGCCAACAGCATCAGCTGAGCCCGGATAAACAAAAAGCACTAATGCAGGCCGTATTAAGCTGTAATATCACTTTTTACGAGTTCCAGGTGTTACTCAACAGCATGGATGGCAAGCTAACAGCAGCCCAACGGGTCAAACTTGAGAAGCATCCCTTGCAAAGCGCCCTGTTACTGGAAGCAGCCGGCTTCAACGATGCCATGCTGATTAAAGCGATCCGCCAACATCATGAACGACCGGACGGCAGTGGCTACCCGAACCACCTGACCAGCACCGATATTTCGGACATCGCATTAATGGTGTCCATGTGCGAAGTCTACAGTGCACGCATCGACAATCGTGCGTATCGTAAACCGGTATTGGCGCGTGAAGCCCTGGCCCATTTTAATAATGATCAGGATGACAGGCTGAAAGGATTGCTGCTCAATTTCGCGAAATCCGTCGGCATTTATCCGCCGGGCACCTGGGTAAAATTAGCCAGCGGAGAAACCGCAATAGCCACGCATCGGCAGAAAAACAGTCCGGTGCCCATTGTCAGAGCACTGTTCGATGCTGATGATGAACCCTATATGGGCTCAGTAGTAAGAGATTGTAGCCTGCCGGAATGGAAAGTAGTCCAGGCAACCGCTCCCCCTGCGCGGCCTTTGGTCGACCTAACGGTTTTATTCATGGGGAACGAACACAGATAGACAATTAAGCGGATGAACTTCCCCGGGCTACAACAAGTTGCCTGAAAGGCTTCCGCACTAGCCAATAAGCCCCCACCGCAATTACGTCTGCGAGCAAATCCCACAAAGAAAACTCCCGGTAGGCTAACTCACTTTGCAATAGTTCTATCGATACCCCGTACAGAAATAGGGGCACAAATTTGAATTTAAAAAAGTTGTACCCCGGGAAACCGCGGTCAAGGCAGTACGACAGCACAAAAAAGGCAGCAAAGTGGTTCACCTTGTCAGTCGCCAACTCCGCAATTTGCACTTTGGAGGCCGTAAACGCCAGCCAACTGATAACGGTCAGATTAATCAGCAGTGCTATGCGAAAGGCCCAACATAACTGATGGGGTTTTAAGGGTACGACAATCATTAATAACTGCTCACTCTGTACAGTCCGTTGAGTGCTGCAACCCGGTAGGCTTCAGCCATGGTGGGATAGTTGAAGGTGGTATTCACAAAATACTCGATGGAATTTGCTTCACCGGGCTGGTTCATAATCGCCTGGCCAATATGAATTATCTCGGAAGCCTGATCACCAAAACAATGAATACCTAAGATCTGCAACGTTTCGCGATGGAATAGAATTTTTAGCACACCTACGGTTTCACCGGTAATCTGCGCTCGCGCCACGGTTTTAAATGCCGCCTGCCCCACCTCGTAGGGAACCCGCTCTTGCGTTAGTTCTTGCTCGGTCTTTCCCAGCGAGCTGATTTCCGGCAGAGTATAAATTCCCGTTGGCACATCTTCCACCAGGTAAAAATCCTCTAGCCCGGCGACACCGGCTCCGGTAGATCGCCCCTGATCATAAGCGGCACTGGCCAGGCTGGGCCAACCGATAACATCACCCGCCGCATAAACATGACTGGCAACCGTCTGATAACGGTCGTTGACCTCCAGTTGGCCGCGATGGTTAGCCAAAAGACCGATGGCATCCAAGTTCAATAAATCGGTATTGCCGGTACGGCCATTGCACCATAGAAAGGTATCACCACGCACAATCTTCCCTGATTTCAATTTTACCACCACGTCACTTTCCCGACCGATAACGTCCTCATACTCTTCGCCATTGCGGATCAGCACACCGATATCCCGCAAGTGATAACTCAGACTATCTGAGATTTCGTAATCCAGAAAATCGAGCAAGCGGTCGCGGGTATTAATCAATTCCACCCGGACACCTAAACCGCAAAAGATAGAAGCGTATTCGCAACCAATAACACCTGCTCCGTAAATGACAATTTTTCGGGGCGTGTGTTGCAGTTTCAGCACCGTATCGGAATCGTAAATTTGCCGATGACTAAAATCCACATCATCAGGGCGATACGGTCTGGAACCGGTCGCAATGACAAACTTATCCGCAATCAGGGTTTCGATTGATCCATCACTTTTCACTACCTCGAGTGTATTGCTATCCGTAAAGCGGGCTTGCCCGTGATAGAGTTTTATCTCATTACGCGAGTAAAATGTTGTTCGCAACTTTACCTGCTTCGCGATAACGCTCTCTGCCCGCTTCAGCACTTTGGGAAAGGAAAAAGTTCTGGGCTCACCGATATCTCGAAATAACGCATCGGTATTAAACGTAATAATCTGCTTCACCGCATGCCGCAATGCTTTTGACGGTATGGTGCCCAAATGTGCGCAGTTACCTCCGACCATCGCTTTCTCATCGACCATCGCGGTTTCCAGTCCAGCCTTTGCTGCCCGCATTGCAGCACCCTCCCCGGCCGGTCCGGCACCGATTACCACCAGATCAAATTTAGTGGGCATGCTATGTTAACCACCTGAATTTAGGATATTTTTTTCAGTATAGAAAAAGAAAAGCCCTGATGAAATCAAATCGCATTCCGTCAGGGCTTTAATTGTTGTTTTTGCGAACTTTGTGAGTCAGTGCAGTTCGCACGGGCGCTCATTCAGTTACGTCTACCGGCGTCGTAAGCCAAACCTGCCAAATTCTCTTTCCCAGCGGACTTTTCATCGCATTTGGACAGATTTCCGCCACAAATTTCGCAGTCGCCTTCGAGTCCAATATTATTAAGGCCACCGCAGGAACCTTTGATAGGCTTATTGGAAAAAATAACGCCGACGGCCATCGCGGACATAACTATAGCGAAGAAAATCAATGCAACGAAAAAAGTAGCCATAACAGGTCCCGGGAGATAAGTTGGAGTACAGTTTACACCGTCTCACAATGCATGAACACCTAGCACCAGTTTGCGGGCTTACTGATCCATATATTGCTTGAATGCAGTGCTGTGATGGGTAACCAGTCCTTTTTCGGTTTTCAAAATCAAATAAACTGCCAAATGGTTAGCTTCAGCAACTTCCATACCCTGCTTCGGGCCCAGCACCATCATCGCCGTAGCCCAGGCATCAGCAGAGGCGCACTGAGGCATGATTACGGTTGCAGAAACCAAACGATGGTCAATCGGTTGTCCATTTCTAGGATCAATGGTATGAGAATAGCGCTTACCATCGAATTCATAATAATTCCGGTAATCACCTGAAGTTGCCATAGCCACATTATTTAACTTGAGCACCCGGTGCACCCGCCTCAGATCCTCGACCGGCTCTTCCACCGCCACCTGCCAAGGCAGGTTATGGGCTTTATTATTGCCGACTTTGATTTCACCACCGACTTCCACCATGTAGCGACGCACACCCAGGTCTTCCAGCGCCTGCGCTACCCGATCTACAGCATAGCCTTTGGCAATTGCAGATAAATCGAGATACAAATCCTTGCTCTTTTCCACCTGGAAATCATCTATATGCAACGACAGGCCATCAGAGCCAACGCGGTTCCAGGCCTTTTTCATGGCTTCGGGATCGGGAATGGTATGGGGCCGGTTTTCCGGGCCAAATCCCCACAAATTAACCAGAGGGCCGACCGTTATATCAAACGCCCCTTCGCTCAAGCGCCAGATTTCCAGCGATTTGCTCAGAACTTCGAAAGTATCCTCTGATACGGTAAAGGGCTCTGAAACAGCAGCCCTATTAAGCTTAGACAGTTCAGAACCCGGCTGATAGGTCGACATTTTGTCGTTAACGTTGTCCAGCTCCCATTGAATTACTTCGGAAACCTGATCTGTGTTAACGGCCTTGGGAAGATCCACCATCTTCACCGAGTACCAGGTACCCATGGTCTGACCGCTGATTTCCAGAATATCCGGTGCGTCAGAATGGGAGCAGCCTACAATCGACAGACTAATAACGATCAGACTGAAAATAATGGACTGCTTAAGTTTCTTCACAAGGGTTATCAGCCGCCGAAGTCATCCAGGAAGATATTGTCACGCTCCACACCCAGATCTTCCAACATTTTAAGAACAGCCGCATTCATCATCGGCGGCCCGCACATATAGTATTCGCAGTCTTCCGGAGCATCATGATCTTTCAGATACTGCTCAAACAATACGTTGTGGATGAAACCGGTTAAGCCATTCCAGTTATCTTCCGGCTGCGGATCCGAAAGCGCTATATGCCAGTCAAAATTTTCGTTTTCGTCCGCCAGCATGTCGTATTCTTCTTTATAGAAGAGTTCCCGCATACTTCGCGCACCGTACCAAAATGAGATTTTACGGTCCGTTTTAAGGCGCTTAAGCTGGTCAAAGATATGCGAACGCATTGGAGCCATACCAGCTCCGCCACCGATAAAGACCATTTCGTTATCGTTATCCGTTGCGAAGAACTCGCCGAAAGGCCCGTACACCGTCACTTTATCCCCAGGCTTCAAATTGAACACCCAGGAAGACATTTGCCCGGGTGGCGTGCCATGAGAACCCGGAGGCGGCGTCGCAATCCGGATGTTGAATTTCAGAACCCCGTATTCTTCGGGATAATTCGCCATGGAGTAGGCCCGGATAACGGTTTCATCTACTTTAGACTCCAGATCAAAAAAGCCGAAACGCTCCCAGTCGCCGCGAAAGTCGTCCTCGATTATGAAGTCTTTGTATTTCACATGATGAGGTGGGCATTCCAACTGAACATAGCCACCTGCGCGAAAATTCACTATTTCGCCTTCGGGTAAATCCAGTGCAAGCTCTTTAATGAACGTGGCCACATTGTGGTTTGAGCGCACCGAGGTTTCCCATTTTTTTACACCGAAAAAGGCCTCGTCCAATTCAACTTTCATATCCTGTTTTACTGAGACCTGACAGGACAAGCGCCAACCTTCTTTAACTTCACGAGGTGTGAAATGGCTTTCTTCAGTAGGCAGGATATCGCCACCACCGTCTTTGACGATAACCTTGCACTGAGCACAAGTTCCACCGCCACCACAGGCTGATGACACGAAAATGCCTTTGTCCGCCAACGTATTCAAAAGTTTACCGCCGGCCGGCACAGTCACCCCTTTTTCAGGGTCTTCATTAATGTCTATTTGAACGTCTCCGGTACTGACCAGCTGCGAACGCGCCATCAGAATCAGAGCAACCAACAGCAGCAAAATGCCGGTGAACATGGCTACGCCCAAAAATATTGTATTTTGATCCATTTCTAATATCCCCTCGACCAATTACAACTGAATGCCAGAGAAAGACATAAAGCCCAGCGACATCAAACCAACCGTAATAAAGGTAATACCCAAACCTCGTAATCCGGATGGTACATCGCTGTATTTCATTTTTTCGCGGATTCCGGCCAGAACCACTATTGCCAAGGCCCAGCCAGCACCGGAGCCGACACCATAGACCACACTTTCACCGAAAGTGTAATCACGCTCGGCCATAAACAGCGAGCCACCAAGAATGGCGCAGTTCACTGTGATCAGCGGCAGGAAAACACCCAGTGCGTTGTACAAAGCCGGTACGTATTTATCGAGGAACATTTCGAGTATTTGAACCAACGCTGCAATAACACCGATAAAGCTAAGCAAGCTCAGGAATGTGAGGTCGACTCCTTCAATTCCAGCCCACGCCAGCGCGTCTTCTTTCAATAACCCGGTCAGAATCAGGTTGTTCACAGGCACTGTAATGGCTTGCACAACAACCACGGCAATTCCTAATCCCATGGCCGTCTGTACCTTTTTGGAGACGGCGATAAAGGTGCACATTCCAAGGAAAAAGGCCAATGCCATATTTTCAACGAATATGGCTTTAACCAGGAGGCTTAAGTAATGTTCAAACATGTCTACTGCTCCTTAGTGAGTGGCTAGTGTTTTAGATTGAGGCGCCATTGAGAACTCCGCTTTTTCAACTTGCTCCGGTTTAGCGCTACGCAATGCCCAGATCAACAGCCCGATCAGGAAGAAGGCACTGGGTGGCAACAATAATAAACCGTTGGGAACATACCAGCCGCCGTCGTTCACCGTGGGTAGGATTTCGATACCAAACAGTTTGCCGGCACCAAACAATTCCCGCACGACACCCAGACTCAGAAGCACCGCGCTGTATCCAAGCCCGTTGCCAATACCGTCAAAAAAGCTCGGAATTGGCGGGTTTTTCATAGCGTACGCTTCTGCACGTCCCATAACGATACAGTTTGTAATAATCAGGCCGACGAACACCGATAGCTGCTTGCTAACCGCATAGGCATAGGCTTTCAGAAACTGATCGACCACAATAACCAGAGACGCGATGATCGCCATTTGCGCGATAATACGAATGCTTGACGGGATCTGTTTTCGTATACAGCTGATAAAGAAGTTGGAGAATGCCGTTACCGTGGTCAGAGCAATGCACATGGTCACCGTGGTGTTAAGGTTACTGGTGACGGCCAATGCCGAGCAAATCCCTAGTATTTGCAAGGCAATCGGGTTGTTGTCCATGACCGGCCCGAACAATACTTTTTTGATTTCAGAAGCCATTATCTTACACCCCTTCCTTTTTCACTTTTGCCAGGTATGGACCAAAGCCATTTTCTCCCAGCCAGAACTGAATTAAGTTGGTCACACCATTACTGGTCAATGTTGCACCGGCCAAGCCGTCCACTTTGTGTTCTGCGTCGGGTGCATTCGGATCCACAGACCCTTTAATCAGGTGGATATCGACCTTGCCCTGATCGTTGAAAACCTGCTTACCCGGCCACAATGCTTTCCACTTGGGGTTGTCAACCTCCCCCCCCAAGCCCGGCGTTTCACCATGCTCATAGAAACCCAGACCGCGAACGGTAGTCGTATCCGTTTTTAATGCCAGAAAGCCGTACAAAGTGGACCACAAACCATAACCGTGAACCGGCAGGATGATCGTGTCAAATTCACCCTCTTCATTCTTTGCCAGATAAACCGTTGCATACTTGGCCTGTCGCTTGATACTGGCTTTATCTATGCTGCCTTCCAGTATTTCATTTTCACCCGTGGTTTTAGCCGCTTTCCGCTGGTCATAAGCAACAGGGTTTGCCAACGCTGCTTTTTCCCAATCTTCGGTGGCGCTCTCTGCAGTCAGATATTCGCCCGTATCCAGGTTCACCAATTTCACTTCTAATCGGTTTTCGAAGATCTCAGCAACTGACTTGCCTTCTTCCAGCATGCCGGCTGCGGCAAGAATGTTCTTATTCTTGTCGAGCAACTTGTTTTTTACCTGTTCCCCTTTCAGGGCGACAGCCGCGGTAGAAACTACTATGGAACAAACGATACACAGCAGTGCCGCAACCAACAGGGTTTTACCGGTTGAATCGTTACTGGACATTGCGTGCTAACCTCCGCTTGATGTTGGCTTGAGTGACAAAGTGATCGATGGTGGGGGCGAATAGGTTCCCGAACAAAATGGCGAGCATCATGCCCTCAGGGAAGGCCGGGTTCACCACACGAATCAGCATAACCATAACGCCGATCAGAATACCGAAAACCAGCTTGCCTTTGTTGGTCATCGCCGCCGATACCGGATCGGTTGCCATAAAGAACGTACCAAAGGCCCAGCCACCCAACACATAGTGCCAATAGAAAGGCACGTCGAACATTGGATTGGTGTCACTGCCTACTGCATTGAATAGTATGCCCATCAACGCTGTTCCCAGAAATACGCCGAGAACGATTCGCCAGGAAGCAATACCGGTCAACACCAGGAAACCACCGCCAATCAATATAGCCAGTGAAGAAGTCTCACCAATGGAGCCCTGCATGTTTCCGAGGAAAGCATCAAACCAGGTCAGCGAACTCTGAATTGCTTCGACACCACCTTGTGCTGCTACGCTGAGTGTTGTCGCACCGGAGAAACCATCGACTGCAGTCCATACGGAATCGCCTGACATGCTTACCGGATATGCAAAGAACAGGAATGCCCTGCCGGTTAACGCCGGGTTAAGGAAGTTTTTACCGGTGCCGCCGAACACTTCCTTGCCCAGAACCACACCGAATGAAATACCCAGAGCGACCTGCCACAAAGGAATTGAAGGGGGACAAATTAAGGCAAACAGCACTGAAGTAACAAAGAACCCTTCATTCACCTCGTGACCACGTTTGACGGCAAACAGGACTTCCCAAAAACCACCTGCAACCATAGTAACGGCATAGATCGGAACAAAATACATGGCACCGTAGATGAAACAATCCCAGACACTTGCAGGATTATAACCGGTCAGCATATCTGTGAAGAAAAAGCGCCAGTCACCGCTTGCAGTTACACCGCTGTCGGCCATATAGGCAAGTGCTTGCGCGCCCACGTTATACATCCCGAAAAACATAGCAGGAAAAGTGCAAAGCCAAACCGTGATCATAATGCGTTTCAGGTCAATGCCGTCCCGCACATGCGCATTAGCATGGGTTACTGTTGGCGGGCTATAAAAGAAGGTATCCACCATTTCATAGACGGAATAATACTTTTCGTATTTGCCACCTTTCTCGAAATGCGGTTCCAGCTTGTCTAATAAATCTCTAAACACCGGCTTAACCCTCCTTCTCGATTCGTTCTAGATTGTCACGAAGGATCGGGCCGTACTCGTATTTGCCGGGACAAACATAAGAACACAGCGCAACATCATCTTCATCCAATTCCAGGCAGCCAAGATCCTGCGCGGTCTGGGTATCTCCGACAATAAGCGAACGCAGTAGCTGAGTGGGTAAAATATCCAGTGGCATTACTTTCTCGTACGCCCCAACCGGAACCATCGCCCGGGGGCTACCATTGGTAGAGGTGGTAAATGAAAATAGCTTGCCTGGATTGAGTGACGAAATAAACGTATTCAGCACGGAGTGCTTTTCTTTGCCCATCCACAGATATTCCAGCATACCCCGCTCACGACCTTCACGTAGCACAGTAATCTGGTTGTGGTAACGCCCCAAATAGGAATAGGGACCTATGGCTGTGGTGCCGCCCAGCACGGAACCTGAAATAACGCGATTATCGGCAGGCTCAAGCTGACCGGCCAGCAGCTCATCCGTGCTCGCACCCAGTCTCGTACGCACCAAACGGGGATTAGACACTTGGGGCCCACAGAGAGCGACCACCCGATCGGTGTTCAATTTACCGGATGTGAACAATTTACCGATGGCAATCACGTCCTGGTAATTGATGTGCCAAACGGTTTTCTTAGCAGAAACCGGATCAAGATAATGAATGTGAGTTCCGGCCAGACCAGCCGGATGCGGACCATCAAACTCAACCACTTCCGCGATTCCATTGCCGCCGATGCCGGCACCAGCGGCTTTACACAACCAGACTTTCTTGGTGAGATTGGACAGCACATCCAACCCCTGCTGGAAAGCGACGGCATCCTCTTTAATTACAACAGCCGGATCGGCAGCCAGCGGGTGGGTATCAATAGCGGTAACGAATATGGAGCGGGGCTCAGAACCCGGCGCGGGGACCTTACTGAAAGGACGTGCTCTGAAGGCTGTCCACAAGCCGGATTTGATAAGATTCTCTTGTACCTTGTCGTTGCTGAGATTGCTCAGCTCAGTGGGGGCAAAAGCATCGAAGGTTTCTTCTGCGTCACCGCTTACATCGATAACGACTGATTGCAAAACTCGCTTTTGACCACGATGGATGGCGGAGACAACGCCACTTGCGGGAGCCGTGAATAAAACTCCTTCGGTTTTTTTGTCTGCGAAAAGCACTTGGCCTTTCTTGACTTCATCCCCTACTTTGACACTCATAGTAGGCTTCATGCCCACATAGTCACTACCCAGTACGGCCACTGTCCGAATCGTTGGACCATCTTCGATGGTTTGCTTCGGGGTGCCGCTTATGGGGAGATTCAGACCTCTCTTGATCTTGATCATAGCCCCTAACCGTTTCCGTTAAATTGACGCTTAAGTGAACCGGCCTGCTAAGCAGACGGATCCCGTTCAAGTGTAGACGCTAAACTTAAGGCAGAGAATCAGAGACTCGATTCTGAGGCTCTGGCTGACAACAGTGTAGTACGCTTACCCATACACTCTAACCAATTCGACAACATGCGTGCGAAATCCCGTAGAACCAAGAATACGCATTATCCATTCGAAAAAATCAGGCAATCGGTTTTTTTGTTAGAGGGCCACTTCAGCCAACTCATCAGCGATTCAATACTTTTGCCGGCCAACTCTCCATTGACTTCAGGAAGGTGCATTTAAGAAATTCCGGACGAATCCGGCCCCTCAACCCTAAATTTGCCGCAGAATTATAAATTGGATGGCGTTGAATGACCAGCGACGAATTGGTATTTCCGTGGCCACTTTGACGCTTTCTGAGCAATGAATTTCCGCTATTCTGGCCATTCGCGGAAATTTCCAACCCCCCAAAACGCGTCAAAGCCCGCAACCAGGCGGGCTTTGAGGTTGCTTGATCGTTAACCAAGCACTTTGATCACTATCCGTATTTACGCTGGAAATGTAGGATAATTAACTCCGGCCATTTTTTGCAGCATACGTACAACCTGACAACTATAACCGAACTCGTTGTCGTACCAAACGTACAACACACAACGATTCCCGTTCACTATTGTGGATTCCGCATCAACGATACTGGCGTACCGGGAACCAACAAAGTCAGTAGACACCACTTCAGGAGAATTCACAAAATCAATCTGCTTCCGTAAAGCCCCCTCAAGTGACGCTTGGCGCAGCGCAGAATTCATGTTTTCCAGGTCCGCATCTTTACTTAGGTTCAGGTTTAGAATCGCCATAGACACGTTTGGTGTCGGCACCCTGATGGCATTCCCGGTCAACTTACCTTCCAGCTCTGGTAGCGCCTTCGCGACGGCCTTAGCCGCACCGGTTTCAGTAATAACCATATTCAGGGCAGCACTACGACCGCGACGATCCCCTTTGTGATAGTTGTCTATCAGGTTCTGGTCATTAGTGTAGGAGTGCACGGTTTCAACGTGTCCGTTTTCAATGCCGTACAAATCGTTGACCACCTTGAGCACCGGCACGATCGCGTTGGTAGTACAACTCGCAGCTGAGAGAATACGATCATCGCTGGTAACAAGGTGATCATTCACACCCATGACGATATTTTTAATTTCGCCCTTACCGGGCGCAGTTAGCACCGCCTGAGACACCCCTTTACACTTAAGATGCTTGCCCAGCCCTGCTTCATCGCGCCATTTGCCGGTGTTATCAACCACAATGGCGTTGTCGATTCCATATTGCGTGTAATCCACTTCTTCAGGATCGTTAGAGTAAATCACCTGGATATAGTTGCCGTTCGCAATAATGGCCTGATTTTCCTCGTCAACCGAGATGGTACCGCGAAATGAACCATGCACCGAATCACGACGTAAAAGACTTGCACGCTTGACCAGATCGTTTGCAGCACCACCGTTGCGAACCACAATCGCACGCAAGCGCAACGCAGCACCACCGCCCGCTTTCTCGATCAGGATTCTGGCAACCAGACGACCTATCCTGCCAAAACCATATAGCACGATGTCTTTCGGCGGCGCCAAGCTGGCAGCACTGGGATCCAGCGCGTCAGCAACTTCGGCACGCACAAAATCGGCCACGTCGCCTTTACTGCCTTCGGCTTTAAATTTGTCGGCCAGCTTGCCGATATCGATCCGGGATGGGCCCAGGTTCAACTCAGTCAGCGCCTTAAGAACCGGAAAGGTCTCTGACACGTCTAACTGATTACCTTGCAACTGTCGCACAAAGCGGTGAGCTTTAATGATGTCGATTACGGAACGATTGATAATCGGACGACCATAGACGGAAGTGACCACATTGTTTTCACGATATAATTTACCGATCATCGGAATCATTGATTCGGCAAGCGCTTCGCGGTTGATCCAGGATTGCAAATGCTGAGTAGACTTATCTGCCACGAGTTAATACCTTCTTTATTGAGTCTTGAGTACCTGATTATTTCCAAACGGACTTGCGGTACCATTCCTGTAAAGCCGTTTGCTCTAACTTCAGGGCGCCTATTATCTTTTTAATAGCACCAATTATCAATCTGACTTATCACCAGACGACTGCTTTATCGGCCAATCCCGTCAATTAACCTAGCATTTCAGCTACTTACATAGGTTTCTTTACTATCATGTAATGACTTGCATTCGCTGCTAACGTATTCTTTGCCAATAAAAAGGGTATTCGAGCCGAATAGAGACACCAAAATCAAATGAAGACACGAGATCGAATATTAGTTACTAGCTTGGAACTGTTTAATCTGTGCGGCGAGCCCAATGTCACCACCATTGATATCGCCAATGAAATGGACATCAGTCCGGGCAACCTGTACTACCACTTCCGCAATAAAGACGAAATCATCTTCGAACTGTTCCAGGCTTTCGAAACTGCAATCCATGAGGCATTACAATCACCTGCCGAAATGGGCCTGGATATGATGGACTATTGGATGTACGTCCACATGATCTTCGAAAAAATCTGGGAGCACCGATTCTTATACCGAGACCCGGCCACAATTCTGGAAAGAAATGAACGCCTGCAAAAAAAGTTCAACCGCATCCTGGAAAAGAAGCGGGAAAGCGCTCTGGTCATCGTGGAAAGAATGCGTCAGGAAAGCATGATTCAAATCAGCGCTACCGAAGCGGAGCGGCTTGCCATCAATGCAACCATGACCGTCACATATTGGCTCAATTTTCAGCACATCCGACACTTAACCGCTCACCATGAACCCGATGATCTTGGCCTCGGCGTCTATCAGGTGATGAGTTTATTTGCCCCGTATTTACCGGTTGAAGGTCGCGAAATGCTTGAAGCCGTTGCCGAAACTTACCTGGGCTCCACCTCTTCCTCCGACTCCTTTAAATAATGATGTTCAGTGGCGTTTAAAATCCTGGAAATTCGTTGCTGCAACTGCTCGTTGAAACCATCCAGATACTGGCATAGTGCGTTCGCGACCCGATGACAGGCTTCAGGACAAGTACTTGCAGAATCGATATCCGCAATTTCCATGCACACCACGTCACTAACAGTAAGCAAGCCCGCCTCTTTAACCCGGCCCCCGCGTGCCGAAGCTGATGTACTGAAATCGATACCGCCCAATGGATAGGTCAGACCGCATAACACTCTCATCAGCGAGTCCAGCTCAATCAACAGATATTTCTGGTAGCGGTTACTCATTTCAGTAATTTGCAGGGAGCAACGAAATTCCGAGCCGGATTCAACTAACAGCTGACCCAGCACCTGCGTATACGACCGTAGCCTTTGAATGCTTTCGTAACTGCGATGCAGGAAGTTCAGGGCATCGAACAAGTGCAGAAAATGCGAGTGAATTTCCTGATACGTCATTTGCAGCTGCTCTTGTACCTCCGGAGAATCCAGCGCCAACGACAAACCAATCCCGGCTTTTCGAGAGAACAGACTCTCCGCGGGCACTAAACGGGATTTGAATTCGCTTTGTTCCTTAATACTGGTAAGCCACTGCACTTCCAGTTCTTTGGAAACCTGCTGCCCAGCGCCCTTGCACTCTTCCATCACTTTTCGTGTATGCAGCAGATTCTTTCTGAATTCGTATTCACGCACTGTGTCTGCTAAATGGCCGATCTGCGCACCCTGTTTACGCAAATCATCGGACAGCAAGCAGTAGTCCTGCAGCCTGGCCTCCATGGGAAGTACACGATAATTTTCAAAATCTTCCAGGCGAATTATGCGCGAGCTACGTTCAAGCCCACAAAATACATCATGGCGTTTCGCCTTTTCCCTTTCCGCTTTTTGAGTAGATTGAATTTTCTGGGAAGAGTATAAATCCGGGTGCCGTATTCCGACGTACCGATAGTGGCCGACCGTCACCATCTTGCTGACTTTCGCGGGATCTCTCAATAAAGAAATCGCAGCCCCCAACAAAAAGCAGGCGCCTTCTTCCTGGCTGTGCTCAACATTCACAATACGCCCCAGATCCACAATTCTGCTGCGAGTCAATGGCGTAACCAGCTCTTCCATTTCCTGAATCAGGCGTGGTCTGAGTGTCAACTGCAATGTGTCGGCATGATCCACAACCAGGGCAGAGAAATTATCCGGTAATTTCTTACTGCGCCAGCTGTTAAAAAGTTCCTGATTCGCGTTCATCTGCCCGTAGTGAAGTGATCTTAAGCGAAATTGGGTGGAACGAAATTCAGTTGAGCCTGCAATACGAGCGCTAAACAGGTCGCCGGCCATATCCACTTTTCGGCTAACGTCAAAAGTCAGTGCACTTATGAAACGATAGACCAGATAAAAACTCCCCTGTACCAACACATCGAAAGGCAATATCAACTGACCGATACAGGTTTTACGTTTTCCTGTGATATCGTCTCTGCCCAGCACGTTACTCCGACCCTGTCCCGACTGAGTCAGCAGCCAACGATCGATAGCACAAAGAATCGGATAACCATGCAGTCTTGCCTCTAGGGTATAACCCGCGTAGGCATGTGCGATAACTCCGGCCAGCTGACGTGCACTTAAACCATAAAGCAGCGGCAATCCAATAACGACTTCCGGGCCGACACCGGACAACGCTTCGCGCAAACCCGCGGGTCGCAATACCAACCCCACTTCTGCGTCAAGTTTTACGCTTTGTGGTTTCGGGCCCTGCAGCAAGTCCGCGATATAATTGATGAAGGCGTGCAATTCTGGCTGAGCTTCAGGCGCTAATTCGTAATAGTTTTTCGCGCCACGGCGGATCAGAACCAACCGGCGGATCAGGGCGAAAATAAATCCCAGTAGAAATACATCTCCGGCCAGATACACGCCCATGGTCAGCGTAAAGCTTTCCCCCCGGGCTGAGAATGTTTGCCAGGTTAAACCTAGCCAGTAGGCCGTGGTAGCAAATAAGGCGCAGATAAAACCGAGTGGAATTACGATAGAGAATAAGGCAGCGCAAGCCATTTTGAGTCGGTCGCCCAGCGCGACTTTCGGGGAAACCACATCCACCCGGAAACCGTTTTTGATATCGTCCTGACTATACCCCTCACTCAGGATTCTATCCCGACCTGAAACCTGAGCCCCCGGCATTTTCCGCGCGGCCGAATTCCACTGCATAGTCGCGGTCAGATTGTTTGACGCATCCGGCAGCATGAATGTGGTCTCCACAGGTTGGGTGGCAAGGCTCTTAAGTGAGTCCGGTATGAACAATAGATCTTTATTATGCTTCTGTGATTAGCAATATAGCAGAGGACTTTGGATTAGTACGTGAGCATCCATCGGGCATTATGTGAAGAATTGTTGAGCTTTGTAACGGCTCGATTTATAAGGCAATTCTAGACATTCAGGGTGCTATAAACGTCCACTCGATCATAGCGTTCTGATTCGTCCAGATCAGGGTAGGTTCGTATCCTAAATTCCGCTGTTTTTGTTAATTTCGGCCAGCGATCAGATAGGTTTCTAAGGCGGGACTCTGCTACTAACAGGTCCCCACCAGCCTGCAGGTGACAAATTACTGTTTCAAAACCGTCACATTCGTAACAAACGTCAGCAGCCAGCATCAAGCTTTGAGGGCTCGGTACATAATGGCTCTCAGTTCTGATTTGTACACTATTTAATCGAGCGTTGGCGGCACACACCTGCAAGGCATCGCGGTCAATATCCACCGCAACGACTTCTGCAGCCCCGGCCAATGCGGCGGCTATTCCGGCAACCCCGGAACCCGCGCCAAAATCCACAACACGCCGACCTGCCAATACTCGCTTATTATCCAGGAGCCAGCGGGCCAAAGCCTGACCACCACCCCAGCAGTATGCCCAATACGGCGGATTCTCCATCAGTCGCTGATAATCCTCAGCGCCCAAATTGTAAGTCGGATAATCATCAGGCAGTAGGAACAGTTTTAATTCGGGGACCAGAGGCAAAGCGCGGGCAGTCACATCTACCCCGCGCAAAATAGACGGTAACGTGTGTTCATATAATTGCATAAATTATGTGCAGCGCGGGCCCGCACGAAAAGCACACGAGCCGTAATTCATTCGACTGGCAAGGCGATGTTGGCGCAGATCCGAACGCGACTGCCTAACCCTATAACGCTGTTTTCTGGTCAGTCAGATGATGGCAACGGACGCTGGCATCATACAGCTCCTGCAAAACATCCGAACGATTTATTATCCCCACCAATCTACCCTCATCCACCACCGGATAGACCCTTGGCTTTGCGCTACTCAGCAATTCAGCCAACTCTGCTATCGGCATGCCTGGATGCACTGTTAGCACCTCGTGGGTCATAACGTCGCCGGCATTGGCGGTCAGATCGCAATAGAATGCGGTATTCAGCATTTCTTTAATGCAATCTTGTTCGGATATAAAGCCGATCACGTTTCTGTCTTTATCAAGCACCGGAGCTCCGGTAATCTTATTCTCCAACAAGGTAGCAACGACGTCCCCTACATCATCCCGGACATCGAAACTGACCACTTTGCGACTCATGCAGTCACTCACAACCATTGTCCTGCCTACCATAATCCCTCCTCGCTTCTGGCGAAGTTTAAAACATTATTATTGTCATCAGGCATCCGTTCCGCCCATCGCTCTACAATGTCACAGCTTCTGTATCAGGACAACTATTTAAACTGCATCGCGCGCCCGACCCCATAAACCTACTTAACATATTGAGATTACTACAAAAAACCTGGGCACGCGCAAACCTACTTCCATCTATTGATAACCATTTATTGTTATCAATATGTGCTCTGGAGTGCTTGAAACATCGGTTTCATCCAGCTTACTCTAGGCTTCGTTTTATCCTTTCAAATTCTGACAGAAATCTGACAGTCACGGCAACAAGGGGAGTAACATGGCCGACAAAGCAGCAAACCCAACGTCTGCGCGCGCCTACGACATCGTCGTTTTCGGTGCTACCGGGTTTACCGGTAAATTAACTGCAGAATACCTGGTTCAGTCAAAAGAAGCGGGCAAGCTTAAAATCGCGATCGCCGGACGCAATGCGCCAAAGCTGGAAGCCTG
Organism: Ketobacter sp. MCCC 1A13808; assembly: GCF_009746715.1. NCBI lineage: Bacteria > Pseudomonadati > Pseudomonadota > Gammaproteobacteria > Pseudomonadales > Ketobacteraceae > Ketobacter > Ketobacter nezhaii. Next base: position 238,938 of record NZ_VRKW01000001.1, read on the forward strand.
CAAACAAGCTCTGCTGGCTTTAAACCCCAAAATATCAATCGATCTACTGCGTGCCGACTCCTCGGATTTTACCAGCCTGGTGGAAATGGCAGGCAAAAGCAAAGTCGTCATTACCACAGTTGGTCCTTACCTGAAATACGGTGAAGCTTTGGTGGAAGCCTGCATTGAGACCGGCACGCATTATGTCGATTTAACCGGAGAGCCCGAATTTGTAGAGGGCCTGGAGCATGACTATCAGGCTGAAGCGGAAGCCAAGAAAGTAAAAATCATAAATAGCTGCGGTTTCGACAGTATTCCCCATGACCTGGGCGCCCTTTACACAGTCCATGCCCTCAATAAAGAGCTGGGAGAACAATCAGCCGGAAAGCTACCGGTAAAGGTTGAAGGCTTTGTTCAGGCGCGCGGCACGTTTTCCGGCGGCACGTGGCACTCCGCAATCACACAATTCTCTCGATTCCGGGAATATCAGAAGAAGCGGAAATCCTGGAAAAAAGCTAAAAAATCAATTCCGACAGATCGCCGTCGCAGTCGAGTCATGAAACCATCGGTGAAGTACTGTAAACCGTATCAAGCCTGGGCATGCCCCCTGCCAACCATCGACCCGCAAGTGGTGAAGCGCACAGCAGCCAGCCGCAAAGAATTTGGCCCTGACTTTGAGTACGGACACTATGTGCTGGTAAAACAACTTCCCAAACTGGTTGGCGGTATCATCGGTGCGGGTGGCTTGGTCGCCCTCTCCCAATTCAAGTTCAGCCGCGACAAGTTACTTAAAATAAAAGACCCGGGGCAAGGACCCAGCGCTGAAACGAGGGCCAAATCCTGGTTTAAAGTTAACTTCATTGGCGAAGCCAACGGCCTGCATGTGTGGACTCAGGTGTCCGGGGGTGATCCAGGATACGACGAAACAGCAAAGATGCTGGCAGAGTCAGCTCTCAGCCTCGCTTTTGATAAGTCGTTACCGAAATGCTATGGCATCGTCACACCGGGTTCCGGTATCGGCGTCGCGTTAATTGACCGGCTACAGAAAGCAGGTATCGAATTCCAAACATTGTAACCCGTTAGAAAACACATCAACCCAAATGGAGTAGTCCCGGAGTGAGCAGCCAATTTCTGCAAATGAACGTTGAGTTCAATGCCCCCGTTTCGGAAGTTTTCAACCAACTATCCGATCATGAGAATATGGGAAAAGTACTCGGCGCAAAAGTCGTACGAATAAAAGACGGCGTACAACATATCAATGGGGTGGGCTCGGTAAGACGTATCACACCTATCCCCTTCGCTGGGTTCGAAGAGACGGTTACCGCTTTCGAATCCGACAAACTCGTGGAATACACCATAACCAAAGGCAGCCCGCTGAAGAATCATTTGGGGCGCATGATTTTTAGTGAATACCAGGGTAAAACAAAACTGCACTACACCATCCAATTTGAGCCAAAACTACCTATCCCTCTTTCCGGACTGATTGTAAAAGCGGCTCTTGAGAAAATACTGCTGTCCGGGCTCAATAAAGTGGCAGCCCGATATGAATAACACATTGTAAAGACTGTGGTATTCTGTTGACTAAACTGGAATTAGAAAAAATAAAAATGGAGTGACATATGAAAAAAATGACGACCACTGGCATTTTGGGTTTGGGCCTGGCTCTTTCACCACCAAGTTACTCCGACACCTTGTTCGGCATATACGCGGGAGGCGGCTCGATCAACTATAATTTGTCCGGCGACTTCACCGACCTGAGCCAAGCCGGAGCAGGCAGCGTGGACCTGGAGCAGAATTTGGGATTATCCGGCGACCGGGGCAATTACATTTATATCGCGCTGGAACACGGTATTCCTATTCTGCCTAACATCAAATTAGCTCACTCGGATATCCAGGAATCGGCTACCAATACATTGAGCGAAAACATATCTTTCGGAGGCACAACATTCCCGATCGGATCAATTATCGCAACCAACATCGATTTTTCACATACCGACCTAACCCTATATTACGAAATTCTCGATAACTGGATCAGCCTGGACGCAGGATTTACCATAAGGACATTTGACGGTGAATTAAGCGCTTTCGGGCGCCATCCTTTGTTACCGGGAATCAGCCTTAATGCAAACGAGGATCTGGATTTTACGGCCCCGTTATTGTACGGCAAGGCCCGATTCGATCTTCCGGTTACCGGCCTCTATCTTGGCGCCGAAGTGAATTGGATTGGCATTGGCGATGCGCAGCTTTATGACGCCTGGGCGCATGTCGGGTACGTTTTTGGATTCGGATTAGGCCTGGAGGCCGGCATGCGGAATCTGGGTATGGAGCTGGATGACGTGGAAGATCTGGACGCGGATATCGACCTCAAAGGGACCTATATTGCAGCCACTTTTCATTTCTAGGCGGCACATAAAAAAACCGCAGTATAGCAACTGCGGTTTTCGCTTTTCACATCCTTAACTCAACAAAGTCAGTCGAACTTCATACCCAAGCGAGCACCGACCTCTTCGTAACTTTCAACGACACCACCAAGTCCCTGGCGAAAGCGGTCTTTATCCAATTTTTTACGAGTCTCTTTATCCCACAGACGACATCCATCAGGGGTAAACTCGTCGCCCAACACCACGCGTCCCTGATACAAGCCGAACTCAAGTTTGTAGTCCACCAGCAGCATCCCCCCTTCCAGAAACAACTGTTTCAGCACAGTATTTACCTGGAAGGTCAACTCCTGCATTTTTTCCACATGTTCTTTTTCCGCCCAACCAAAACTCTTGATGTGGTACTCATTAACCATCGGGTCACCAAGGTCATCGTTTTTAAGGAAAAACTCGAAGGTTGGTGGATTAAGATCTAACCCCTCTTCAACACCAAGGCGCCGACAAATACTGCCTGCAGAAATATTCCTAACCACACATTCCAAGGGCATCATTTTAAGGCTTTTGACCAATGACTCCTGGTCACTCAGCAGTTTGGTGAAATGGGTTTCTATGCCTGCGGCTTCCAGCTTTTCCATGATAAACGCATTGAACTTGTTATTAACCATGCCCTTGCGATCAAGCTGTTCAATCTTCTTGCCATCAAATGCCGACGTGTCATTCCTGAAAAATAACACCAACGCATCCGGATCATCCGTTGTATATACGGATTTCGCTTTACCTTTATACAGTTCTTCACGCTTTTCCATTGATTTACCCACCCAATGTTAATCTATTTTCAATTAGTAATTGTTTGCTTGCCACATGCTACAGTACGGACTTCGATTTCCAGCCACGCAAACCCTGAGCATTGCTTGGCTATCCGTATTCGGTCCGGACTGAAGCCGACTACACCGCGTAAGGCTTGCATAGCCAGTTCAGGATGATTATTTTTTTGGCTGATGTGTGTTGCCACCAAATGTTGCAACCGGCTGCAATCCAGCTGCCCCAGCATTTCCGCGGCCTGCTGATTATTGAGATGGCCTAACGGCCCCGCCACCCGCCTTTTCAGGGAAGGTGGATAGGCGCTTTCAGCCAACATATTCAAATCGTGATTGCATTCCAGCATTAGCGCATCACAGCGCTGATACTGCTCCACCATATGTGGCGTAATGCTACCGACATCTGTCAGAATTCCAAGCCTTTGGCCGGAAGATTCAAATACAAACTGACAGGGTTCCCTGGCGTCATGAGGCACTGGCACCGGCTGTACCAGTATATTTCCTATGCTAAATCGCTGATGCGGACTGATCACCGTCAACAGACTTTCATCCAGAACCGTATGGAGCTTAGCGGCCCAAGTACCCCAAGTGCAATACACCGGAATTCTGCCTTTATTGGCTAACAGTGCAACCCCTTTCACATGATCACTGTGCTCATGGGTTACCAAAATGGCAGAAATATCTTCCAGTCCCAAATTCAAGGTGGCTAAACGCTTCACCGCTTCGCGGCCTGAAAAGCCGCAATCCAGCAGAACAACGTCCCCGTCTCCAGAGCAGATCAGCGTACCGTTACCTTCGCTGCCACTCCCTATGGAAGCGAACTTCACTACTGGAGCTTCTCCCTTAATGCGTTCAGGATTTGTGTGGACTCCACTTTCGGGGCAATGGTGTCGTCATCAAGCTGGACCGCAACCTGAATCCCGCTCTCGGAGCGAATCACCCGCAATTGCAGCTCTTTTGCAGCTTCGTCCCCATCCTCATCCTTCACCATCACCGTTCTTGCCAAGTAATAGATGCCCAAGCTGCGGTTAAGATCCTTCACCGCAATCTTGGATAGCGCCAAGGCCTGCCCTACTTCTAGCCAGGCATGGTTGAAGTCCAGATTGATAACCAGAACCGGATAATCATTACCATCCCGGGTCATGGTGTATTTCGGAACCGATTTCAAATCCTGGGAGAGCACAGATGTGCCCTGACGGCGGGCATCATCGCTCAAAAATTCCATCATCTCTTCATACACGATATGGACCAGATCCGGATCATCCGGAATAACCGGCCATTCCACCTGTTCCGGCAACGGTAATTTATTACGCACATGGTTAATACTGATAATATTGCCCTCTGCACGCTTGCCGGAGGTCACCTGAATTCTGAACTTATCCCTCAACTCCTGGCTGCCCGCCCCGGTGAAAAGACGCTTAAAGGATTTCCAGACACCGCGGTCGTTTTCCAGCAGCCGCGGTTTTAACCAGTCGGTTTCCAGAATGCCCGCTTCAGGATTGTTGACATCAACAACGAACGAATTGCTTTCCACAAACTCCACCAGCTGAGGCCATAATTCTGCGCTATCCCGCTCGGCTATTAGCCAGTAAAGCTGATCGTCCTTCCGCAACTCCAGGCCTGCATCCTGGTCCAGGTTCGCCAATGTGCGCGGCCTTGGGACGGAGCCACTGTCTTTCGGGATAAATGCATTGTTAGCAACCACATTCGGAATGGGATAACGCTGCTTGGTCGGTTTGGTCTGGACACCATCGGGTACCCGTAACGGCTCGATGCTCTTCGCCTCCTGATAATCCAATGATTTTTCCCGAAACTGCCCCTCATCACCAAAAAAATAGGAACAACCCGATAACGCAATCAGCAGTACCGCTAGCACCGCCTGTCGCAAAATGTGCATTAAGCTCTCCGGATATTATAATTCTACAGAATGCCAGCCTGTCTCATGGCATCCAGCACAGGCGCATGATACTGCTCAGAAAAGGGGGTAAGAGGCAATCGGATACCTTCCTTAATCAAACCCATCTGCTGCAATGCCCATTTCACAGGGATCGGATTCGCCTCTAAAAACAGTGTTTGGTGTAATCCCAGCAATGGCTGGTTTATGGTCTCCGCCTCAGAGCGATTCCCGGCCATTGCCGCTGCGCAAAGATCAGACATTGCTTTGGGTGCAACGTTCGCTGTGACCGATATATTTCCTTTAGCACCCAGCAACATAAGTTCCATCGCAGTGGCATCGTCGCCGGAATACAGCAAAAAATCACCGCTACACAATTCAAGTATCGCTTGCCCCCGGTCCAGTTTGCCGGTGGCCTCTTTTATGCCCACGATATTTCTGTGCGCGTGTAAACGTTGAACGGTTTCCGGCAGCATATCGCACACGGTGCGTCCCGGTACGTTGTACAGAATCTGCGGTATCTCCACTGCGTTGGCAATCGCCATGTGATGCCGATACAAACCTTCCTGGGTCGGCTTGTTATAATACGGTGCAACCAATAAGCAGGCATCGGCACCCGCGGACTTAGCCGCTTCGGTGAGCTCAATGGCTTCACTGGTGGAGTTGGCTCCGGTACCGGCAATCACGGGAATCTTCCCTCCGGCCCGCTCCACAACAAACTTGATAACGGCGCAATGTTCACTCACATTCAAGGTTGCAGACTCACCTGTCGTGCCCACCGCAACGATTGCATTCGTGCCCTGCTCTATGTGCATATCTGTCAAGTTCGCCAAGCTATCCCAATCAATGCTGTCATCCGCATTCATTGGCGTAACCAAGGCCACCATGCTGCCAGTTATCATCCGCTCTAAGCTCTCCGCCTGGTAAAAATAAACGGGTATGGTACTTAGGCGTTTAGACAATAACAAGCATCTCCGCCAGCCCAACGCGAAAATCCCCGCAACCGGAAAGACGAAAACAACCATTAACTAATATTTCTAGCTTTTTCAGCTAGTTGTTCCTAAATACCGATGCTAAACTGAATTTCATCAAATAAACGGTTATAAGCACTCAGAATAACGGAAATCGAGACCGTGAGATGGTGCTAAATAATCTAAGAGACTGATATTGATGAATGAATATTTGGTTATCTCTGCCATCGGGGAAGATCGCGCGGGCATTATCAACGGCCTGTCGCAAGCGGCCAGTGAGGCTAATTGCAACATCCTCGACACCCGCATGACCGTATTAGGTGGTGAATTCGCTTTAATCATGCTGATAAGCGGACAACCTGATGACATTGCCGCCGCCGAAGCTCTTTTCCCCGAAATTGCCGACCAGTTCCACCTCACCACGATCCTAAAGCGCACAAAGCTCAGACAATTAGCCGATATCGGCTACCCCTATCAGGTAGTGGTTGTTTCGTTGGATCATCCCGGCATCGTTCGTGAAATCGCCGGCTTTTTTAGTGACCGCAACATAAATATTGAAGAAATGGAAACGGGCACCTATGCTGCAGCACATACGGGAACGGCCATGTTCTCGTTGGAAATGTCAGTAAACGTACCAGCAAATTCTGCGATTGCCTCCTTAAAAGAAGCTTTCGTTTCCTTTTGTGATGAACGTAACCTGGATGCAACCATAGAACCTCGCCGTTAAGCCAGCGAGGAACTAGCAACAGGTCTAAAACAAAAACCAAGACGGGCTTAGGAGGAGTCAATGGCATTCGTTGAGATCGGTAAACCAGTCCCGGATTTTGCGGCACAAGCAACCAGCTCAAAAGACATCGTTTTATCCAGGCTGAAAGGCTGGAAAGTGGTTCTGTACTTTTATCCGAAAGACAACACTCCTGGCTGCACCACAGAGGGCCTGGATTTCAGAGACTACTACGAGGACTTTAAGAAAGCGAAAACTCTGATTTTCGGTGTCTCCAAAGACATCCTCAAATCCCATGAACAATTCAGGGCGCAATATCAATTTCCCTTCGAATTGATTTCAGACACCGATGCCTACCTTTGCCGAATGTTTGAAGTAATCCAACCATTAAATATGTATGGCAAACAGATCCAGGGCGTGGAACGCAGCACCTTCCTGATTGACTCAAGTGGTGTTTTACGCCGCGAATGGCGCAAGGTCCGCGTCAACGGCCACGTTGAAGAGGTGCTGGAGGCGGCCGAAGCAACGGACTAACGCCCCGGGCATCAAAGGAGGCCCCCGTCCTGCCCCGGTGAGGGAACCGACCCGGATTTTACCAGCACCGGTATGGGCTCCCTGGGCCAGGAGGAAAACACGGCCTTCACCAACGTTGCTAGTGGGATGGCAAAAAACACCCCCCAAAGCCCCCAAAAACCTCCGAACACCAAAACAGCCGTAATAATTGCTACTGGGTGAAGATTAACCGCTTCGGAAAACAATATGGGTACCAGCAGGTTACCGTCCAATCCTTGTATTATGCCGTATGAGACCAATACCCACATAAACTCAGGCCCCCAGCCGAACTGAAAGTAGGCTACTACCGCGACAGGAATAGTCACGACCGTTGCGCCGATATAAGGCACCACGACACTTAACCCCACCAGCATGCCGAGCAAAGCGGCGTAGTTCACACCTAAAAGAACAAATGTCACGTACGTAACTGAACCTACTATCAGTATCTCTAGCGCTTTCCCTCGCACATAATTCGATATTTGGACGTCCATTTCTTTGATAACGCGGGAAATAAAAGGCCTGTCCTGAGGTAAATAGCTATCCACCCAATTAATCATACGGTCTTTATCTTTGAGGAAAAAAAACACCAGCATTGGCACCAATACCAAAAAGATCAGTATACCCATCAGGTTGGGAATGCTCGATACTGAAAAGGTCAGCACGGATTCTCCCAGGCTTTTCAACGTAGTGGAGGTCAGGGTGCTGATCTCTTTCACCCACTGCTCCGAGACCAGTTCCGGATAACGCTGCGGCAACATATTCAGAAACAGGTTCGCCTCATATAGCATTCTGGGCACCTGATCATTGAACAAACGGACTAACTGGCCCCAGGCCAGAGGCACCAGCACAAACAGCAAGGAAACCTGCGCCGCCAGGAACAACACATAAGTGAAAAGCAGGGAAGCAAACCAGGGCACTTTCTTGCTGACCAGGAAACTGATCATGCCCTGCAACAGGTACGCCAACACAATGGCGGTGAGAACAGGCGCTAAAATTGAACCCATTGTCACAACGATGGTTAAGCCGACCGCAAGCAACAGAATTAAAACGACCGCTTCTCGATTGGAAAAATATTCTTTATACCAGTCACTAAAAATCTGAAACATAGATGGTACTGAAAAGCCCTAAGCTAATTTTTCAATTAAAAACAAATACTCACCGTTCCGGTGATCTTGTTCGTGAATGATGTGACCGACCTGTTGAGCAAAGGCAGCGAAATCCCTGACCGAGCCGGGATCGGTGGTTTTGACGTGAATCCGGTCACCCACTTCCATTTGGTTTAGTCGTTGCTTCAATTTCAATAACGGCAGCGGGCAATTCATTCCCCGCGCGTCCAGATCCGGCACCGCGTCCATCTCACCTGCTCACAGTTTGAAGGGGCCGTCACTATACAAGCATTGACCCTAATGTTACAGACAATCTCCGATCACCATATATGGCTAGGTCTGATATTCTGCATCTGCTACCCTAATAAGATAAGAGTAACCTAATCCTAATCCGGCGAAAACTTTATCAAAAAGCTTTTGTCTAATCTTCCAGATTCCGGGACGGCGAACGCTAGAAATTGAATATGAACTTGCAGTATAGATTGATGCTGGCAACCAGGCTGATTTTGATTTTAAGCTTGTGTTCTTCGTCCCTGTCCCGCGCTTATGCTACCGCCAGCAACACGTTACCCTCTCTGGGTGATGCCAGCTCGGCCATTATCAGCCCGGAACAGGAGTACCGGCTGGGTCGCGCCTGGCTGAGACAACTCCGTTCGCAAGCCCCCGTCATTCATGACCCCCTGGTGCACAATTACCTGAATACACTGGTATACCACTTAGCGTCGTCCAGCGACCTGGACCAGCCAAATATCGAACTGATCGTGCTTAACAGCCCCGCCATTAATGCTTTCGCAGCTCCCGGTGGCGTCATGGGACTGAACGGCGGATTGCTGATGAACGCGCGCACGGAGGACGAGTTAGCAGGTGTCATCGCCCACGAACTCGCCCACCTGAGTCAACGTCATTTTGCGCGTGGACTGGAACACTCCCAGCAAACGTCCTGGGCCAGCATGGCGGCCCTACTGGCCAGCGTCGTACTGGCCGCCACCGCCGGTGCTGACGCGGGTATGGCGGCACTGGCCACAACGCAGGCTGCCTCGATTGATTCGCAGCTGAGGTTCAGTCGCTCCAACGAGCAAGAAGCCGATCGTGTAGGTATGCAAACGCTGGTGAATGCCGGTATGAATCCGGCCGCCATGGCTGACTTTTTCGAATCCTTACAACGTAGCATGCGCTTCTATGGTGATTTGCCTCCGGAATTCCTGCTGACGCATCCCGTCACCGAATCCCGCATCACGGACGCCCGAAGCAGAGCAGCAAAATACCCGGCACAGGACTCGGCCAACTCACTTGAGTTCAGTTTGATGAAAGTGCGGGTGGAAGTGGATTTTGCCAGAGACGGCAACGCCATGATCAATGATCTTGAAAAACAAAAAGCGGACAGTAAGCAATTTCTGGAAGTGAATGAATACGGTTTGGCGTGCGCATATATGAAAACCAACCAACTGGACAAAGCCCTTCAGAATATGGCTGAGCTTCTGAAGCGACGGCCGCAGCGCATTACCTATATCGCAACCCAGGCCGAGATACTCAATAAAGCGGGCCGTTACCCGGAGGCAATCAAAGTGCTGGAAGAAGGGCTTGGTTATTCACCCCAGAACTACGCATTGAGCCTCCACTATGCAGACGCCTTAACACACAGAGGCCAGACCGATCAGTCCATTAAAATTCTGCGCGAACAAATTACCTTGCATGAAACCTGGCCCATACTGTGGTTCATGCTGGCAGAAGCTCAGGGTAAAGCCAAAGACCGCCTCGGGGTTTACCAGTCCAAAGCAGAATATTACTTTCTCTATGGGCATGTGCAACGGGCCGTTGAGCAATTACGTTATGCCCTCCCCCTGGCCAGAGAAAACTTTCAGATGACAGCAAGAATAACCGAGCGCATTGCCGAGATGGAGAATTCCATGCGCGATATGGAATTCTAGCGCTTCGCAAAATCCAGCATACGATTCAACGGAATCATTGCCTGCTCAATCAAGGCTGCATCCACATGCACTTCGTTACTGTGATTTTTCAGCTCCAGCGTAAGATTATCCAGTGCATTCATTGCCATCCACGGGCAGTGAGCACAAGAACGGCATGTTGCACCGTTACCTCCGGTAGGCGCTTCAATAAGCAGTTTACCGGGTGCCTGCTGCTGCATTTTATAGAAAATGCCTCGGTCCGTTGCAACGATGAACGTGCTGTTTTCCATTTTCTGAGCGGCCTGTATCAGCTGAGAGGTGGATCCCACCACATCAGCCAGGTTCACTACCGACTCCGGTGATTCCGGGTGTACAAGAACAGCGGCATCCGGATAAACCTTTTTCAAGTCCTGAAGGCCTTTCGCTTTAAACTCATCGTGAACTATACAAGCGCTATCCCAGAGCAACACGTCAGCCCCCGTTTCACGCTGAACGTAAGCACCCAAGTGTTTATCCGGCGCCCAAAGGATTTTCTTACCCTGGTTGTGTAGATGCTCAACCAGCTCCAAAGCGATACTTGAGGTAACAACCCAGTCCGACCTGGCTTTCACCGCCGCCGAGGTATTGGCATAGACCACCACCTCGCGATCGGGATGCTCATCGCAAAAGGCACTGAATTCGTCCACAGGACAACCGAGGTCGAGGGAGCAGGTTGCTTCCAGGGTGGGCATCAGTACTGTTTTCTCGGGACTCAGGATTTTAGCGGTTTCACCCATAAATTTAACACCGGCCACTACCAGAGTCGTTGCCGGGTGCTGCTTACCGAAACGTGCCATTTCAAGGGAGTCAGAAACGCAACCCCCAGTCTCTTCAGCCAGAGATTGCAGATCAGGGTCGGTGTAATAGTGAGCGACCAACACCGCATTTTGCTGTTTCAACAAGACCTTAATCTGATTGCGGTAGTCTAGCTTCTCGGCATCAGACAGCTTGCTTTGAAGATGGCTGCCATCCAGGTGATCCCTAACAATATCCGTAACCGTGGTATTCATGAATTCGACCTCTTGAAGCGCGCTTACTGCTAATACCCAGGGTAGTTAGATTCTTGGTGTTCCGGCGCTCATTCTACTGCAACCCGCGAGCATGTGATACTGGCTAGTTATATGGTGGCCGAGCTCGCTTCTTTCAAGCCTGGATACCGGCGGGTAGCTGCCAGGCGCTAAAACAAAAAAACCGCACTGATGGTTTGCTTTCTCTGCAACCGGTGCGGTTTCAATGCTGTTTTTAATATGGTGGGTCGTGCTGGATTCGAACCAGCGACCAATTGGTTAAAAGCCAACTGCTCTACCAACTGAGCTAACGACCCTTCGACGGATGCGTATATTACTGGTTAGAAATTAAATCACAAGGCTTTTTTTCAATTTTATGGCCTTGATTTCTATCATCTTTTTTGCTGCAGTGTGTTTTTTGCTCTAAAATGGCCCAAAACGCCTGAAATAATTACGATTTTGCTTTTACTGTCACAATCCCGGAGTTTGGCCGTCCGCTACTGGTACTGTGTAGGATCCGTCACGCCAGCCTGCTTAAATCCCTCGCTTCGTAAACGGCAACTATCACAGCGACCGCAGGCAAGCCCATTGTGGTCCGCCTGGTAGCATGAAACCGTCAGGCTGTAATCCACCCCAAGCTCAATACCCTTGCGGATTATTTCGCCCTTCGACAGAGTGAGCAGGGGCGCTTTAATAATCAGAGGCCTGCCCTCCACTCCTTTTTTGGTCGCGACGTTGGACAAGTGTTCGAATGCGGCTATAAACTCAGGACGACAATCCGGATAACCGGAATAATCCACCGCGTTAACGCCGATAAATATTGCATCGGCATCCAACACCTCCGCCCAACCTAACGCCAGGGATAAAAATACGGTATTACGGGCAGGTACATAGGTCACCGGAATACCCTCGGTTGGCAGCTCGGGGACAGCGATGTTACTGTCCGTTAGCGCAGACCCTCCAATATCGCCCATATTGATACGAATAGTTTTGAAATCTTTTGCACCCAATGCACCGACTACCCGCAGCGCAGCCGCAAGCTCCGATTCATGTCGCTGCCCGTAATCGAAACTCATTGCATAACAATCGTACCCCTGAGAGCTCGCTATGGCCAGGCAAGTGGCAGAATCCAGCCCACCGGATAACAAAACAACGGCTTTTTTTGCAGTCATATCAGTCTGATGCCTCCTGAAAACCGGTCTAATACCCCGGCTGGTCAGCCCATAAAATCTTGTGTAGTTGCAATTGGAAACGAACGGGCAAGTTGTCTTCGACAATCCAATTAGCCAGATCAGCGGGTTCGATTGCCTGATGGCTGGGCGAAAACAGCACGTCCCCCACTAGCAAGTCCAATTTCAATTGGCTCAACTGCATTTTGGCCCATTGGTAATCCTGGCGGCCACAGATGACAAATTTGATCTGATCTTTTGGCTTCAGATGTTCAAGATTGGAATACAGGTTGCGATGCATTTCACCGGAGCCCGGCGTTTTTAGATCAAGCACGATACTAACCCGGGAATCGACTTCACTCACGTCCAGCGCACCACTGGTTTCCAGAGAAACCTCCAAACCCAGATCGCACAACTGAGACAATAACGGAATACAATTCGGTTGCGCCAACGGTTCGCCGCCCGTAACAGTCACATACCGGGGGCTATAGGAGTTCACCTGATCAAGAATCTGCTGTAATGAGCGCATTTCGCCGCCTGAAAAGGCGTATTCGGTATCACAATATTGACATCTGAGAGGGCAACCGGTGAGGCGTACGAACACGGTCGGTAGCCCAATGGTTCGGGCTTCGCCTTGCAGAGAATAGAATATTTCGGTGATACGGAGTTGCGACACGCTGATACCCAGAACGGAAAACGCGCAATCTTAACTGAAGGTTCAACCGCTTTACAGGGTTTTTAACAAATCCTTCGCCAATTTTGCCGCGGATTTATCAGGATATTTATTAACCAGCTCGCTCAGAACACTTTTCGCTTTGCCGGTTTCGCCTTGCCCTGCATACAATTTACCCAATTTAAACATGGCGTCCGGTACTTTCACATGCCCCGGATAGCCTGCAAGAAGGTTGATAAAATGCCGCTTGGACTTTTCGATACTGGCAGGTTTTGACACCATGTAAAGCTCACCCAACCAATACTCGGCGTAGGGAGCATACATCCCTTTTGGTGATTGACTGAGCAATTGATGGAAACCCGAAATGGCCTCATCGTACTTGCCTTGTTTACGCAAAGAGCTGGTATGCTCATATAGCTCTTTGTCATCCATCTTTGGGACGGAATTGCCCCTCCTTGCGGAGGAATCAGGATCAGAAGACTCTCCTCCCAACTTGTTGATGCGCATATCCAGGTCCAAATAACGCTCGCGACCCTGCTTTTGCATAAGTTTGATTTGATGGTTCAATTCTTCAACCATGCCGCGAACTTCCTGAAGTTCTTGCTGCATTTGCTGAATCTGCGAATACGTCTCCCAATTTGAGCCGGTATTTAACGTAGGACCACCGGTGGATTCCGAACCGGAATCCACTGCGGACTTATAACCCAGCCCTGAACCATTACCCGAACCACTTTGAGAGCCGGAACCGGCCGACCTGGTTTTGTCGGTGTTGGTTTGCACCTGAGCGCTGGCTGAACCCGGTAATGGCTCATAGGGAGGAACGGCCACCGCAACAGCGGTGACCGTAGATAGTAGAAACAATACGAAAGCTTTCTGCATTTAATACTCTGCGTGGCGCTTATGGGGCTTCAGCGGTGTATTTCAATTCAGCACGACGATTCTGAGACCAGGAACCATCATCATGCCCCAGAGCAATTGGACGCTCTTCACCGTAACTGATGATTTCAAGTTGCGAGGCTGATGCGCCATTGGCTGCCAGGAAACTGGCTGCTGCCTTCGCTCGACGCTCGCCTAATGCCATATTGTATTCGCGGGTGCCGCGCTCATCAGCATGACCTTCCACCCGCAAACGCGCTGCTGGCGTGCTGGACAGGTACGAGGCGTGCGCCTGCAAAGTGGCGATGGCATCAGGACGAATACTGGCTTTATCGAAATCGAAGTATACAACTCTTTCTTCTAGTGCGGGGTCGGTCGCTTCCTCTGCTGCGTACTCACCGCTACCCATTGCTCCGCCGTCTACTTGGCTATCAGAATCTGAGTAATCTTCTTGTGACGCTGCCGAGGATAAATCATCGGTCGTATCTTCGGGGGTTGAGCTACAAGCTGAAATTGCGAATGCAGCGATCAGGGCCAAAATGTAGTTACGATTGAACATGGACATATATAACTCCTAACAGAGGAACACCAGACAAATAGTAGTGGTTCGATTAAACATTTTAAACAATATTACAACAAATCAATAACAAACAACTTTTTTTTTACATAAATGGCGACCAGGCAGGCTCCCTTACATCTCCGGTTCTGGACGGCAGCTTAACTTTCACTCTTCCATCCAGGGAAACCGCAGCCAACACCCCGCTTCCTTTATCCGTCGTTGCGTAAATGATCATACTGGCATTCGGAGCAATACTGGGAGATTCATCCAAATCGGTTTCTGTCAGCACATTAAAAGTCCCTCTCACTAAATCCTGCACTGCGATGTGAAATATTCCGTTGGAACGATGCACCATCGCCAAAAACCGGCCGTCCGGTGTTAAAACCGGTCGCGCATTGTAACTGCCTTCGAATGTTAAGCGCTCAACCTTTCCGGAATCAAGATATTGTCGATATATTTGTGGCGACCCGCCCCGCTCGGAGGTATATATCAAACTCTCTCCATCCGGGGACCAAGCCGGTTCTGTATCGATAGCGTAGTGGTTGGTAATCCGCTTCACTTTTCCTGTCGTCAAATTCATTGTATAGATTTCCGGATTGCCGTCCTTTGACAAGACCATGGCCAAACTTTTCCCGTCCGGCGAGAATCTCGGCGCGCCATTTAATCCCGCAAAACCAGTGATTTTCTGGGATTTTCGGGTTTTCGTGTCCATGATATAGATTGCTGGTCTCGTTGTTTCAAACGAAACATAGGTAATGTGTCGTCCGTTCGGCGCCCAGCTCGGTGAAAGAATCGGCTCGCTTGATTCCAACATTATGCGCTCATTGTGGCCATCAACATCGGCCAGATAAAGGCGATACCGCTGCACCCTTTTACCCGCTTCCTGCAAATATTCCATGGTGACATACACCATCTTAGTAGAGAACGCGCCGCGCACACCGGTTAACTCTTTATAAAGTGTATCGCTGATGTAGTGCGCCATGGCACGCAGGTCGTCGCCGCTTACGTACCATTTTTTCACCATTTTCTTTTGGAATATGTCGAAAAGCTGATAATCGACCCGATATTTGCCGTCGCTGGTAGAAGACATTTTTCCAATAACCAGATATTCGGCACCGTTGCTTTTGGATTGCCAATCACGGTAGAAAACCTGACTTTCGTCGGTCGGCAGACTCAGCATCCGGGATCGGTCCAGCGGCGCGAACTGCCCCGAGCGGTGCAGGTCCGCAGACACGATTTGCGCTACGTCTTCCGGTAGCCTGTTTCCACTCCAGGCAAACGGAACAACCGCTATTGAGGTGGCATCAGTCACGCCCTCGGTTATTTCAATTATCAGCTCTGCTCGCGCCGATATGGAAAAGAGCGTTAAGACACTCATAAGAACAACAAGATTTACTATTGATAAACGCTTCATACACTCTCTCAGCATTTGCTGGTTAGTCTTAAACAATACATCCATCGGCAGTTGAGCCAGATGAAAGCTAGTATCTCAAATCCCCAGGTTTAAATCGCATTTTAAACGCTCTGAAATGGCGATCAAATAATTTGGGGTCCGGAGGCACACTGAACCTACCCGCACTTTGCACCGCCAACATTGCCGAATTATCGAACGCCTGGTTGCCGCTGGAATCTTCAATCCGCACCGATTTAAGTTCGCCACCGGGTAACAACTGTATATCCAATACCACGGTCATATCGTTTCTTGCACCTGGTGGGCGACGCCAATACCGTTGCACGGTTTGTTGGATCAGCCCCTTGTACTGAAGAATTTCATCCATTTCCTGAGCGGATTGGTCCTGGTTATTCGCCGGTGTCGCAGGCTGGTCTTTTTCGATCGACTCCATTTCCTGCTTTAAAATATCACTAAACGAATCCAACTGTTCCTGAGGCGGCTCTGGCTTGGGCTCTGGCTTGGGCTCTGGCTTGGGCTCTGGCTTGGGCTCTGGTTTCGGTTTTGGCTCCGGTTTCGGTTTTGGTTTCGGTTTTGGCTCCGGTTTCGGTTTTGGCGCAACTTTCGGCTTCGGTGCTGGCTGCACTTTAGGTTTAGGTTTTTCAACCACCACTGCTGTCACGTGTTTGGGCAGTGGTTTGCTTTTTATTATCTCGTCGCTGCTGGGCCAATTGAAAAACAACAACGCCAACACCATAGCATGCACTAAAACTGCCTTGACCAGAGCTGCCGGATCCACCTTCACAAAGGACAAGAACTACTCCTTCAAACCGCTTTCGGTAACCAAGCCAACATCATTGACCCCGGCTTGTTGCAACCCGATCATCATCCGCATCACCAACCCATAAGCAACCCGTTCGTCCCCCTCCATTAACACCGGCGTGTCCGGCTTTGCCCGTTTAATGTCGGATACCGCTTTAATGATGTCCGGCAAAGGCTTGGGTTGCTGGTTCTCTTCATCAACGCTTAAAAAGTATTGCCCATTCTGGTTAACTGAAACAATCACAAACTGCTCGTTTTTGGGTAACACCAACG
Source organism: Ketobacter sp. MCCC 1A13808 (assembly GCF_009746715.1). NCBI lineage: Bacteria > Pseudomonadati > Pseudomonadota > Gammaproteobacteria > Pseudomonadales > Ketobacteraceae > Ketobacter > Ketobacter nezhaii. Next base: position 256,075 of record NZ_VRKW01000001.1, read on the forward strand.
GTTCAGCATCGGCATCCGGGAGATCCACTTTTACGCCCGCTGTCATCATCGGAGCTGTAATCATGAACACAACCAGCAACACCAGCATGACGTCGATATAGGGAACAACGTTGATATCGGATATTGGCTTTCGCCGAACAGTTGTGCGCTTTGTGGACATAATCAGATTCCTGCGTTGCCCTTGAGATCAGCATCCGATGAATGCGCCTTACGATGCAGTATGCTGGAAAACTCGTCCATAAATGTCTCGTAACTGTGCAGAAGGGAATCGACCGATGATGAGAATCGGTTATAGCCAATTACCGCAGGAATGGCCGCGAACAAACCGATTGCAGTGGCAATCAGTGCTTCGGCAATACCGGGAGCGACGAGAGAAAGCGTCGCTTGGTTTTCGTTTGCCAGAGCCAGAAAGGAGTGCATAATCCCCCACACCGTGCCGAACAAACCGATGTACGGGCTGGTTGATCCCACGGTGGCCAAAAAAGGCAAGTGCATTTCCAGCTTTTGCTGCTCGCGCAACAAGGCTACCCGCATCGACCTTTCAGTGCCCGCCATTACCGACTCGGCATCACTGGTGGAGCCTTTCCTCAAACGGGCAAATTCTTTAAACCCGGCACGAAAAATATTTTCTTCGCCACTGTAATCGTTCGGTTCGGTATTGACTTGGACAAATAATCTGGACAAATCGATGCCGGACCAGAACCGCTCCTCAAAATCATTCAGTGCGCGCTTCGTTTTGGACAAAATGGATTGCCTTTGCCAGATCATGTACCAGGAAATCAAGGAGAGTGAAAATAAAATGAGCATAACCAGCTGCACTACAATCGAGGCATTGATTATCAGGCTCAACACAGACATGTTTTCCACGTTGGTCTATCTCCTTCTGGGATCTTGTTATTTGGCTTCTGCGTTAAGTTTAAACGCTTTAAATTGATTCGCTAATGATTCCGGAATAGCAACCGGTTTAAGTTGTTCAGTATCGACGCAAGCGACTTTTATGCAAGCATCACATATTACTTCATCGTCTCGTTTTACCTGTTGATGAAACTCTATGTAGGCACGCCCCAATTTTTGCACGCTGGCGGTAATCACCAATTCGTCATCCATCAAGGCTGGTTTTATATAGCGGGCGTCCAGGCTATGCACGACGTATTGCAGCCTGTTTTGCCTGAGATCGCCGAATTGTGAGCCCAAAGTGCGTAATAACTCTGTACGAGCACGCTCCATAAACTTCAGATAATTTACATAATAGACGATACCACCGGCATCTGTGTCTTCGATGTAGACCCGTGATCTGATGAAAAATTCACTCATCCTGAAACAGGTCTCCGCTGTTCGCATTCATTGATGCCGGCGGCTTGAGACCAAAATGCAGATAGGCCTGGCGAGTAGCAACACGCCCGCGAGGGGTGCGCATGATGAATCCCTGCTGTATCAAATAGGGTTCAACGACATCTTCGAGTGTTCCGGCTTCTTCACTGATTGCCGCAGCCAGGTTTTCAACTCCCACCGGGCCACCATCAAACTTTTCCATGATGGTCAGAAGTAAACGGCGATCCATCGTGTCGAAACCATGGCAATCTACCTTCAGCATATCCAGCGCGCGGGCGGCAACATCCGCCGTAATCCGACCATCACTTTTTACTTCGGCATAATCCCGCACTCGGCGTAATAGCCTGTTAGCAATCCTTGGCGTACCACGGCTGCGCCTGGCGATTTCCACTGCACCCTGATGCTCCATAGCCAACCCGAGAATGCCAGCGGAGCGATTAACGATTTTGGCGAGTTCGTCCACTGAATAAAATTCGAGACGCTGCACAATCCCAAAACGATCCCTTAACGGTGACGTAAGCAATCCGGCCCGAGTAGTCGCGCCCACCAGGGTAAATGGTGGTAAATCGATCTTAATAGAGCGGGCCGCAGGCCCTTCGCCTATCATTATGTCTAGCTGATAATCTTCCATCGCCGGATAGAGTATTTCTTCCACCACCGGGCTTAAACGATGTATCTCGTCCACGAACAGCACATCGCCATGCTCAAGATTGGTAAGCATGGCGGCCAGATCTCCCGCACGCTCCAATACCGGACCAGACGTACTTTTCAGACTACCTCCCATTTCGTTGGCGATGATATTCGCCAACGTGGTTTTACCTAAGCCGGGAGGCCCGAAAATTAATGTATGGTCGAGCGCTTCCTGCCGACCTTTGGCAGCAGAAATAAAAATTTCCATTTGCTCGCGCACCGCTGCCTGGCCGGTATATTCCGCCAGGGTTCCCGGCCTGATGGCGCGGTCATGTGCATCGTCCGGTTCAGGTACCGGCGAAATCAATCGATCTGATTCGATCATAGTCTGAGTCAGGAATCCTATTTTGTTGCAGACTAGTTCACCATTCGTTTGAGTGCTTGCCGAATGATGTCTTCGCTTTTTAACCCTTCCGTTTCCAGAGCTGCAATTGCTTTGGCTGCTTCCTGGGGTTTATAACCCAGTGCAATCAACGCGCTTTCTGCGTCGGTTATCTCTACACGAGGGGTTCTTATAATGCCGGTGACCGGCGTCAATGTCGGTTGCATCTGGAATTCGCTGAATTCTTTGAGTTTGTCCTGCATTTCAATTACTAAACGCTCAGCGGTTTTTTTGCCCACACCTGGCAATTTTACCAGGGTGTTTATATCGTGATCCTGCACGCAGCGCACAAATTCAGCGCTTTCAATGCCGGATAGGATCGCTAATGCCATCTTAGGGCCAACTCCATTTACCTTGATTAATACCCGAAACAACGCCCGTTCGGATTTGCTGAAGAACCCGAATAACAGCTGGGCATCTTCCCTGACAACAAAGTGAGTATGCAGTAGCACTTCACTTCCTATTTCAGGCAATTGGTAAAAGGTGGTCATCGGCGCTTCCAGCTCATATCCAACACCGCTCACATCGACTAAAAGTAGCGGGGCTTGCTTTTCGATTATGGTGCCTTTAATACGACCGATCATATTCTGTTTTAAGCTACCTATTAATAGTAGTTCGTTTAGTTCGTCAACGAGGCTGGTTGCGAAGCGCCGGCTCTGGCGAGGCTATCAGCGCCTAACTCGACCTCTGCGGATTTTCTTGGCTCCTGCCAACTTTATGAGACCTTGAGTCATGTGCGTGTGACATACGGCCACACCCAGCGCATCCGCTGCGTCGGACTGAGGCGTTTTAGTAAGGTTTAGTAAGTGGCAGATCATAACCTGAACCTGTGTTTTATCCGCTGCACCGGTTCCAACCACAGACTGCTTTACCTGGCGCGCGGAGTATTCGTACACGGGAAGCTTTTGGTAAGTACATGCGACGATGGCAGCGCCCCTCGCCTGACCTAATTTTAAGGCAGAATCGGCATTGCGTGCCATGAATACTTGCTCAACCCCCACTTCCTGGGGCGAGTGCAATTGAATTATCTGGGAGATTCCGCGGTAAATAAGATCCAGTTTTTCACTCAGATTCTCTGCCGCTTCGGTGCGTATACAGCCGCTATCAATGTAGGTGAGTTGCGAGCCTTGCGAGCAAATGACGCCATAACCGGTGACACGAGAACCAGGATCGATACCAAGCACAATCGACACTGATGACAGCCCTATAGTTCAATATAATGCAGACTAGTCTAGCAGCAATGAAGCAGGAGTCATCCCTAATTTGTACTAATTTCATAAGTTTATGCTTCAAAGATAAAAGAAACGGCACTCGAGAAAGGCCGCCGAAAAACGTTCACTATTGGATACTGGCAGGCGCTTTCTGACGGGCACCTACAAGCCCGACCACGCCGATCGCCACAATCATGAGCATACCGTGATCTGCAATCCATTCCAGTTGCGCCTGCGACCGGAACGATATCACGGCTACCAATACCAGGGCAGCGAGCAGACCAAACACAATGGCATGGGTTAACTTCATTTTGTATTACACTCCGGCTTTTCCAAGCAAAGCGATCCGCTTTAATTTGATACGTTATGAATATATTAGTGAATGCCCGAGCACCGGGTTATGAAATATTACCATTTTAGCAGCTTAATTTTGCATCGAACGAGTGAGGCCGCGAAATCGAATCGGCGGCCTGAACTTAGAAAAGGGGGAGCACGCATAATTGATCTGAACGGGGCACGGGCGGTTGACGGCGGCTGTCAGCTCTCCATCTGCTGCATCAGCTCTTGCGTAAAGTTGGCGTTAGTATAGACGTTCTGCACATCGTCCAGCTCTTCAAGCATGTCGATCATTTTCAATATCGCAGTCGCCGTTTCCAGGTCCATGTCAACTTGCACAGATGCAGCAAGATTAATCTCGGCATTGGCCGACGTCAGACCCGAATTAATCAACGCTGAATTCACTGCGCCCAAATCCTCCCAAGCTGTAATGACATCCATGCTGCCATCGTCATTCGTTAGAACATCTTCTGCGCCGGCCTCCAGCGCTGCCTCCATTAATCGATCTTCATCGATTCCGGCTTCAAAATTGATCTCGCCACGCTTGGTGAATAGGTAAGCTACGGAGCCATCCGTTCCGAGATTACCGCCGTTTTTGCTGAACGCATGACGGATATCACCCGCGGTGCGGTTACGGTTATCCGTCATGGCCTCCACGATCACAGCAACGCCGCCGACACCATAACCTTCATAAGTCAGCTCATCCAGCTGCTCACTGTCATCGCCACCGGCACCCCGCTTCACTGCTCGCTCAATGGTGTCTTTTGTCATATTGGCGGCCAAGGCTTTATCCATCGCTAGCCGCAATCGGGGATTGTCCTCCGGCTGCCCGCCTGACCGGGCTGCTATCACTATTTCACGAATGAGCCGGGTGAATACTTTACCTCGCTTTGCATCCTGAGCTGCTTTACGGTGCTTAATATTCGCCCATTTACTATGCCCTGCCATTGAACCCTCCTTTTTACTGCTTTTCGTCTGCCTGACGTACCCGGATACCTACCTCCCGTAATTGCTTGGCGTCCACGGTGGACGGAGCCGCTGTCATAACACAGGCTGCTGTTTGTGTTTTCGGGAAAGCAATTACATCGCGGATAGAGTGCGCACCGGTCATCAGCATAATCAACCGGTCCAGGCCAAACGCCAGACCGCCATGAGGCGGGCATCCGAATTTCAGCGCGTCTAACAGGAAACCGAATTTGTCATTCGCTTCCTCTTCACCGATATTCAGTGCCTTGAATACCGTGCGCTGCATTCCGGGATCATGGATACGGATAGAACCACCGCCTAATTCAGTGCCATTTAGCACCATATCATAAGCACGGGAAAGCGCAGTGGCAGGCGATGCTTCCAGCTCCGAAGGTTCGCAGGAAGGCGCGGTAAAGGGGTGATGGATGGCATTCAGTTTGCCGTCGTCTTCCTCTTCGAACATAGGGAAATCCACTACCCAAAGGGGCGACCATTCACCCTTTATAAGCCCTCGATCGTGGCCCAGCTTTATCCGCAAGGCGCCCATGGATTCATTGACAACGGAGGCTTTACCCGCGCCGAAGAAAATAATATCGCCATCTTCGGCACCCAGACGCTCCATCATTTCCATTACAACGTTAGTCATATTTTTAACGATGGGAGATTGCAGCCCGTCTACCCCGGCCGCAAGATCGTTGACTTTTATCCAGGCCAGCCCACGCGCACCATAGATGCTGACATACTTAGTGTATTCATCAATTTCTTTGCGGCTAATCGAGGCTCCACCGGGAATTCTCAAACCGCACACTCTGCCTTTTGGGTCTGAAGCCGGCGCGGAAAACACCTTAAATTCCACCTGACGCATCAAATCGTCCACATCGATCAATTCCAGCGGAATCCTCAAATCCGGTTTATCACTACCGAAACGGGACATCGCTTCTGCGTAGGCCATACGGGGAAACTCGGGCAGCTCCACGTTTAACATGCCCTTGAACAGAGAACGTATCATATTCTCGGCAATACCCATGACATCCTCTTCGTTTACGAAGGATGCCTCTATATCGATCTGGGTAAATTCCGGTTGGCGGTCTGCGCGCAAGTCTTCGTCGCGAAAACATTTTGCTATTTGATAGTACCGATCCAGACCGGAAACCATCAGTAATTGTTTAAACAGTTGTGGCGACTGCGGTAGCGCAAAGAAGCTACCCTGGTGGGTCCGGCTGGGGACCAGATAGTCCCGTGCGCCTTCCGGGGTTGCTTTAGTTAGAATCGGCGTTTCAACATCCAGGAAGCCTTCACCATCCAGATAATTACGAATCGCGGTTGTGACCTTGGAGCGAAATGCCAAACGCTGCTGTATCTCAGGCCGGCGCAAATCCATATAACGATATTTTAAACGCACGTCTTCGCCGACGTTGATATGCTCGTCCAACTGGAATGGAGGCGTTTCAGAGGCATTCAGGATAGCCAGTTGTTTTCCCAACACTTCGATCATGCCGGTGGGCATTTCCGGATTCTGGGTGCCTTCCGGCCGGATCCGGACCCGACCGGTTAGCTGAATAACAAATTCACTTCGTACTTTCTCAGCCAGAGCAAAAGCTTCTTCCGTATCGGGATCGATTACGACCTGGGCGATACCCTCGCGGTCCCGCAGGTCCAGGAAGATAACGCCACCATGATCCCGACGACGATGGACCCATCCGCATAGAGTAACGGTCTGATCGATGTTTGATTCATTGAGGTGGCCACAATAATGGCTTCGCATAACTCTGTTACCTGTTTTTCTGAATGCATTTAGCTGGCGCTGGGTGTAGACGGCGCAGCGGGCTTTTTCGAGTCTGATTTAGCCGCACTGCCGGAATCACTGTCCTGCTTGGCTAGGTTCTTCTTTTTACCGGTTTTAAAGTCAGTCTCATACCAGCCTGAGCCGGAAAGACGAAAACCCGGAGCGGAAATACGCTTTTTAAGGCCGTTCCCCTTACATTCTGGACAGTCAGTGAGTGCGGAGTCGCTCATTTTCTGGATTGCTTCCAACTCGTGTCCACAATCCGGGCACTGGTATTCATAGATAGGCATCTCAATAAATCCTCGAGCAAAAACCTACAAGCAATTGATTTTATTGCTTATTTTACTAATCGCGCAGACCAAGGTCTGCACATCGAAAAAAAAGGGGCACATTATAACGGGTTGGGGCCGTTTATGAATACTATTACCTGCACTTCACCCGCGGAGCGGACCTTAGCCCAACCGGTACCAAGGCGGCCTTGGGATCACCCTCCCTGTGTTCATTTTGCATTAGTGCCCCTACAGCGCCAAACGAAGTTCGACTTCAACCGCGCTAATTGGTCAACACGCAGCGCCGTGACAAACCTGGAAATTACGCAGGGAACTTGGCAGCAATAAATTCTAACTCGGATTTTCACTGCCGGGCTTGGGGGCGAAACAGGGACGGCAAGCACAGAACAACATAACGAATTCCACACGACAACTTCGACACACAATCAACTAAACCGGACGCTACCATCGCACAACCTAGCACACCGGACACGATGATATATGGTCAAAACAGCACAACAAAGGGGTCACCTTCTGGTCCATTTTTTAACGCGCAGAGGCATATAATTTTTGTGTTCAGGACAAACTACCGCGTTGATCGTTTAAAAATACGCATTTTTCTTGGCAAACCCTATAAAAACAGGCAAAAAGTCCATTTATTTACTTGCTAGACTAAAAATTAGCATCAATAATTATTCGCGACAGCGGGACTGTTGTTGTGATTTTCCTCTGGATGCATCATGCAAGCAACGCAACTGAACCTGCCATAACTAAAACCAAAGGAAGCAACCATGCCTGTAAAAAAGAAAGCTCCTGTTAAAAAAGCCGCTGCTAAAAAAGCGCCCGCAGCAAAAAAGGCTCCGGTAAAAAAAGCCGCTGCTAAAAAAGCGGCTCCAGCTGCCGCCCCCAGAAAAATCACCGCTGTTAAAGAAGCGATGACCAAAACCCAAATTCTGAACTCCATTGCTGAGAGCACTGAGCTGAGCCGTAAGCAGGTTCAATCTGTTCTGGACGAACTCGGTGTATTGGTAGAGTCCCACGTCAAGCCGCGCGCAGTAGGCCATTTCACCATCCCTGGCTTGATGAAAGTGATGGTTGTTCGTAAGCCTGCAACTAAAGCCCGCAAAGGGATCAACCCGTTTAATGGCGAAGAAACCATATTTAAGGCTAAACCAGCCCGCAATGTGGTTAAGGTACGACCGCTGAAAAAACTGAAAGATATGGCTGAGAAATAAAACGGAGGGGCTTTTTAGCCCCTTCTTCTTTTCCCGATCCCGACTGCCGCGAATAACCTCTCTCTCCTGAGCTGATTTTTTCATCCCCCCTTCTGTATTGTTATGCATTGCAACAAGCCGTAAAATCGAGCCCAATTTTGCTGAAACCTGCCGGAGGTTGAAAAACCCGATGAAAACCACTGAGTACCTACTTGCCACCCAGCGCGAAGTGCCCGCTGATGCCGAGGTCATTAGCCACCAATTGATGCTGCGTGCCGGGATGATCCGCAAGCTGGCATCCGGACTCTATACCTGGCTGCCAACGGGTCTGCGGGTGCTACAAAAAGTGGAACGCATTATTCGTGAAGAAATGAATCGCTCGGGCGCAATGGAAGTGCTAATGCCGGTCGTGCAACCTGCCGAACTGTGGCAGGAATCCGATCGCATCCACGCATACGGCCCGGAATTATTGCGCATTAACGACCGCCACCAGCGAGAATTTGTTTTAGGCCCTACTCACGAAGAAGTCATTACAGACCTGGTCCGCAACAACATCCAGAGTTACAAACAACTGCCGTGCAACCTGTATCAGATCCAAACTAAGTTTCGTGATGAAATCCGCCCCCGCTTCGGCATTATGCGGTCTCGAGAATTTATCATGAAAGACGCATACTCGTTTCATTTGAATGAAGCGTCGTTGAGTGCAACCTATGACGTGATGTACCAGACCTACAGCACTATCTTTACTCGGTTGGGTTTGAACTTTCGTCCGGTGCTGGCCGACACCGGTAGTATCGGCGGTAACAGCTCCCATGAGTTCCATGTTTTGGCCGAATCCGGTGAGGATGATATCGCATTCAGCGACACCAGCGATTATGCAGCTAACGTCGAAATGTCTGAAGCCCTGGTGATCGGTGACCACCGACCGGCGCCGGGCGCGGCCGCATCAGAAGTTGAAACACCCGGGCAACATACCATCGAAGACGTATCCTCGTTCATGAGTGTAGGATCTGAGACCATCGTTAAAACGCTGGTTGTGCATTCTGTGGAATCAGAAAACGGACCGGGGTTGGTAGCGCTCGTGCTGCGTGGAGACAAAGAACTCAACGAAATCAAAGCCGAAAAACATCCGCTGGTTGCTTCACCGTTGACCTTCGCCACCGAGGAAGAAGTGGAAAAGACCATTGGTTGCAAGCCCGGATCAATCGGGCCTATCGGCCTGAGCATCCCGGTTATCGCCGATTTGAGTGTGGTTAATCTAGCGGATTTTGTTTGCGGCGCGAATCGCGATGGGCTCCACTTGAAGAGTGTTAACTGGGAACGCGATGCTCGATTTAATGAAACCTGGGACATGCGCAATGTAACGGAAGGCGACCCCAGCCCGGACGGTCAAGGCAAGTTGCTCATCAAGCGCGGTATCGAGGTTGGTCATATTTTTCAGTTGGGAACGAAGTACAGCGAAGCCTTAAAAGCCACTGTGTTGGATGAATCAGGCAGAAGTCATCCGATGCCGATGGGTTGCTACGGAATCGGGGTGACCCGGGTGGTTGCCTCGGCAATTGAACAGAATAATGATCAATACGGAATTTTGTGGCCGCAAGCCATTGCCCCCTTCGAGCTGGCGATAGTGCCGCTTAACAATCACAAGTCGCCGGCAGTAAAAGAAGCAGCCGATGATTTATATAAGCAGTTCACCGATTTGGGCATTGAGGTACTCTACGATGATCGCAAAGAAAGACCCGGGGTTAAATTTTCGGACATCGAATTAATCGGCATCCCGCATCGCATTGTGATCAGCGACCGCGGCTTGGAAGATCGCACTTTTGAATACAAGCAACGTACCGAAAACGAAAAAGTGCATGTACCTGCTGCCGAGGTAATTGAGTTCATTCAGCAAAAGCTGAAGCAGGCCTGATAAAGTCCCGCAACCGTTATGACGGGCTGCTAAACTAGGGACTATGATGGTCAGAAAACTCCCCCTAATCTGGTTTCGTTTGTTTAATCCTGCCAGCATGCTGCTATGCGTGCTGACCGGGTTGCAAACCCATATCGTTAACGCCGCAACGCTGGAGCGGCCGGATGATGAAACCCGCACTCTTCTTCATCAAACGATTGATAAAGCCGATAGTTTTAAGGATCGATTTGATGCGGAAGTCTGGCTGGTGGATATGGATGCCAGACTGGCCCGCTACGTTAAAAACCCTCAGGAGAGAATGCACATCCTGCAACTGGTACACACAGAATCACATCGCTTTCAGTTACAGCCGGAGCTGGTGCTGTCGGTGATGCACGTTGAGAGCCTCTTTGACCGGTACGCCGTTTCCACAGTGGGAGCACAAGGTCTGATGCAAGTGATGCCGTTCTGGAAAAATGAAATTGGCACCACCAGCGACAACCTGACGGATATAGCCACCAATATCCGCTACGGATGCGCTATCTTGAAAACCTATTTAACCCGTGAAAAAGGAAATATGATGCGTGCTCTGGCACGCTACAACGGCAGCCTGGGCAAAACCTGGTACCCAGAGCGAGTTTTCAATGCCTGGGAACGCTATTGGTTTGTCCGGTATTAAGTGATCTTAGTCTTATCGGATCGGTATAAAACCACGCGGTTTCTGCCCTGCTCCTTCGCCTGATACAGCGCTTCATCCGCGTTCGAGATAAGCTCTTCCGGTGTTTTAAGATCCGGCGTAAGCTGCGCCAGGCCGATACTAGTGGAGATAGCAATGTCCTTGCCTTCGAACGGGATAAGGGTTTCGCACACCCGGCGACACAATCGTTGCGCGACCACTTCTGCCCCCTCCAAGTCTGTACTGGGCAGTAAAACACCGAACTCTTCACCACCATAGCGACCCGCAACATCCGAATCACGCAATGACCGGGTAATCATCTGGGCAACTTCGACCAACACCTTATCGCCGCCAAGATGGCCATAAGTATCATTGATGGATTTGAAGTGATCCAGATCAAAGAGCATCAGCGTCAGATCTTGCTGATAACGGTGGCTGCGGTTAAATTCTTCTGTGAGGCGCGCCTGCCAGTGGCTGCGGTTGAATAATTGGGTCAGACCGTCAGTGCGGCTCATCTGCTCCATCTTTTTCATCGCAGCCTGGTGCATACTGTGATAAATCGCTGTATCCGTAACATCGAAAATCATCACACAAACACTTTCCACTTCACCCTGGGCATCTTTGATCGGCATCAGTTTGATGTCCTGGAACATATACTCCATACCACTGGTGACCGGACGATTGTGCTTAAAAGTAAACAAGTGGGAGCGTTGTTCCCAGGAAGTAAACGCAAAGTTCTTGAGCATAAACACGCTCTTAATCTTGCGCGCAAACCACCGTTCAGGCAGATCAGGAAAGCGTTCAAACAGATTTTTACCCACCACCTCGACCGCTGACTGACCGCTATGGGCTACCATAAAACTGTTCCAGATGACAACGTTCATATCCCGATCGAGAATAAAAACGCCGATGTTCGCGCGGTCTACGATATATTCGAGCAGTTCACGGGAGGCTTCAAACTTAGACACTAAAGATCTTCCAGTAAGCGATCCAATGCGGTCTTAACGACTTGTATAGAGTCTCCGGGCATCAGCAAAAACATCGTACAGCTGAAGGAACGGTCTTCAAGCGTATAGGATATTTCAACTAACAGAGCGTGATCCCAAGAGGTCGCTTCCTGCTCCAGCAACTCGGCGATCGGTAAATGCTGCCCCATGATATTGGGCGGCGAGAAGCCCAGTTCCACTTCCATCTGCTGGCCAATTCCATTGAGGCAGGCGCCATTCAAAATGTTGGTTACGTCCAGCAATAATTCTTTTTCAGTGGCGGGTGTCAGCTGTTCGTCATAGGCAAGCAGGTCGGCCAACTCCTTGAACGAGCTGTCAGTGAAAACCACAATGGCTTCACCGCGAATACCTGACCCGGTATCCAGCTGATAAAAGCCCTGGCTCACGCCGGACACCGTCACCTGATGCCCGCCCACCATGGACTCGAGTTCAATATTCAGCTTGTCACGGCTAACCAGGCGAATTCTGGGTACCGACAAATGAATAAACACTTCCAGGAACCGCGCCAGGGAATCACCAGCCTGTCCCATTGCGACATTAACGACTTCCTGTAGGCAGTCCCGCTGATCCTCTGACAGTGCCAACGTAGTATTCATAACAAACCATACTTCTTCAGGACTTCCTGAAGCTTGTTGCCATCAACGGGCTTTTTAATAAAATCCAAGGCACCTAACGCCATCACCCGCTCTCTTGCCTCGGGTTGAATATCGGCTGAAATAACGATGACAACGCACTTGTGTCCTTCCTTTTTAACATTTTCCAGAACACTATAACCATCCATCTCGGGCATGGTTAAGTCCAGGAACACCATCTCTCCTTTTCCGGTACGAATGGCCTCGAGCCCTTCCACTCCATTGCAGGCCATAGTCACGTCCACATCCCAGCCCTCCGGCAAAGAACGCCTGACCTGCTTTCGGGCCATCGCAGAATCATCGCAGATTAATAACGGTATGGACATGCTACTCCTTCTATCAATTGGGCCCACAAACGAGAAAGTGGGCGCCAATTTATCAAATTCCTATTCAGTATAGCCGGTTTCCTATCCGATCAAGGGGTAATACCTGCACAGAGCAAAATAATTACGTACTTACAGCCACTTGAGGCGGACTGGAGTGCAAAAAACCCGCGTAAAATAGCGGGTTTTTGTCGGACGATAGCGGCCTAATACCGGGCTATTCCTCGGAAACCGGGATCTTCCCGATTTTAGCCTGCCAGAGCTTGGGGGCGGTGTTGTGCACTGAGGTGCCAGCGCTGTCCACCGCTACGGTGACGGGCATGTCCTCAACCACAAATTCGTGGATCGCTTCCATTCCCAGCTCCTCAAAAGCGACGATGCGGGACTTTCGGATCGCTTTCGAAACCAGATAAGCTGCACCGCCTACGGCCATCAGGTAGACCGCTTTGTGCTGCTTAATCGCTTCGATTGCGAGCGGACCGCGCTCGGCTTTACCCACCATACCCAAAAGCCCGGTTTGAGCCAGCATGGTTTCCGTAAATTTATCCATACGGGTTGCGGTAGTGGGCCCGGCAGGCCCCACGACTTCTTCCCGCACCGGATCGACCGGACCGACGTAATAGATAAACTTGCCTTTGAAATCTACCGGCAGAGTTTCGCCCTTATTCAACATATCCACCATACGTTTGTGGGCGGCATCACGGCCGGTCAGCAGGGTGCCGTTCAACAACAGCGTGTCGCCCGGTTTCCAGCTCAGCACGTCTTCCGGCGTGATGGTATCCAGATTCACCCGGATCGCGCTGTCGCCACCGGCTGAAGAAATGTCAGGCCAGTCCTCCAGTCTGGGTACTGGCAACTCGGCAATACCGCTGCCATCCAGCTCAAAATGCACGTGCCGGGTTGCAGCGCAATTCGGAATCAGCGCCACAGGTAACGACGCGGCATGAGTGGGATAATCCTTAATTTTGATATCCACGACCGTCGTGAGCCCCCCCAAACCCTGCGCACCAATACCCAGTGCGTTCACTTTGTCATACAGTTCCAGACGTAATTCTTCAACCCGGTTTTGCGGACCTCGCTTCATCAGGTCATGAATGTCAATCGGATCCATCAGGGACTCTTTCGCCAGCACCATGGCTTTTTCAGCGGTACCGCCAATCCCGATACCTAACATACCCGGAGGACACCAGCCTGCCCCCATAGTGGGAACGGTTTTGAGTACCCAGTCGACGATACTGTCGCTGGGATTGAGCATGGCCATTTTTGATTTGTTTTCCGATCCGCCACCCTTCGCCGCTATGTGCACGTCTACGGTATCACCGGCAACGATTTCGTAATGAATGACGGCCGGCGTATTGTCTTTGGTGTTCGATCGCGCCCCCGCAGGATCCGCCAGAATGGACGCACGAAGTACATTGTCGGGGTGATTATAGGCTTGCCTCACTCCTTCGTTCACCATATCAGTAACACTCATTCTGGCATCCCATTGGACATTCATGCCCACCTTCAGGAACACCGTCACAATGCCTGTGTCCTGGCAAATAGGACGGTGACCTTCGGCACACATACGGGAGTTAATCAGAATTTGCGCCATGGCATCTTTAGCAGCCTTGGACTCTTCCTGCTCATACGCTTCGGTGACGGCTTTGATAAAATCGGTCGGGTGGTAATAAGAAATATATTGCAGGCTATCTGCAATACTCTGGATAAAATCGTCCTGGCGAATAACGGCCATGGCCTACTCCTCTCTGTGTCTTTCTGACCTGTGATGGCCGCTATTTTATCCCATATGACGGGCTAATTCACCCGCCAACTTGCGCGCCCCTTTCGGGTGCAAATCAAGAAAACTCAATAACTTGGAATGGAATAATTGGGGCTTTTCGAGATGACAGAAATGCCCAGCACCCATTATCCGGTAAAGTTCGACCGGCGCAGAGAAATCCTGCTCTCTTAAGCTGTACTCAAATAAGCGGGTGTCGATGCAGCCGTCACGGTCCCCGCACACCATCAACGTAGGCACACTGATACGGGTCTTCAATGCCTTCATCGCACGCCCGTGTTCAGCATCGAATACGTTGAAGAGGCAACGATAATAAGCCAGCACCGCCGTCCGAGAATCAGCGGATTGAAGGGATTCCAGCACGGCATCTAATAGTTGCTCAGGCGCTTGCCAACCCGGAGACCAACGTCGCCAAAGCGCTTTGACCAAGGCTCCGTCCTTTGCTTGCAGTGACCATTCTGCCAGCCCCCGGATTTGAAAAAACAACATGTACCAGGATTTTAAGAATTGTGAAGGCCGTTTAAGCAACGCCTTTAAGCCGCCCGGCAAGGAGGGAATAGCAATACTGGACATAGAGAATAACCGGTCAGGATAGCGCGCCGCGACAAACCAGGCGGTAACCGCCCCCCAATCATGGCCGATAAGATGAGCCCGCTCTTCACCCACCCGGTCGATCCAGCTAACCAGGTTTTGTGCTAGATCGGTGGGAAAGTACCGGCCTTCGGGATCGACGCTACTGGCTTCATACCCGGGCATCACCGGCACCAGCACCCGGTAACCGGCCTCTACCAACTCCGGTATCAACAGGTGGTAACTGAGGCAGGAATCCGGGAAGCCATGCAAGCAAATGACCAGAGGGCCGGGACCATCCCAGAAGTGCGCAGTATAGGTTTTTTTTTCGCAGACATTTTTTAGTATTTGCGGTTTAATTCCATTAACCGGCACAAAACCAGGGGGCTTTTCAGAGGGCTTTAAAGACATAACCTTTCATCCTAATAAGCAAGAATCCATAAGGACAGTATTAACATGAACGGCGTACCGCCACTAGTAATGAAATTACCGGCCACGGAACAAACGCAACATATTTTACTGGAAACTGACGCCCGTAAGATCAACGCTGAGATAGAACATTTACCTTACGCCGACGCCGCCACTGCACTGACAATGGCCTACCGGCGCCTGTACACCCTAAACCGGTTTTCTATGCCCCCGGCTAAACGCTTTAAGGCCGCGCAACCGTTCCATAATGCGTTCGTACGCTTTGTGGCACATTATCGCAGCCGGATCAGCGGCCGGTTTCATGCCCAGGACACCGACAGAAACGAATTGGATCTGCTATTAAACTTCATGCTCGAATTGGGTTACGCCTATAAACACCTGATTCAGGACACCCTTTACGCCGGGAAAAATCACGGCAGACAAATCAATGGCATCGCCAGCGTAATCTATATGGCAGTGTTGTACTCCTACTACTACAGCCTTTTCTCTTATAACCGGGGCCGATTGCTCGGCCCCGGACATTGGGTGGAATTCCACTGGCTGTACGCATTGGCCTGTGACACCGGCACCGAAAACGACACCGTCCCTGATCCGCACACCCACTCCTCCACCGTAGAGAATGTTTATAAAAAAGCGCTGCTCCTGGGCATCAGCTCACCCTACACCCGGGCAGCCGATGAGCAATGGCATAGTGCTGACTACCTGGAACGACATGCGCGACTGGTCAGCTTATACCCGCCGCCGGATGCTCATTTTTTACAGGAAGCCTATAGCGTGTCACCGGAGTGTACTTCTTCCGCCTTCATTCCCGGCTCACAGTTCCAGGTTCATCCGCAAACAAAGCTGCTCGATAATGGCAGGCTTCTGGATACATTGCATAAGCAGATTCAGGGTTTAAAACGAGGAGAGCCACTGCGCACGGCCGGACTGAAGAACGTGCAGCGCGACCAGGCTGTGCAACTTCTTACAACGTTGTTCGATACCTGGTCACGGTCTTCTACTCGCAGAGATGAACGCCGTGTATCCAATGAGCAAATAGGTCTGGTATGGGGCTTGGATAACATTTGCATTATGCTTGATCCGGATCAAAGGAGAATGGCCGCTATCCGCAATTCTGGTGCCGGGACGGATAGGCGAGCCTGGTCAGTCGCAAACGATGAAAGCCCCAATGGGTTCTGTGTACGAATCAAAGAGGGTAGCCCGAGCTACCCCGAAACGGGCCAGATCGTCGCGCTGATTCGCGAACACCAAGGCCGTAAGAGTCTGGAAATGGGTATGGTCAAATGGGCCGCCATCAGCCGCGACGACATCGCCAGATGTGGTATTGAGCGACTGCGTGGAAACGCGAAAAAAGTCAGCTTGCGATCCAATGACGAGTTGATATCGGAGCGCAATGGATTGTTGATCTTAAGGAAGCTGACGAGCAAAACCCTGGAGCGGCAAGTGGTGGTACCAAACGGTGCCATTAAACCCCAGAATACCGTCAGCCTGCTGCCGAGCGGCGAGAGTCATTGCTCCGATTTTAAAGTAGATAGCTTAATATTGAAGACCCGCAATGTGGATGTATTTAAAGTCGAGCTGTTGTGAAGCACCACTGCGCATAGAAATAAACAGCGGTGGCGGGCTCGGGTAGCAGAAGTTACACTAAGCGGCGTCAATATCGGGTCAAAGCGACCAGCTCCAAGGCCGCTTTCTATCGGGCATCAGAGAACCAATTATTCATAGATGAATTATATAAAAGCAGCCGGAGCGCTGACTGGATTTGTTTTGCTAGCATTGTTTTGCTTCACTGCTTCCGCACAAGCCCAAATTCAAATAGAAGGAACGCCCAATCCATTCGCTCTTTCCTATTGGGTGGACAGCTCTGCTGCCATTGCGGATTTTGAGCGCCTGCCAGACCCGGTCTCGTTTGAACAGGAATCAGAATGGCTGGGCGTTTCGCCGGGGTGGCATCCCGCTTCCGACAGCTCGCTCAATTTCGGTATTATACCGGATGCCGTCTGGCTCAAACTGGAACTGGGTAGCACACCAGAACCAACCCCCAGGTTATTGGAAATTGCCAACCACAAAATCACGGATCTGAGCGCATTCGTCATAAAAAAACGCAATGGTGTATCGGTAATCCATCAGACCCTTCACCTCAGCGATAAAATACCAATCTCTCAGCGCCCTTATCCCTCGCGACATTTTGTCTTCCCAATCGAATTGACACCACAAACAGATACCACGATTTATTTTCGCGTGCAGAATTTCTATCCCATGAAATTGCCCATCTCCCTCTGGAGCCCTGTGCAACTGGAGCGGCAGAACGAATCGCGAATACTATTTCAGGGAATTTACTTTGGCGTAGTGCTGATCATGGCGATCTACAATCTGTGTATTTATTTTTTTGTCAAAGACAAAAGCTACGGCACTTATAGTTTGTTTATCCTGTGCCTGGCCGGGTTTATCATGGTGGACCGGGGATTGGCAATCCAGTACCTATGGCCGGAAAATCCGGGGCTCGATTTCCAGATGGCCATCTTTTTCACCGCGCTAGGTTCGGCCATCAGTGTCCCATTCACCATCCACTTTCTATCTCTGCATACCCATGCCCCCAAAATCGCTTCTGCCCTACGCTATTTGTGCGCTCTCTGGATAATCATAACCGTCCTGTCCGTTATCTATCCCCCTGACTGGTTGCTTTATTTGGTGGTTGCTTTACTACCACCAGGCAGTGTTACGTTATTGGCCATTGGCGTCCTGATGTGGAAGAAAGGGGTGCCTGCAGCACCCTACTATACGACAGCCTGGTTTGTACTGATCGCAGCAATCGCCGTTTTTGATGCCTATTTAGTGGGTTGGTTACCGGTATCTATCTTTACCGAATATTCATTACAGGCAGGCAATATGATTGAAGTGACCCTGCTTTCTTTAGGGCTTGCATACCGTATTAAATCCCTGGATCGGGAAAAGCGCGAAGCAGATTTGCTTAGCCAAACTAAAAGTGAATTTCTGGCCACTATGAGTCACGAGATTCGCACACCAATGAATGGTATTTTGGGTATGGCTGAATTGCTGCGTGACACCAAGCTGAATACCCAGCAGTCTACTTATCTGAACACCATACTCAGCTCCGGAACCACGTTAATGACAGTTCTGAACGACATACTTGATTTTTCGAAAATCGATGCCGGCAGGCTGGAGCTGGAGGAGGTGTCATTCAACATCAGGCGTTTGGTTGATGACACCGCAGGGGTGTTCGCCATGAAAGCACCGGAAAAGAACCTGTTCTACAATGTCTATATTTCTCCCCGGGTGCCAGCCAGAATTTTAGGCGATCCGGTTCGACTTCGTCAGATACTGACCAATCTAATCAGTAACGCGTTTAAATTCACTTTGGAAGGGGAAGTGATCCTATATGTGGACAGCGACCGGGAGGGGGGAAAAATACGTTTTAAGGTTTGTGATAGCGGAATAGGCATTGCACCCGATAAATACAATACCATTTTCGAACAGTTTACCCAGGCCGAACGAGCCACCAGCCGACACTTTGGCGGCACTGGTCTGGGGTTGACCATCTGCAAAAGCTTTATTGAGTTAATGGGTGGGGAGATTGGTCTTGAGAGTAAACCTGGCGCGGGATCTACTTTTTGGTTCCAGTTACCGTTAAAGGAAGCCGTCCCATTTGGTTCGGTCAATGAAAGCGATTTGGCGGCCAAAGCCCGCGATCTGGATATTCTGTTGGTCTCGCCGGATACCCGTTTTATTGAACAGATCGAAGACTATCAACAAATCTGGCATTTTAATATGGTCACCGCACCCGCCGTGCATCAGACCATCACGCTCTGTAACGGCCGCACCAAACCGTTCCAATTTATTATGCTGGACCAATATTGCGAAGATTTTTCCGCGGAAAGCTTCAACAAGCTGCTGATAAAACAGCCCTGGGCGCAACAATCGCAGTTTATGCTGGCGGTAAAGCCTGGCTTTGATCGTAGCCAATTAAACTCGAACGAATCGCCTTTAAGCTTTGAAGAATTCCCCGTCAGCATTACCCGCCTGCAGTTGAAAATGGGTGAAATCATGGGCTTTAGCAAACTGGTACAATCCGCCCCAAAAGCGCAGAAATTATTAAAACAGGCGCGGGTTCTGGTGGTCGATGATAATCCGGTGAATACCCTGGTCGTAACCGGCTACTTGAGAAAGTTGGGCATTGAACCCAGCGTTGCTGAAACCGGTAGTGAGGCGCTAACGATCGTTTTCAATTCGCCTACCCGTTTTGATCTAATTCTGATGGACTGCGAGATGCCGCTGATAGACGGCTATCAAGCCACCCGGGACATACGCCAGTGGGAGTCGGACAATGGCTTCTTACCCCAGCCTATTTGTGCCCTGAGTGCCCATGCAATGGCCGCAAGCAGAGAGAAATGTTTCTCTTCGGGCATGAACGGATTTTTGTCAAAGCCCATTGTGTTCCCGGAATTAAAAGCCACATTGGAACAATATTGCATTGCTTAGTTTTGCGGGCAGATTAGACTTCCGATTTGCCGCCCTTTTCCTCAATCACGGGCGATGGGTGAGACCCGCTTTGCGCGTGTTCAGACGTACCGTTATCTGCAGAGGTGTCGAACAGGTCTGCAAGATTGATTTGCCATCGTTCAAGACATTCTCCGACACCGCGCTCGTGGAGCTGCGAAACCCGTTTATGCCAACCCGACTTTTTATGTAAATCCAGGGCCATGGTATCCCCGAAACAATCCATAAACAGTTGGGCCAGAGTGTATTTATGCAGGTCGCGGATCAACGTGATATCCCCTTCCCCACTCCGCCTAACCAACTGAATGTCCACCAGAATATCGGTATAATTTTCCCATTCACGACTGGTTATCCAGGGCATTTTTTGCTGAAAAACCACTTCTTCGGTCACGTGTCCACTGGCCTGCATTCGGTACAACGATTCAAGAATGGATAAAATATTACCCAGTGAGGATGTCGCGTGTAGCCGCTGTCCCTTAAAGCTGGTCATCGCCTGCACAATCTCTGCGCCGATCAGCAAAATATTCCACGACACAAGAATCCAGATAAGGAAGATAGGCACTGCCGCAAATGCACCGTATACCAGCTGATAGGTCGGGAACATGCTGACAAACAAGGTCACTGCGCGACGTGCCAAATCAAATAACACCGCTGCAACCAGGCCACCGGCAATGCCGTGCAAAAACGGTACCCGAGTATTCGGTATGGCAATATAGGCCAGGGCGAACGCGATACCACTCATAAAAATGGGTAGTAGACTGAAGACAAACCGTTTCGTGCCTGCTAACGGTACAATGTCGTAAATTATGTTCAACGAGGCCACATAAGAGGACACCGCAAAAGCGCCCCCCATTAACACAGGACCGAGACTTAGCAGCGCCCAATACAACAGGAATCCATTTATACCTTTACGGGATTCTGATACATGCCAAATGGTATTGAACGAGGTTTCTATTTTTCGCAACATCAGGACCGAGGTGACAAAGAGCATCACGACCCCCACGCTGGTCAGGTTCGATGCTTGCTGCGAAAAGTTGTGCAGATAATCCTGTAACTCGGATCCGGTGGCTGGAACGAAATGTTCGAAGACAAAATCCTGCATGCTGGTTTCCATACCTTTTAATTCAGGTATCAATGCCAGGATGGAATACACCACCGTCATAATCGGCACCACAGCGAACAACGAGGTAAATGCCAGATAAAAAGCAGCCCTATCACTTTCATGACGGAAAAAGGAAGCCCCGACGTAGTGGATAAAAGCGAACGGCGTGTCGTCAATGATCCGATGATAATACTGCTTTAATTTGTCCAATTCCCTGCCCTGTCTCTGCTTTTCGTCTCTATTGGTTTTTCATACCGGGATTAGTCTATACAATAGACCATCTCATTCACAATGAACTATAACCACCGGCCGTACAATGACCACGACTCTTTATCATAACCCCCGCTGCTCTAAATCACGCGAAACATTGAAACTGCTCGAAGATAATGGCATCACGCCAGAAATAGTACTGTATCTGGACAATCCACCGGATGCCAAAGCGCTGAAAAGTCTGCTGAAAAAGCTCAACCTGAAGCCACGCCAGCTCATGCGCACCAAAGAAGCCGAATACAAAGCTCAAGGTCTGGGCGACGAATCCCTGACTGAGGCAGAACTCATAGAAGCGATGGTGAAAACGCCTAAGTTGATAGAGCGACCTATTTTTATCAATGGCAGCAAAGCAGCCTTGGGTCGGCCACCGGAACAGGTTCTGGAGATACTGTGAGTAACCGAATCCTGATTCTTTATTACAGCCGCGGCGGACACACCCGGAATATGGCAAAGATCATTGCGCGCGGCGCTGAAGCCGTCGCCGGCACGGAAGCTCTGCTCCGCACCGTACCCAACGTATCCCCGGACAACCTGGCTTCAGAAGCCGAGATTCCACCGCAGGGCGACATCTACGCCACTCTGGAGGACCTGGCTGCATGCGACGGGTTAATTCTGGGCTCCCCCACCCGTTTCGGAAACATGGCTGCGCCGTTAAAATATTTTCTGGATAGTACCAGCGCGCTGTGGATGAAAGGGGCGTTAATTAACAAACCAGCCGCCGCGTTTACTTCTACCAGCAGTCTGCATGGCGGACAGGAATCCACTCTTTTAAGTATGATGCTGCCGTTATTGCATCACGGCATGGTGTATGCCGGACTGCCTTATAGTGAAGCAGCTTTAATACAGACACAAGGTGGCGGTACTCCTTATGGTGCCAGTCACTGGGCCGGCGCAGACAGTCAGCGAAATCTGGACCCCCAGGAAGAGCAACTGTGCGCAGCCCTGGGCAAACGTATCGCCCATTTAGCGGAAAAGCTAAACCCCTGACCCAGTGATAAACTAACTGAAATATAGGAACTATCATTATTAATACGCCCGATACTGCTGAGCAATACCTGCAATTATTAACACGCAAAGCGAATCTTACCTACCGGCTTACTCTGGCCGCGCTGATCTCCATGATTGTTTTATTTTTGCTGTGGTTCTTTGTATTGCTGCCGCCGACACACCCCTTAACTATCGCGTCTATACACATCGTTCCGTTGCTCCTTTTTCTGCCGGCAATATTGCGTCGAAACCCCCGTTCGTTTGCTTGGCTTTGTTTTGTTGTGTTGTTGTATTTTTGCCAGGGCTCTGTCACCGCATTTGCATTGCCGCAACTGCTGGGCAAGATCGGCTTGACTGAAGCGTTGCTGACTACCTGGCTTTTTTGTGCCTCTATGATGGCCTCCCGTTACCACGGGCAATTAGCCGCGCAGTCCTGACTGGCAGCTAATCTGATTTAGTTCGCTATACTGTGAGTTTTATCGTTAAAATTTACCTTGCTACCGGTTGTTGACTGCTCATGCTCGACACTGCCAGAAAACTGGAGACCCCCGAAGCGATCGACCTGGAAATCCACGTCGCCGGTGCTACTGTGCGCATTCTGGCGTTTTCCATTGACAGCATAATCCGGTTGGTCTTTCAGATGATCGTAGGCATCGTGTTTGCCATTCTGGGGGATTTCGGAATCGCATTTATGATGATTCTGACATTTGTGCTGGAGTGGTTTTATCCGGTGCTGTTCGAGGTGCTGAATAATGGGCAAACCCCCGGTAAAAAGGCCATGGGGATTGCGGTAGTCAATGATGATAGTACCCCCATCGGTTGGTCAGCATCCATCATCAGAAACTTTCTGCGCATTGTGGATATGCTGCCCTTCGGCTATCTGGCGGGCCTGGTGAGTATCAGCCTGAATCCGGATTTCAAGCGTATCGGGGACCTGGCAGCAGGCACTCTGGTGGTCTATCGGGACAAGGCATCTGTGCCTCCGCAATGGCCAGACATAAAAAGTGCGCCACCTCCGGTGCCATTAAACTTGTTACAGCAAAGGGCAATACTTTCATTTGCCGAACGGCATGGCAAACTCACAGCGGAGCGTCAGTGCGAACTGGCGAACCACCTTCAGCCGGTATTAAAAAAACAGGATCAGGATGCAGTGAACTATCTGCTCAGAATTGCTACCTGGCTACGGGGCAGCAAATGAAGCAGGAGTTTTTCGAAACTAAATTTACCCCTGCCTGGGACGCATTTGATCAGCAGTTAACGCTACTGGAAAAAAACAAACGAAAACGTGAGCGGTTGCAGATCGAAGGGTTTGCTGAAGGGTATCGACAAATTTGTCATCACCTTGCCCTGGCCCAGACGCGTCAATACAGCCCCTACCTAATCGACCGTTTAAATAATCTGGCATTGCGTGGTCACCAGCAGTTGTATCAGCACCACGGCAATCTGTTTCATCATTTTATTCATTTTATGCTGATCAGTTTTCCCCTGGCCATACGCAAAGAATACAAACTGATTATTCTCGCCAGTGTATTATTTTTCGGGACCATGATTGTGGCCGGCTTGCTCACTTATTTCTATCCCGCATTGATTTATCACATTTACCCCGAATCCGCAGTTCGGGAATACACCACTATGTACAATCCGGAAAGTCACCAGCTGTTTAATGCAAAGCGCAGCTCGGGTGAAGATTTCACCATGTTCGGGTTTTACATAAAGAACAATATCGGGATCGGATTCCAGACCTTTGCCAGTGGATTTATATTGGGTATCGGCGCGCTGTTTAATTTGTTATTTAACGGTGTTGCGTTGGGTTCGGTGGCCGGATACATGACGCAATTGGGTTTTACCGACACTTTTTTCCCGTTTGTTATCGGCCATGGCGCATTTGAGTTAACCGGTATTGCCGTCGCCGGTGCAGCGGGTTTAAGGCTTGGCTACGGATTGCTTAGTCCGGGCCGACTGAGCCGCAAGGATGCGCTGATAAAATCAGCGAAACAAGCCATACCTTTGGTATACGGCACCTTCCTGTTGCTTTTTGTGGCCGCCTTTGTCGAGGCGTTCTGGTCCTCCAGCAGCGTGGTACCGAATACGGTGAAGTACATTGTAGGCGCCGGCTTCTGGGTATTGGTGCTGGGTTATTTTAGTCGGGGAGCACACCGTGGAGCTTGATAAAATCTCAGTTCAGGTGCGGCCGCGCAACCCCTATGAAGCCATCGATCTGGGCTGTGTCATGGCCAGACAATGGTATCTGCCTATGTTGGCATTATGGCTGGCGTGGGCACTACCGGTGATGGGTATCAGCTATCTGATCTTTTATGAACAACCCTGGTGGGCGCTATTATTGGTTTGGTGGCTTAAGCCGCTGTTCGAATCACTGCAATTACATTACATATCCGAAAAATTATTTAACGATGACCTGAGCTGGAAAACGGTTTTACCCCGTTCCCACAAGATTCTGTTCCGAAACCTTTTTTCTAAGCTGATCACTCGACGTCTTGCCTTCGCACGATCATTCGATATGCCGGTAGGGGAATTGGAAGGCTTAAAATCAACATCCAGACGCAAACGACTGAACACAATGCACCGCGACGGCAATGCAGCCGGGTTCTGGTTGACCATGATCGGCAACGGCATTGAAACAACCTTTGTACTCGCTGTATTCAGTGTGGCGTGGCTATTTATTCCCATGCAGATGTCCATCGACTTTGAACTGCAAAAATTACTCGACAGTGCACTGCTCTTCCCGGTTATCACCGCATCGGGCTTTTTGGCGATGACGCTGGTTTCACCGTTTTACGTTACCGCTGGATTTATGCTGTACATTAACCGCCGGACCTGGCTGGAAGCCTGGGATGTAGAGCTTTCATTCCGGCAACTGGCCAGCAAACATCAGGCGCTTACCGGAACCGTATCAGTGATCCTTGCACTGCTGATTATGGTTTCTTTGGCAGCGACGCCGACACCAGGTTATGCAAACCATGTTGATGTCGTCAACGACCCCGAATTAAGCCGTAATCAGATCATTGAAATTTTAGAAGGCGAGGATTACCAAAACTGGCAGAGTGAACAGGCCTGGCGCTTTAAAAAAGCAGATCAGGAAGACGACAGCAGCCACTGGTATGACGACGCCCTGGAGAATTTTATTGATTGGTTGAGGGGGTTGAAAGACCAGTCCACCCCGCCGGGCGATCACGCCGCCATTATCCTAATGCTTCTGGAAGGTTTGCTCTGGATTGCACTCGCAGCCTTCATCGGATACCTGATCTACCGTTACCGTCACATCATCGTACCCCGCTTTGATTCACTGGCATCGCCCGCAGCACAGCCCACCGGGAAGATATTCGGCCTCGAATTGAGTAAAAATGCATTCGATGGCAAGGTTATTGAAACGGCTTCGGACTATTGGCAACAAGGTCAGCGCCGCGAGGCTCTCAGCCATATGTACCGTGCTGCGTTGTCCTATCTGGTCTATGAACGCAAACTCAGGCTGCAAAGTAGTCAGACCGAGCAAGAGTGCATGCGCCTTTGCATGGTCACGGAACCGGAATTCCGAAGCCGGTATTTTAGTACCCTGACACGCCACTGGATTAATCTGGCCTATGCACACCAGGTTTTGTCCGACGACGATTTTTTCCGACTTTGTGAACAATGGGACCAATTCAGCACCCCTGGGCAAGGGGTGCACCATGACTAGCCGTACCGGCGTTGCGATTGGAGTTGGGGCATTGATCACCGTGCTACTCGGCGCCTTCATCTACTCCAATCTTGAGCGTTACACCCGTTATGAAAATGCCGGGCCGGAATTAGACGTGAGGCTAAACCCCTGGCATGCAGCGCAACAATATCTGCGGTTTTGGAATATTGATTCCCACCGATCTTTCAACCTGAATCCGGTGCTGGATAAACTGCAGCCCACCGATACATTGGTGCTGGCTAACAACGGCCCTATCGTCAACCCCGGCATGCAACAACAGTTGTTTAACTGGGTAGCTGACGGCGGTCACCTGGTCATCAACGCTCACAACACTTGGCAATTTGAATCGGAATCCAGTGGCGACGATTTTCTGGATTCGCTGGGCATCCGTGTGTACTCCACGGAAGATGAAGAAGAGGTGGACGAAACGGCATCGGACACCGAGCCTGAGGCCGATCGGGAGCCGGACGACGCTGCGGCCCGATCGGAAGACACCGTTCCCGATTCGCCAATAGAAGGTGGGCAGGAAGAAGCCGGCACATCCTGTACTTTTTTCAATCTGGACGACGTCCGTTTACTTCAGCTAAACGAACACCTTCTGCAGATCGAATCTGTGCCCTGGCGCACGCTGGAGCCCGCCTATGATATTGAGGCCATTAGCGGAGAACACTGGCCAAACCCCCTGCTGCAAGTTCAGCTCGGTAACGGCACACTTACTGCGCTATTGGATACCACGATCTGGCAGGATAACCGCATCAGCGAACTGGATCATGCCTACCTGCTGTGGTATTTGGTAAAAGACAGCACCACCACCTGGCTGGTCAGCAGTGACGACAGTGAAAGTTTGATGCAGCTAATATGGCGTACGGCCCCATATCTGCTGATCGCGCTGGCGTGTTTAATCCTGTCATGGGGATGGCAACGCTGGGTGCGCTTCGGCCCGATGATTCAACCTCCGGCACCCGGTCACCGCAAAATTACGGAACATATCGAAGCCAGCGCCCGCTTCGGTTGGAATCATGGTGAAGCTCATCATTTGCTGGAGCCGTTACGTGATGATATTAAACAAAGAGTCAGCCGCCACTGTACCTATTCCTATAAGAATGATGCCACTCAATGGCTGCAGTATGTCGCCAAAATTGTGCACATAGATGAATCCGAATTAGCCCATGCTATGGCCGGTGAAGCCCCCAGGCACGAACAAGACTGGACCCACCTTATCCATCAATTACAAACCATAAGGAACGCGCTATGACACAAGCACCCCAGGACATCAGCCTAAGCGAAGCCTTTGCACAGGTTCAGCACATGCGCGAACAGATCGCCAAGGTGATGGTGGGCCAGCAGGATGTCGTCGATCAGGTGTTGGTTGCACTGCTTGCCTCGGGCCACATTCTAATCGAAGGCGTTCCCGGACTCGGCAAAACCCTGCTGGTTAAATCCCTGGCCCAATGTTTTCAGGGATTGTTCGGGCGGGTGCAGTTCACCCCGGATTTGATGCCGTCGGATATTACCGGCCACGCGCTTTATGACATGAAGCAAGAACAGTTTAAAATTCGCCGCGGCCCTGCATTCACCAATTTACTACTCGCCGACGAGATCAACCGGGCTCCGGCAAAAACCCAGGCGGCGCTGTTGGAAGTTATGCAGGAAAAGCAGATTACGATTGAAGGAAAAGCGTTCCCTGCACTCACTCCGTTTATGGTACTCGCGACACAAAACCCGATAGAACACGAAGGCACCTATCCCCTGCCGGAAGCAGAGCTGGATCGCTTTATGCTGAAAATATTGATTCATTACCCCACCGCAGAAGAGGAAGTTCTGCTGGTGAAACAAGTTACCACCGGGCGTATTCAGGACACGCTGAACGTGGATGCCATCAAACCGGTGATACAGGCCAGCGAGGTACCCCGGTTGCAAAAAATCACCTGTGACATCCAGGTCGATGACGCCGTGTTTGACTATGCCGTGCGTATAGCGCGCAGTACCCGTGAGTGGCACAGCTTCTCTCATGGGGCCGGTCCCCGCGCCAGCATCGCTTTGGTTCGAGCCGCCAGGGCTCATGCATTATTACAACAGCGGGAATTTGTAACGCCCGACGATGTAAAGCAAATGACACTGCCGGTGTTACGCCACCGGGTTGCGCTGACCGCAGAAATGGAAATTGAAGGGCTCAATATCGACGATGCATTAACACAATTGCTAAATGAAGTGGACGCACCACGTTTATGAGGCCCACCCCCCGCACCTACCCGTTACTGTGCTGCTGGCTATTGACCGGTTTTGTCGCTGCACTGAACAACTGGGTGCCGGCGAGTTGGAACAACCCCGGATGGCAGCCCGCACTGGTGCTATTGTGGCAAATGACAGGAATTCTGGCTGGACTCCTGTTACTGGTTGACGGGCTGAGCCTGCGAGGTATCAGCGGGATTACCGTCGAGCGGCGCCACGCCGAGAATCTGGCCCTGGGTGTCTGGTCCAAGGTGGACATTATAATCCACTACCAAGGCACGCAAAAACGGCCTATAGAGGTGTTTGACCATTATCCTGACCAGTGCGACGCGCAGCTGGCCCACCAGACTGGAATGCTCGATGCCAACGCTGCGGCTATTTACAGCTATCGCATACGCGCGATCCAACGGGGTGACCACCAATTCGGCCATACTGATGTGTTGGTCGGATCCGCTCTGGGATTGTGGCAGCGACGTATTGCCGAGGGCGAGACCAGCACGATTAAAGTATTTCCCAATTTTGCCGCTGTTTCCCAATACACTACCATGGCCATGGAGCAGCAGTCCTCACAGCTGGGCATCCGGTTGCAACAAATGCGTGGTCAAGGCACTGAATTTCGGCAACTGCGGGAATTCCGCCAGGGTGACAGCCTGCGTCAAATTGACTGGAATTCCTCGGCACGGCAACGGAAACTGATTTCGCGGGATTATCAGGAAGAACGGGACCAACAAGTCGTGTTTCTGGTGGATTGTGGTCGACGTATGCGCTCAAAAGACAGCGAACTTAGCCAACTGGATCACGGTCTGAATGCAATGCTGTTAATGAGTTATGCCGCGTTAAAGCAAGGTGATAGTGTCGGTGTGTTGTGTTTCGGCAGCGAACTGCGCTGGCTCAAGCCCGTCAAAGGTATCGCCAACCTGACTAAAATCCTCAACCGTGTTTATGATATTGATGCCAGCACTCAGGCCAGTGATTACAACGAGGCCATTAAGCAGCTTATCAGCAGACACTCCAAGCGCGCTCTGGTGGTATTGCTCTCCAATATCAGAGATGAGAATAGCGAAGATTTGCTCGCCTCGATCAAATTGCTCCAGCATAAGCACCTGGTCGTGCTGGCAAATCTGGAAGAACCGGAAGTACAGTCGATGCTGGACGCGCCGGTTGAGAACTTTGCGGACTCGCTGCGTTTCTGCGGTGCTATCCACTACCTTGAGCAGCGTAACCAAGCATCCGGCCGATTTAACCGTAATGGCATATTGACCGTAAACAGTTCGCCTCAGACCATGCCAGTGGCCCTCGTGAACCGCTACTATGAGATCAAACGGGAGGGTCTGCTTTAACGCCGATAATCCAGTAGCGACTCGAAAAAAGCGCATCAACCGTAGTATAATTAGCTACATTTTGTACAAAAAATGATAGAACCGGAAGTCCTAATGTATTTTTTGCCCTTTCCCAAATCGCTGTGGCTGGCGACTTCAACTATTTCTTTGGCGCTGACCTGTGCCTGCCACGCTGCGCCCTCGGACTCCTATTCAGCGGAATCCCGCGCCGTTCCCTATCAACAGGAAATGGATTTCAGGAAAGCGGCGCGGGAACAGCGGGAGAAAGAGATCCGCCTGGGTGAGAAGCTGCTCGAACAAAAACGGCAGACGCAGAACCAGTCCGGATCACGCAATCACACCGCCACTGAAACTGAACCGGAGCCGGTGCCAAAGTCAACGACGGCGCCTGACAATATCCGTCATCAAGCCAAGCCCTACCGTGGCTATCGTCAAACGGTCCGTGACGCCTATGCCGAACAACTGCCGATGGTAATTGGTGACAATTGGATTCTGAAACACACGTACGCCGGTTGCAGCCTGCATTCATCCACCAAATTAATGAACGACGGGGTGGGCTTGACCTCGGTTAGCCTGGTGCTGACCGATTACGTATGGGAGCTCAGAACCCAGTCCGATATTGAACCCCGCCACCCGCAAAACGGTATTCTCTTGCCCAACCAAAAGTTAGTGAGAGTGGAACAGGTTATGGAGAACACCAACGCCCAGTTTCCTGTGCACAGCAATGAAATTACCGCAGCATTGCAATCGGCGGACAGTTTAGAGGTACACTTGAGCTTCTGGCCTTCCTGGCCCATGACTGATATCGAAACCGCCCGAATAACGGTGTCGGGATTCTCGGCGGCTTACGATAAATGGCAACAGTGCAATCGTCATTTCGGATATCGTTGACCGCACTCCCCGTCATTCCCCCCTGTGTCCTGTCACTAGTGCTTGAGCGGAATTAATTGGTACACTGAGATCAGGCCAATGAATCAGGATGGAGTAAATTGCATGACGACCACCTTGCTAGCGGATATCGGAGGCACCAAAACACAACTCGCACTGGCAGACGAAAACGCCCACATCAGCCAGCCGTTCTATGCCCTGAACAAAGAACACACTCAATTCGAATCGCTGTTAACGCAATATTTACAGGACAAGCCAAAACCGGTGAATGCCGTGATCGCAGTTGCTGGTCCGGTTGACGGCAACATCCGTTGCCAAATGACCAACCTGTCCTGGTTAATCGATGGCATTCGATTGAAACAACAATTCGGTTTCAGCAAAGTGGTGGTGATGAACGATCTGCAAGCCACCTCTTGGGGGCTGACCTCCACTACTGAACAGGCCGCGTTACGTCTGCTGCCGAGCGGTGGAGAGCCGGCACCACAGTTGAACTTCAATTTACCTGTCGTGGTGATCAGTCCCGGCACCGGACTGGGCCAATCCTGCATCTACCCCCATGACGGAGACTATGTGATTGCCGCCACCGAAGGCGGACACAAAACTATTGCGCCTTTCGATAATTTGTCTGCACAGTTAATCGCGAACCAATGGCGACAAAGCAGCCGGCCGGTTAGCTGGGAGAACTGGTTTTCAGGATCCGGTATTGCCAATTTGTATAGTGCAATGTACCCAGGACAGACCGTTCCGGACAACGAAGAGATCGGCCGGCGCGCCAATCAGGATCCAAGCTCTGATTGCGGCAAGGTAATGGACGTGTTTGCCAAAGCCGTTTACGCCGAGGCCGGCAACCTGGTATTGCAATATTTGGGTTGGGGCGGCGTGATTGTGGCCGGTGGCATTCCTGCAAAACTGCAAAACCTATTCAGCAAGCCGGAGAATATTCAGTACCTGAGCAGCAAAAACGAATATCTGGATCGGTTGCGATCCGTGCCTGTCGCCTTATGTCTGGAACAGAATATTCCGATTCGGGGGGCAGCGGTTTACAGTCGGCGGTTACTGAAATCAGAGCCGACTTAAAGACCCCGGTTGGCCAATGCCTGTTTACGATAGGCACCGGGAGATTCGCCTTGCCAACGTTTGAACGCGTGATAAAAGTTCGAAATATCCGAAAACCCCAACAGCTCCGCCAGCTCCTCCATATCGACTCCCGGATCACTCAAATCACGCAGCGCTCTTTGATGACGACATTGATCCCGGATGGTAACAAAAGACGTATTTTCCAACTTTAGTTTTCGCTGCAAGGTGCGGGGGGTCATATTGAAATTGGCGGCCACGTCTTCCAGCTGGGTAGCAGCTGCGCCCAGATTACGCGAAATAAAATAGGCTACTTTTGCAGCCAAAGTCTCCCGGCTTTCAATGGATTTCAACTTGTCTTTGGCACGCGCCCTCACCCCGGAATGATACTCAGGATAAGACGTGAGCAAAGGTTCCGATAACTGCCGCTTGTCAAACACCAATTCATTACGCAGGCAACCAAACTCCACGCTGGTATTAAAAATACGCTGATATTCGTCAACATAATCCGGCTGCGTGTGTACAAATCGAACCTTCGTCAATCGCAGTCCCTGGGGAATAATTGCGTTTGCGATAGAAAATATAGAGGCGGCCATCACATCGTGATGAGCGATCCAATTGGATTTCACTAAAACACGGTCGACCGAATACACCAACACCGCGTTGAAACCCAGAGTTTCAAGGGAAAATGACGTCAGAGGTGTGACCAAATCTTTAAACAGAAACAACTCATCCAGCGCCTCTTGAACGTTGCGGCTGGTAGCAATGAGTTGGCCTACCAGATCCAGGCTATGGTATTGGATGGATTCTCCCAACAACAACCCGAAAGCCGGATTATTCATACCCTGATACGCTGCATCGAATAACTTTAATTGCTGCTCAACGCTTACAAAGGTACCCGAGTGGCTCAACACCCCAGGGTCCACCTCTGCTGAATGCAACAGCGTTTCCACATTTAGCCGATTACGAATGGCTAAATCCAGAATAGCGGGAATGATCGCAGCGGGAAGCAACCTATCTTTCATAAATTATAAACATGGTTTATCTGTACAACCCGATATTTAAAAAGGGATAACGAGGCCGAAACACACACCATTGCGGCCAATGCAGACAGAATACGTCTAAAGTGAGAGCGAAACAACAGAACACGTGGATGCACTTCAAATGTTCAGAAAGCGGATAATTTTGCGGTTAAGTTCATCATAGGAAATAGGTTTGGCAATATAGTCTACCATTCCCGCTTCTAACGCCATATTACGATGCTTATCGAGCACATGCGCAGACAATGCAATTATCGGACAATTTTTCAGGCCTTTCGCTTTCTGCCATTTGATAATGCGTGACGCGGCTTCGTATCCATCCATTACCGGCATTTCACAATCCATTAAAATCAGATCATAAGGTTGTTCTCGAGATTGTACTTTTTCCATCGCAGTACGACCATTATCCGCCATGTCTGCATCCAATCCCATTTTTTTCAGAAAACCAACAATCACATTCTGATTGATCTCGTTATCTTCCACTACCAGAATTTCCGGTTGCGCGTTTTCCACAGCGATCGAATTAATGGCAATCGTTTCATCCAGTTTAGCACTGCTTTCAATTAACGACCCGTCAAAGAGCTCAAGAACAATAGCGTGTTCGGCTATCTGTACCGGATCGGGTATCCCCAGGGGGACATGGAACCAAAAGCAGGAGCCATCTCCGGGTTCGCTTTGCACGCCCATTTCGCCGCCCATCAACTGAGCAAATTGCTGGCTGATCACCAGACCCAGACCCACCCCTAATCGAGGTGCATTCCACCCCTGATCAAGTTGCGAAAACGATTGAAACAGTTTGGTCTGGTCATCCTGGGTAATTCCGATACCGGAATCTTCCACCTCGAATCTCAGCACCAACTTGTCATTGTGGATCTGGTCCGTTAACTGCACATTGATATGTACGTAACCTTTTTCTGTGTATTTGAACGCATTAGACAATGTGTTCAGGATAATCTGTCGAATGCGTGTCACGTCCCCCACCAACTGAAGCGGGGTGCCGGGAGCAATAAAACAACCCAATTCAATACCTTTGAAGCGGGCATCGTATTCATAGATAGCACAGGCATCACTCAGAACACTTTGCAAATCGAATTGCTTGGAATTGAATTTCATTTTGCCCGCTTCTATTTTGGAATAATCAAGGATATCGCTGATTACTTCCAGTAGACCTTTTCCTGCGTTCTGTATTGCTGTGACATACCGCTTCTGATCTTTATCCAGGGATGTACCCAGTATCAACTCCGTTAAACCCAACACCCCGTTCATTGGTGTTCTGATCTCATGGCTGACCTTGGCCATGAATTCGGTTTTGATCAGGCTTTCGTCCTTGATCATTTGTATTTTGTTGCTCAATATGCGGTGTTCTTTCTCCATTATCTTCAGCCTCGACCCCAAGGCTACTGACAGCACGATTAACTCGCACACCCACACGGCGCTGACACCGTAAGTAATCCAACGGACGTCCGTACGCAATACGAATAAATTCAGCACCACCCAAGCGGTCATCAGGAAGACGATACCGAAGCCGAGTAGAAAAACCGGAGCAGATGTATGTCCGTCCAACCAGCGGTAGATACCAATCAAAATCAAATAACAACAAGTAAGTAAAGTATAGAGTGCAATACCGATGTGCAATTGTCTTAGGGGCGCCACCAGTGCGGCGAAGACAAAAGCCACTGCCACAAAGAACAGTAGATTACCTACCTGGTACAATCGACGATGATATTTCCTTAGTTCAAGAAATTCAGAACCGAATAACAAGGCCCCGGCAACGCTAAGACTGATCGCGATTATGGCTCCGGTATCCTGTAGCTCCAGCGCTATCCACAGCTCTGATAACGTGCCGTCCATAAAGGTCATATATAACACGCCACCAATCACATGCAGCGAAAAATAGAAATACACCCATTCCCTGGACGAAAAATACTGAACCAGGTTATAAACCAGCAATGCCAATGCAATTCCGTACATGATTCCCAGTAGGCGCTCAGTCCATTGGCTGTGCTCAACATAAGAGAGGTTGTCATAGACTCTGATAGGCAACATGATATTGGTCGAAGAACGAACCCGGACCATACAATTCTGGATGGCGCTGGCTTGCATATTCAAGGGAACGACAAAGTTTCTTAATTTTAACAGACGGCTGTCATACTGGATGTGATCGCCAGCCGGGGTATAACGGGGCTGCTGGTCTGCGCCAAAACAATAAAATTCCAACTGGTCCAGGATGGCGTAATCCACTTCCATTAATACCATTCTGTCAACGCTGGTCCCATTTTTTAATGAAAAATAAAACCAATTATTGCCATCACGAAAGCCCAGATTGGGTGATGCATCCTGCAGCCCGTTAAATGCACCTTGCTGATATTTCAGCAATGCGTCATCGAAGGAGGAGTTCCCACGCCTGTCGTGCCAATACAACAAGTACGGCGCCAGGTCGATGCCTTCGGCTTTTCCAGGTATAACAGCAAACGGGTTGCTTGACGGGCCATTGTGCGCGTGAGCAGAGCCACACAGTAACGCAACCAGCAACATTTGCATCAGCCAGGCAGGCGTGTGACGCAGCATCCCGTTAAAACCGCCCGTTGACGGAAACAGTACGGCCGGTATCATTTTTATAATTATTCATTGGCAACATTAGCTTCTGATTTCCTGTGACCTACAGACTTTAGAATATACTGGAGCCCGCTTCTGCTCAATCTGTCCGAGTTCGGACTGTCTAACCAAATCGCTTTACATCCAAATCAGAGCTTACACCGTAATTACTCTTGCATAAGGTATTCGAATCAACCGTTATTTTCCACGGCGGCTTTTGGAGTCTGAAATCGAAGTACCGGTTTCAAGGTTTACACGTTGATCCGGCCAGATCACGTCGAATGGCTCTGGTTTGGAAATATGGTAGCCCTGGGCGTAATCCACACCCAGCAACATGAGCACTTCCAGAATACTTTCGTTTTCAACAAATTCAGCAACAGTGACCAACCCGAACACTCTGGATACTTCCACTACTGCACGCACCAAAGCCTGATCTTCGGGTTCTTCCGGCAGATGACGGATAAAGGAACCGTCGATCTTTACCATATCAATTGGCAGCTGTTTTATATGATACAGCGAAGAAAAACCGACACCAAAATCATCCAATGCAAACTTGCAGCCGAGCTTTTTGATATCCCGCATTTTCTGCGCGGTAGAAACAGCGTCCTCCACAGCAGAGGTTTCAGTAATTTCAAAAATAATTTCAGCCGGATTTACGTTATAGAATTTGAACTTGTGTGCAATCTCATCGTACAAGTCCGGATTGCGGAAAGATACACCGGATAAATTAATCGCAAACACCGCATCGACACCGGCCCGCTCCAACACCTGTTTGCGCAACAACACCTTATCGATCACTTTAAGATCCACATCCTGAATCAATCCCGAGTTTTCGGCTGATTGGATGAACTTGAAGGTAGGAAGCGGTTGCCCCTCCTCATCAAAAACCCTTAACAACGCTTCGAAATGGGAAAGCCGATTTTCTTCTATATTCTGAATCGGCTGGAATACGACATTCAAACCGTCAGTGGCCAGCGCCTCTTTTACCTTTTCGTTCCAGTACACCCGTTCATGAGTACGCTCACGATCATGTTCATCCGGTGAATAGATATGCCAGCCATTACGACCGGAAGTTTTGGCCTGGTACATCGCTATATCCGCGTTAGCCACCAAATCATCAACAAATTCGCCATGATGCGGAAACAACGCAATGCCAATGCTGGTCGATACCCGGTGAACGCGACCATTGCCCAGCACCTCGACACTGGCCAGCGCGTCGCATAATCGCGATGCGACTTTGCCTACTGCATCAACCTCGACTTCACGCAGCAACATTGCAAACTCATCGCCTCCTAACCGGAAAATCTGATCTGAATCACGTGCTTCGATAGACAAGCGTTCAGACACTCTTCGCAGCAATTCGTCACCCACCTTATGCCCACTGGTGTCGTTTACATCCTTGAACTGATCCAGATCAAAAAACAAAATAGCGCCAATGCGATCATAGCGTTTGGCATGAGAAATGGATTTTTGCAACTCCTCCCCAAAGCGGCGACGATTGAACAAGCCGGTAAGCGGATCATGGGAGGCCAGCCACCCTAAACGTTCTTCTGCTTCTTTCCGTTCACTGATATCCAGCGCAATACTGAGTATCTGGTTTTGTTCCTTTACATTGGGCAATAAAGAATGGTGCCAGGCCATATAAACTGTGGTGCCATCCTTTCTTACTACTGCGGACTCATGATGCAATTCATTACGAAAACCGTTCACTAACTCATTCAACTGGAAGCGTAAATCCGGCAATTGCTCGTTATGGGGTAATAGCCAGAAAAAAGATTTTCCCACCAGCTCCGTAGTATCGTAGCCGGTTATCGACCCACAATGGTGATTGGCCATGGATATACACCCGGTGCGATCCTGTGTGATGATCAAGGCATGGGCCGTGTCCAAAATGCTCTGCACAAATTGCTTTTCAGCTTGCAGGTCGTCGGTCTTTTTCTCCAGTTGCTCGGCACGGGTGTGCAATTCCGATTGCAGTTCCTCCAGTAAATGGGAAAGCCGCAACGCTGAGCTATTCAGAATATCGCTCTCATCTGAAAACGGAATGTCCCGCTGCAAAGCATTTAGTTCCTTCCGTATATAGGTGAATTTTTGCGTTGCCAGCAGGGGCAAAACCGAGGCCATAATCCTCAGCCGATTAAGCGGTCCCCATAACGTAGTCAACAACACCACTTCCGCAAACACCAGTCCGACCAGGGCAAAGATTAAGCCGTTACGCTGCAGGGTTTCGTGCTGCGTCATTTCAGCAGTGATATCGGAAATCAGATACACTTCGCCCTGACGCGGAAATACCGCGCCCTGTAATGGGCGTAAAACAATTTCATAGGATCGTTTGTCGCGCGCGATCTGTAAGCCGTTAAATACGTCTGCGCGACTGTACTGATTCGCCAATTCAACCAGTAACGGAATATCCTTTGTCATTACCGAAGCCGTCAGTATTTCGCTGCCCCAATTAATAAGATAGTGCTCGTTATTATCCAACTGGGATTGATTACGGCGCACGGCCAGTGCGACTCGCGCCTTGGAAATGGCATGGAAATGCTGAATGATCTGATCCAGATAGGCACTGTATACCACCATCCCCCTGCCCCAGCCAGGCAGCTCCAATGGCACAACCACATACAGTTCACAGGTATCGAAACAGGCTAACGCAGAACGAGGCTGCCAATCGATGCGAAATTTTTCAAGCATGCCGGGCGGTATCCTAGGATCACCCTGCCACAGTAAAACCTCATCAGTTGGTGAAAACACCACGGCTGAATTTACCGCGCTTTCCTCCCGCAGCGTCTCCCAATAGGGTGCAATACGCTGCTGAATGTCATCTTTGTTGCCGCTGCGGATGGCCGCTTCGACCCCTTCAATTTGCACCAGAATACGGGCCACCGCCTCCATCCGGTGAGCTTTTCTGTCCAGCAGGGCATCTAATTGTTCAACATAACGCTGGGTACGGTCTTTGCCCATTTCATTTAGCTGTAACTGAGCGGAATAGTGGGAGGCCAGCATAAAAATAATGAACACAACGACAAGCAACGCGCTGGTTAGAGCCAAAGCGCGCCACTTTAAGCTAATAAACCGCTCTTGTTTCCTGTGTCCGAATTCTGACATGAATGATGGGTTGAACTCGTTTAATTACGCCGAGCCTCATCTGGGGCTGCTGCGGCCTTCCTAACAAGTATAGATGAGAGTTCTACCAACCCATGACCTTTTTCACAAATGGAATTGTGATCAGGCGTTTTTCCTGCAAGGACTGCAGATCCAGGCGTTCTATGACGGCTTTCAGCGAGTTCAGATCGCGGCCGGAGCGATTGAGGATATAGGTGGCCACGTCTTCGGAAACAGAAAACCCCCGCTGTCGTGCCATCGACTCCAGCGCATCCGCCCTACCGGCATCGTCCAGCGCCGTTAATTGATAAATTTCCATAGCGCTGAGGCGGGAGATCAGATCTGGTAATGACAGTTGTATTTGCTGGGGCGGTGCTTCAGAGGCAACGAGCAGCGCGTGACCCCGGTCTTTTAATTGGTTGTACAGGTGGAACAGAGCTTCCTGCCATTGACCATGGCCGCGCATACAATCCAGATCATCCACCACCACCAGGTCGAATTCGCTGACGCCGGTAAGTAAGCTTGTTGACAGATCTCGGGCCTGTGCTGCATCCAGGAAGAACACCCTCTGGCCGCTTTGTTCGGCTAACTGACAGGTTGCCAGCAGCAAATGACTTTTTCCGGTTTGCTCGCCGCCCCACAGATACAGCCAATCCGGCTTGCTGTCCGGATATTGATGCAAGCGGTCTCGCGCTTGCGCCACCTGCTTCAGACGGGACAGGATTTGCTCATTGCCGGTTTCGATAAAATTTTTGAAATCTGAATTGGGCTTGCGCGATAAATGTAACGCAAGCTGCGGATGGGCAGTGTCACTCATGGCGGTTCCGTAGCCGGACTTTTTTAACCCTGCCACTGGTAATAAATTACCGGCAGAGTGGGTTCAGGCGCCGGCACCGTCGGCACCCCCGGTTCCACTGGGCCCTGATCGCTAGCACTAGGAGTGATGCGCTCTGGGTCTGCGGTAGCCGCTGATTCATCTACAGTGGCAGCCCCCATTGCACTGGCAGAAGTCGTTAACGGACGCGACTCACCACTGCTCAGCTTAACGGGTTTCGGTGCCTCCACCGGGATCAACTTGTTGTCCAGACGAAAACTCTGCACCAACGTTTGCATATTATTTTCCAGCGTCACAAGGTAGCGCACTTGAGCGCCTTGAACTGTTTCCGGAAAACTGTACCGAACCGCAATCAAGCCGTTCAGATACTCACCGAGCCCGGCAAAATCGTCTAGATTACGCACTCCACTCACATCCAGCAGGACCTGCTGGCCAAGATCCTGAGACGAAACCACCGCGTAATAGCCCCCCACGCGATCGGCCAGTTGATCCACCAAATCCGATACAGCTTCATCGAGGGATGCTGATGAGTGCTCCCACCATTGCTCCTGGCCATCGATCACCACCACGGAATTCAGGTTTACGATGCCGCCACTATTGTTCATTTTCACCAACGCGACCGCGTTCGACTGATAACGTTCTGAAGCCGCAATAACCGGGTCGGTAAACAGCCCCCAGACATCGCCGGAGCTGACCCGGGACAGATCTCTGGTATCGTATTTCGGAAAGGTGATGGGTAGGCCACGGCGGGATGCATGCACCATTGCCAGTGCCTGTAGGTTTTGCTGCGCAGAGCCGCCCACTAGTTTGCGCCCTCTGCCGTTGTCATAAGCCAGCCATAGCGTCAGGCTGGGGCGATTGCTGGACCAAATTGGGTAGCCGTTTCTGCGCAGGTATTGGTTTATGGCAGCCACATCGTATTTGACGTTCAAATACGTGCGTTCGACCGGGCGCGCACCTTCTTCCGCTGCGGGCATTTCGCGGGTTTCATAGCCAAATTGCACAACAAAACGTTCAGCGTTACTGCGCGCCTCGCGAATCACGTCTTGCTGCGCAATCAGCGACGAACCACTGACTTTCACCAGAACGTCCAGAAACCCGTTAATGACGGCCGTACTGCGTGCCTTCACGGTACGATCCGCCACTGGCACGGACGCCTGATACAAATCTTTAACTTCGACAGCCAATACCACAGAGGATACCGACACCCAGACGAGGCAACCGATCAGGGCCCTGAACAAAACATGAATTCTAATCATAAATCTCTGGCAAACCTGCAAAAACAATGCGCTGAAGTGTACAACGTCGCAGCCGTGGATTAAACCGAAACCTGTAGCTGCCGCCCTCTCTGGCTGCGCTCAATGATTGGGCTTCGGGCCAAGTCCTGCTAGAATAGCCGGCCTGTCAGAACCCTCAGTAACCATTGGCGAGCTTATATCTATCATGTCCGACAAAAAGCCTTCTCTCAGCTACAAAGATGCAGGCGTTGACATCAACGCAGGTGACGAACTGGTGCAACGCATAAAATCAGTAGCCAAACGTACCAGCCGTCCCGAAGTCCTGGGTGGTCTGGGTGGATTCGGGGCGCTGTGCGAGATTCCGGAAAAATACAAGCGACCGGTGCTGGTATCCGGCACCGATGGCGTGGGCACCAAACTGAGACTGGCGATTGACCTCAACCAGCACACCAATGTGGGCATCGATCTGGTGGCCATGTGTGTCAATGATTTGTTGGTCACCGGCGCTGAACCCCTGTTTTTCCTCGATTACTATGCCACCGGCAAACTCGATGTGGACGTCGCCGCCAACGTTGTCGCCGGAATCGGCAAAGGCTGTGAATGGGCCGGTTGCGCTCTGGTCGGTGGCGAAACCGCAGAAATGCCGGGTATGTACCATGACGGGGATTATGACCTGGCCGGATTTTGCGTCGGCGTTGTTGAACGGGACCAGATTATAACCGGAGATAAAGTCGGCGCGGGGGATACCCTGATTGCCGTCGGCTCATCCGGCCCTCACTCCAACGGCTACTCACTGATCCGGAAAATAATTGAGATCAGCAACGCCGACCTGAGCGAAGAGCTGGACGGGGCGCCACTCAGTCAACACCTGATGGAACCCACCCGCATCTATGTAAAATCCATTTTGGCGCTACTTGATCAAATAGACATTAAAGCCATGGCCCATATCACCGGTGGCGGCATCACCGAGAATGTGCCGCGGGTGCTACCTCCGAAAACCAACGCCGTAATAGACACCGATTCGTGGGAGTGGCCAGCAGTCTTTCAATGGTTGCAGGAGAAAGGTAATGTGGAAACCAGCGAAATGCACCGCACTTTCAACTGTGGTGTGGGTATGATTCTGTGTGTTGATGCGGATAAAGCAGACAGCACACTATCCTTGTTGCGCAAGCTCGGGGAGCACACCTGGAAAATCGGCCGCATCGAAGCCGGCTCAGACGAAACCCCGCAAACCCTTTTTCAGGGTAAGTAGATATAGACCGTGAACACCGTCAAACTTGTTGTATTGATTTCTGGCTCCGGTACCAACCTGCAGGCCATTATAGAAGCCATTGAAAAAGGCCTGGTTCACGCTGAAATCAGTGCTGTGATCAGTAATCGTCCGGACGTTCGGGGACTTGCCCGTGCCCGTGACCAGCACATCGCAACCGAGGTCATTGATCACAAACAATTTACAGACCGCCACCGGTTCGACCAGGCCTTACTGGAAGCAATTGAGTCCTACCAACCGGACCTGGTGATACTGGCGGGTTTTATGCGCATATTGACGGACCGGTTTGTGACCCACTTTCACGGCAAAATGCTGAATATCCACCCTTCCCTGCTGCCCAAGTATAAAGGGCTGAACACCCATGCAAGGGCCATCGAGGCCGCCGAATCCGAGCACGGCTGCAGTGTGCACTTCGTTAACAATGAGCTGGACAGCGGGGCTGTGATCGGTCAGTTCAAAGTCCCCCTGCGAATGAACGATACTGTCGAGACTTTGTCCAAACGGGTACAAATCGCAGAACATAAACTGTATCCAGCCTGTATTGAGCTGTTGTGTCAAAAGCGGATTCAGCTGACTCCCGAGGGTGTAGAGCATCGGGGGCAACTGTTACCGGACAGCGGGTTGGATCTGACTGAGGATTAATATGGAAAGTAAGCGCCAGCAACTGATCGGAACAATTTTTTTAAGTTGTCTAATCAGTGTACCGGTGCAGGCAGCAGAAAAATCGGCGCTTGAAGACGCACAGCCTCAATCTGCAGCAGCCGCAACCGTTGAATTCCCCTTCAAACTGTTCACTGCCAGCTACCGTGGCGAAGCCTATGGTATGTCCATGGAAAAGTTGGGAACCCGGTCGCTAATGCAAGTTGATGCCCAGCGCTACCGCATCGAATACAAAGCCAATGCCATGATGTACAGCATGGAGGAAACCTCAGACTTCATCTGGCAGGATAATCACATCATTCCGCTTGCCTACCATTCTGAGCGCGGCACCTTTCTGAGCAAACGCAAAGCCCGACTCTTATTTGACTGGGATGCCGGCACCGCAGAATACAAAGTCAAGAAACGCAGCGGTGAGTTTACCATTAGCCCTGGCGACCAAGACCCGATCACCAGCACGCTGACATTAGCCTTGAAAATTGACCAGAAAAACCCATTAATCGAAGTCTCGGAAGCGAAGAAAGACAGCGTAGAGATGCTTGAATTTGAGCGTATTGACGAGCCGGAGCTGCAAACCCCCATCGGCGACATCAAGACCCTGCATCTGAGACGGATTCACGATGACCCTGAGCGGCAAACAGAAATATGGGTCCATCGGGAGTACCCCTATATTCCGGTCAAACTCAGACAGAACGACGACGGCGAAGTATTTTTACTGGAGTTAACGGACTTAAAACTAAACTAACTTCCGAGCCGTTGTGATGAAGGCAAACGAAACCCACTCTCCATAAGCGCTTCGAACTGATCGATCGCCAGCGGACGACTATAGAAGAAGCCTTGAGCGTGAACGCAACCTAATTGCAGGAGCCGGTTGGCCTGGGCTTCAGTTTCCACTCCCTCCGCTATGACTTCTACCCCCAGACCATTCGACAATGCCACCACCGCAGAAATAATGGCACTACCTTGAGGTAAATGAACATCATCCACAAAGGTTTTATCAATTTTTAACACCGTAAACGGCAGTTGCGCCAAATACGCCATAGACGAATAACCGGTTCCGAAATCATCGATCGCAATCCCGGTCCCCAACTCGCGGATGCTTGCCAGATTTTCCATATTTACTTCGGTTCGTTCCAAAAACAGACTTTCGGTGATCTCGACCTCCAGCAGGTTAGGATCAACCCGGCTGGACACGACCGCCTGTTTCAGAAGCTCGATCAGATCCGGATCCTGCAATTGCTGCACCGACATGTTAACGGAAACCCGGAAACCCGGTGGCAAATTGTAATCTAAACTCCACTTACGCACCTGTATGCAGGTGGTCTCAAATACCCAGCGACCGATACCGTTAATTAGACCCGTTTCCTCGGCAATGGGAATAAATATGGCCGGAGAAACATCCCGCTCACCCGCACGCCATCGAATCAAGGCTTCGGCTCCCACGATACTACCGGTTTTCATATCGTACTTCGGTTGAAAATGCAGACTGAAATCCATAATCTCATATGCGCGGCGCAACTCAACTTCCAGCGCCATTGTTTCTTCCACCTGAGATTTCATATCGGACTCAAACACACGGTATCGATTCCGGCCTTCGTGTTTGGCCTGATACATGGCCATATCCGCGTTTTTTATCAGTTCACCAGCGGTTTTGCCTAATTCCGGATAATAAACGATGCCGATACTGGCACCCACGTAGAGCTCCTGCCCCAATATTTCGAATGGCTGTGACAATGCGTAAATTAATTTATCGGAGACACGCCGGGATGCCTGCTCTGCATGATCTCCGCTAATAATGACCGTAAATTCGTCACCTCCCAATCGACATAGTATATCGGTATCCCGTATACAGTGTGCCACCCGGATAGCCACTTCTTTTAGCAATGCATCCCCGGCGTCATGTCCAAGCGTGTCATTTACCTGCTTAAACCGATCCAGATCCATAAACAACAACGCAAATGTCTGGCCACTATGGTTACTGTAAGTTATGGAATTATTCAATGCCGAATTAAATAGATTACGGTTACCCAGCTCGGTTAACGAATCGTATTGAGCCAGGTAATGCAGCTTCTCTTCTATTTTTTTGCGCTCGGTAATATCTTTGAAAACGATTACCGCGCCATCAAATGAACCGGAGGGCGAATGCGTTGGGCTGGCGGTGTATTCAACGGGAATCATCCGGTTAGTGGATGCCCTGAACACACCCACATCGGAATGAAATGCCTTACCCTGAGAGCAGGAATGAAATAGCTTGGATTCCTTCCAGTCCGAGCCGCTGGATTTATGGGTAGATACGATAACGGACTTGTACAGGGGCTGACCAATTAACGTGGTGCCATTACAGCACAGAATCATCTCGGCCGCCGGATTGATAAAGGAGATCAAGCCGTCGATAGAGACACCGATGATACCTTCCCCCACTGAC
Source organism: Ketobacter sp. MCCC 1A13808 (assembly GCF_009746715.1). Taxonomy (NCBI): domain Bacteria; kingdom Pseudomonadati; phylum Pseudomonadota; class Gammaproteobacteria; order Pseudomonadales; family Ketobacteraceae; genus Ketobacter; species Ketobacter nezhaii. Next base: position 300,839 of record NZ_VRKW01000001.1, read on the forward strand.
TTCAATAATACTTCGTTACTGGTTTTGACTTGCCGCAAGTTACTGAGCGCTTCTTCCAGCTGTTTTTGGCGCCCGTCCAGCTCAAGAAAAATACGCACTTTGCTGAGCAGCACGAACGGGTTAAACGGCTTAAACAAAAAATCGACGCCGCCGTTTTCGTAGCCTTTAAAAAGATAACTCTCTTCTTTGTTAATCGCAGTCAAAAATATGATCGGCACGTGCCGTGTCTTCGGCCGCTGACGCATAAAGCTCGCGACTTCAAATCCATCCATACCGGGCATCTGCACATCCAGCAACACCATGGCCACGTCTTTTTTCAATAGAATCGATAACGCTTGCGGACCGGAGGTAGCGGATATTATTTCCACATTGTCCAACTCGCTCAATGTCGCCTCCAACGCGACTAAATTGGCTTGTTGGTCGTCAACAATCAGTATGCTTTGCATCATAACGCGTTACTCCGCGCACCCATCTTAACCAAGCGTCCTGCAATTTCATGGATGGACAAAACACCATCGACCCTAACCGCCTTAATAGCAGACAGGGGCATGGTATCCACACTGGCTTCCACCGGATCCTGCACGAACACGGTGCCGCCATTTCTTTTTATCGCGACACAACCATCGGCCCCATCGGAGTTGGCCCCGGTAAAAATACAACCGGCCAAATGCTGTTCATACACTTCCGACGCGGAAATAAAGGCCATATCGATCGAAGGTCTGGAATAATTCAGTGGTGCGTCCAGACTCAAAGCGATGCTGTGATCAGCGTCAATTAATAGATGATAATTCGGTGGCGCAATATACATACATCCGGTTTCTATTTTTTGTTTGTCTTCCGGTTCAACTACCTTCAGATGGGTGTACTTAGACAGCATTTCCGGTACACCACTCACTCTATTCGCCCGCTGGTGTAACACCACCACTGTGGGCACCTGGTATTGTTCAGGCAACGCCTGCAAAAATTCGATCAGGGTTTCCAGGCCGCCACTGGAAGCCCCCACTACCACGAGTTCCAACCGTTTAATCAACTCGCTGGAACACTCTTGCCGGTCCATCAATCTCCCTGAATCTATTTTGGTTAGGAAGGCTGCGTAACGACTCCTTAATTCCCAGCCCCATGAACCCTCCGATATCCAGACTATCATGAAATAAGGTTAGCACTTTTGTCTGTAGTTCGCGGCGAAAGTAAATCAGTACGTTTCGGCAAACCACCATCTGCATTTCACCAAACACCTGATCTGTAACCAAATCGTGCTGGGTAAACACGATGTTACGCTTTAGTTCAGGATCGATTAGAAACCTTTCGTAACCAACGGAAACAAAGTCACTAAAGTGCCCTCTGGCGCCGGACGCCTGATAGTTCTCTTGTGCCGTCGCCAGCATCCGGTCGTGGTACACCCCTTTACTGGCCTGATCGAGTACCTGAGAGTTAATATCCGTGGCATAAATAACGGCGCGATCACCCAGACCTTCCTCCCGCAGCAGGATTGCCATGGAATAGGCTTCTTCCCCGGTCGAGCAGCCGGCATGCCAGATTTTAATAAACGGATGGGAGCGTAATTCCGGTACCACTTTCTCCCGGATCACGCGGTAAAATGACGGATCACGAAACATATCCGTCACATTGACCGTCAAGCCTCGAACAAAGTGGTTACAGCGTTTCTTATCCTTAATCAGTTCGTTTTGCAGGTCCGACACCCGCTCAAAGCTATTATCGGAAATATATCGGGCCACGCGACGCCGCAAGGAAGCTCGAGTGTACTCGCGAAAGTCGTAACCCCAGCGCAAAAACAGCGCTTCCATCAGGCATTCTACTTCCACCTCGAACTCACTCAACTGGTGACTAAAATGGTCTTGCTGCATCAGCTTTGTCTCAACCACATTTTAATCATCGATTTGAGCTTAACCGTTTCCACCGGTTTCGAGAGATAGTCATTGGCACCGGCTTCAATACAACGGGCACGGTCATCACGCATTGCTTTTGCGGTGAGCGCGATTAAAGGCAGGGATTTAAACTGACTCTGACTGCGAATTTTCTTCATGGCCTCCAATCCATCCATTTCCGGCATCATCACATCCATCAATACCAGGTCAAAAGCCGGTTGTGATGCCAGCATATCCAAAGCTTCTATCCCGGTGCTGGCGGTTTCAATTTCAAAGCCACTTTCTTCCAGCACAGCAGAGAGAGAATATAGGTTACGGATATCATCGTCCACGAGCAATAATCGCTTACCTGCGAAATTCAAGCCATCAGACGGACTGGTATCCACCCACTCTTTGGTATTCGGTGTCTTATCACTTTCGTTCACCCAATGCAAAAATAACGTCGTTTCGTTGATCAGCCGGGAGATGGACTTATCCGTTTTCAAGACTATGCGTTTGGCGTACTTACGCAGGTCGGCGTCCTGTTTCTTATTCAGGTCCCGGGCGGTATAGATGATAATCGGTGTATTGCCCAGAGTCGCTTCACCCAATGCCTTTGCCAGACCAAACCCATCCACATCAGGTAACTCAAGATCCAGAATAATAGCGCCATAATGTTCGCTATTTACCAGGGACAACGCGTGCTCACCGGAACTGACGATATCACTGGCAATATTCTGTTTGTCGAAATTCATTTTCAACTGTTCGCACTGAACCTCGTCGTCCTCGATTATCAGAACACGCTGGTAGCTAAGATCGTGAATTTCGGATTCTATATCCTGGAACAACTGATCCAGACGATCACGACTGAACGGTTTTGCAATAAACTCTTCCGCTCCCGCAAGGTCGGATACATTGACATTGAGCTTCCCGGAGATAACATGAACCGGAATGTTCCTGGTTTCCTTATCCTCCTTCAACATACTCAGCAAATGCTCACCCGGTGCATCCGGCAAACCCAGATCAAGAATGATGGAACCGGGCAAATGGTGATTCAAATAGGCACGGGCATCTGCCACCGTATGAGCGCAGTGTGCTTCAAATCCGAAATCTTCTGCCAGATTTTTTAACACGCCGCTAAAACTGGGGTCGTCTTCAATGATCAAAACGGTTTTTTCCCGCACCACGGCAGCCCCGGAAAAGGGCGCATCTTCGGAAGATACGCCCGCTGGCGTGAGCGGCTCCGCAGACGAGGTAGAGGGTTTGGCTGGAGAGGTTACCTGCTCTGTGCCCGAATCGTTTGCTTTATGCACACCGGGTGTCACTGTTCGCGGCAAATACAAAACAAACTCAGAACCGAAATTTTCACCTTCACTGAGCACATCTACACCGCCGCCCATGATTTCCGCCAATTTTTTCGAGATAGTCAGACCCAATCCAGTACCGCCGTATTTGCGACTGATGGTGCCATCTACCTGTTTGAAAGCCTCAAAAATCAAACCGAGCTTGTCCTTCGGGATGCCGATCCCGGAATCTTTCACCTTAAAGACAATGGCATCCTCTTTTCTGAGCAGGTGACCTTCAGCCAGGCGAACATCGGTTTCGGCCCGACCGACGGATACGTTAACTGAGCCCTTGTGGGTAAACTTGAGTGCGTTAGAAATAAAATTCCGCAGAATCTGACTCAGCCTGTGCTCGTCTATCAAAATACTATCCGGCAGTTCCGGCTCGACCTCGACCCCGAAACCAATTTTCTTATTCTCCGCCTGGACATCGAACTGACCATGGAGTTTGTCCGCAAATGCCTGTAGGTTGAGCTCTTCCACCACCAATTCAAGCTTGCCCTCTTCCACCTTCGACAAGTCCAGAATATCGTTGATGAGCATCAACAAATCGCGGCCGGAAGAATTAATCACTTTGGCATGTTCAACCTGTTTTTCATCCAGATTCCGCTTTTTATTCTCCACCAAACCCTGGGATAAAATCAGAATACTGTTCAGAGGCGTACGCAATTCATGGGACATCGTTGATAAAAATTCTGTTTTGTACCGACCGCTCATTTCAAGCTGTTTGGCTTTTCCGTGCAGTTCTTCCCGTGAAGCTTCCAGGTCTTTATTTTTTTGAGCAATTTCCTCTTTCTGCCGATCCAATAACTGGTTGCGTTCTTCCAGCTCTTCATTCATTACACGCAATTCTTCCTGTTGCTGTTGCAATCCTTCTTCCGACGCACGCAAGGTCGTAGCCTGCTCTTCCAACTCTTCATTAGTCGCGCGTAACTCTTCCTGCTGTTGTTCCATCGCCTCTGCCTGCAGGCGCGTGCGTTCCAGGGCGTCCGCCAACTGCATTCTGGAGATAGCTGAACTCAGGGCGATAGCGAGCCCTTCTGCACTGCGTTCGACAAAATCGATCTGATGCTCTGTGAACGGGGTAAACGACATGAGTTCGATCACTGCCAGCAGGTTTCCGTTAAACTCCAACGGAACCAGCATCACTTCGGTGGCAGTGGCTTCACCCAGGCCGGACGCTACCGGTGCGTAATCCGCAGGCAAATCACGCACCATAAACAGTTTACGTTCCAACGCAGCCTGGCCCACCATAGACTCACCCAACAGAAACCGAGTACGGTCGCCTTTGCGGTGACTAAAGGCATAGCTCGCTTTCATAACCAGCGTATCGCCTTCCAGCAAATAAAGCGCACCCACATTGGCACCCAATAGTTCGGCCAGACAGCGTAAAATATTATTGCTTACCTGCAGTGTGGTCAGTTCACCTCGCAACGCATCATTGAGACGCGATATCTGTTCCTGGCGCTCGGTGCGTATCGCGGATTCCTGATACTGCTTTTTCAATCGATCGCGCATGGTTGCCAGCGCCATAAACAGGCGGTTCACCTCAGTGCTGGTCCCAATGCCGACCTCCACGTCAAGATTACCCTCCGCGATCTGTCCGGCGAGCTTGATCACCTGACCGATAGCACTGGTTACCACAATAATGAGCCAAATGATGGCAAACAACACCAAGCCAACCAAAACCGTCCCGATAACGAATTGGCTAAAGCTGGCCGCTTCCGATTCGATGCGGATGGTATCCAGCGTTTTATCAAAGTCATTATTGACGGTTTTATTAAAGTTACGCACCAGCAGGTCATATTGTTTCCGCTGCTTGAGCGTGGACGCGATCGCTGAGTGCATTTCGTCAGCGGAAAATTCGCCATTAAGTACTCTCAAAGTGTACTTTTGGGTATCTGAAATGTATTGATCAAAGCTAGCCAGCATTTCATGCGAGCGGCTCGCCAGCGACGGTTTCAGCGTTGTGATTCTCAATATATCTTTGCGCTGGCTCGTGCTGTGATCCATCGCAGCGGCCAAAGTATCGTATTCATTCTCCGCAATGGCCGCTTCAAACAAGCGGTTCACATCCAGAAAGCCGATCTGCAACCGATTGCCGATCCTGACCAGCTGAGAATCGATGTCCTGAACTTGCTTTAGCTTCTGGTTGGTTTCAGTGAAAAAGGAATAATTACTGAACACAATATAAGAGAAACCGAGCAATGCCATCACAGCCATCAGTGTCATTTTCAGTTTGATTGAAGAGTTAGCGAACTTAATCAGCGAGTTTCTGAGTATTTGCAACATTGAATGTCATATACATGTGAGTTATTTAGTAGGTAATTGCACTCAATCACCGAGTCGGCCTACAGGAGTCCGGGTAGTGCCCAGACCCACTGAATGATGCCAGATCTGCGCTCTACCACCGCACTGAGCGCTATCCTAGCTACGCCCCATAAGTCCTTTGATTGCATTTGGTAAATCCGCTGGAAACACCACGGTTTTTCCATTCGGCGACACCGCTACTTTCTCCAGGGATTTTACGTATTTTTCACCAAGCAAAAACAACACCGGCATTTCCTTATCGCCGATCGCGGCGGTCACCATTTCGATGGCCTGTTGACTGGCTTTTGCTAATACCACGTCCGCTTCCGCATCCCGGCGCGAGGCTTCCAATCGCCCTTCCGCTTCCAGAATTGCGGCCTGCTTATCCCCATCTGCACGGGTCACCGTCGCACGACGTGCCCGTTCCGCAGCGGCCTGTTCTTCCATCGCCGTCTGCATGGTGCCGGACGGGTTGATATCCTGAATCTCAACGGTTTTTAAGGTGATGCCCCAATCAGAAATATCATCAGAAATCGCGTTTTTCAAATGCGCTTTTATTTTATCCCGTGAAGACAAGGCATCATCCAGATCCATTTCACCGATAATCGAACGCAGAGAAGTTTGTACCAAAGTCCGAATCGCAAGGCGATAGTCCTCAACCCCGTAAACGGCTTTTTCCGGCGAAATAATATTGATATACGCCACTGCGTTGGCAATGATGACGGCGTTATCTTTGGTGATTACTTCCTGTGATGGAATATCCAAAACGATGTCTTTCGTTGTGACTTTGTAGGCGACGGAATCAACATAGGGAATAATGATATTGAGCCCCGGCCCTAATGAATTGTGGTATTTCCCTAATCGCTGTACCACCCATTTATTACCCTGCGGCACCAACCGCACCCCTTTCGCCAACGTGACCAATAACAAAATGAATATTGCAATGACGACGTAAAACCCTGCGTTTACCATACTCAGTATTCCTTATTAAAAAGCTTCAAACCCTTGCCTGTAACCGGACACCGGAAACAACTGTGCCCTTCGTAACAAGCGGCTCTCGATTCTTATTCGTTTTTAACCCACCATTTTTTCTACTACCAGGGAATTACCCGATACGTCTTTTACCCGCACCCGGTCCCCCTCTGCCAATGAATCCTGAGAAATAATAATCCATTCATCACTCCCCAATATAGGCGCAGGAAAACGCAACCGCCCCCGCCGTTCTTTTGTCGGCACACTGATCACCTGGCCCACCTCGCCGACAATCGCTTCCCGTGACATGCCAGCCTTGGTTTTATCAATTGACAATGGTTTTAAAAACCTAAACCAAAGCAAAGCTAACGCCGCCGAAAGGAGAGTCCAGATAAAAATTTGCCAATTGACACTCAAGCCCGGCAGCAAGAACAACAGCCCTCCCATGAGGATAGCGGCCACACCGAACCACAGAATAAAAAAGGTGGTAATCGCGATTTCACCCAGCATCAACACCACACCAAAAACAACCCAGTGCCAATACAGCAATTCAAGTTCCATATTTAGTCCAACTATTTGATTATGCTACCCAAACGAAAGATTAGCACATGCAAACAAATAAGGCCGGAACTCAATGAGCCCGGCCTTTTTTGCAATGCTTCATGCAGAATTCTGAGCAGCGCCCGATTACGCCTTTGGCAGCGTTACACCGGTTTGACCCTGATACTTACCGCCACGATCCCGATAGGACACTTCGCACTCCTCATCCGACTCCAGGAACAGCATCTGCGCCACGCCTTCATTTGCATAAATTTTCGCCGGCAAGGTTGTGGTATTAGAAAATTCCAGGGTCACGTGCCCTTCCCACTCCGGTTCCAGGGGCGTCACGTTCACGATAATGCCACAACGGGCGTAAGTGGATTTGCCAAGGCAAATGGTCAGCACGTTTCTGGGGATTCTGAAAAACTCGACTGTGCGTGCCAGGGCAAATGAATTGGGAGGAATAATACATACATCACTGTCTACATCCACGAAACTTTTATCAGAAAAGTCCTTGGGATCGACCGTAGCAGAATGAATATTAGTGAACACTTTAAACTCAGTGGAGCAGCGCACATCATACCCGTAGCTTGAGGTGCCATAGGAAATAATCCGGTCGCCACTTGCGCCGTGGCGCACTTGGCCTGGCTCGAAGGGTTCAATCATGCCGTGTTCTTGCGCCATACGGCGAATCCAGATATCAGATTTGATGGACATTGCGTTCCGTTACTCCCCTGAAATGAAGGGCGAATCATACCTGTTTTTCGCCCTTGAGGTGAAGTCCTCAGTCGTTATGGATACTGATTTTCGGGGATGCCCCGGCAGAGCGTCCGGCCATTTTGGCCAACTGTCCTGCAGACAATCGTGCTATTTGTCGATAGACCGCTGCAATCGGCCCATTGGGATCGCTGGCCACCGTCGGCTTACCACTGTCCGCCTGCTCGCGGATAGAAAGATCCAGGGGCAAGCTGCCCAGCACCGATACCCCGTATTCTTTCGCGATGGCGGCGCCACCACCTTCACCAAAGATATGCTCCTCATGACCGCACTGGCTGCAAATGTGAGTGGCCATATTCTCTACCACCCCGAGCACCGCCACATGCACTTTGCGAAACATCTCTATGCCCTTCTTGGCATCCAGCAACGCGATATCCTGGGGGGTCGTCACGACCACAGCGCCGGATACCGGCACCTGTTGCGACAGGGTAAGCTGAATATCGCCGGTGCCTGGGGGCATATCGACCACCAGATAATCCAGATCATTCCACAACGTTTGCTTGAGCAATTGTTGTAAAGCACCACTGGCCATCGGCCCTCGCCAGACCATAGGCGTTTCTTCAGTGGTCAAAAAACCCATAGAGATGGATTGAAGCCCCAAACTCTCAATCGGCACAAAGAAATTCTGCTGATGCACTTCCGGGCGGGTACCCTTAGGCACCCCCAGCATCATGCCTAAACTGGGACCGTAGATATCCGCGTCCAGTATACCCACTCGCGCCCCGTCAGCCGCCAGAGCCAGGGCCAAATTCACGGCGGTAGTGGATTTCCCCACGCCCCCTTTGCCGGACGCCACCGCCAGGATGTTCTTGACTTTGCCCGCGCCTTCCAAAGGCTTATCCTGGGCGGGCTTTACCTGCCAGGTTAGTGTCAGTTTCAGCTTGGCAAAGCCCAAGCCGGTAAGCAGTTGCGACAACGTTGCCTGCAGCTGCTCCCGCACCGGCTCGATGGCGTACCCGAAACAGAGTTCCGCCGACAATGTATCCCCGTTTTCCGCTACATTGCGGATTTCCACAACATCGACGAGATTTTGCAATGATACCGGATCGGCGTTCGTCGCCAATACCTGGCGTATCTTGTCATACATCGCTTGGCTCATACTCTCAACTCC